>NZ_JBOBRE010000013.1:0-192760 GCF_050586525.1 Massilia sp. BKSP1R2A-1 | reverse complement strand
ATAGGTAGAGGCAGCTGCAAAAGCGCAATCAGCGCGAACACAGCCAAAAAAAACGCCGCTGGCGAAGCAGCGGCGTTGTGCATTGGGGCGGGGAGGATCAGGCGGCGGCGCGCACCGGCTCCAGCTCCTTGCCGCCTTCGAGCGGCACGCGGTTGTGCAGCACGTCGTCCATGCGCTGCGTGTCCAGCTCCTTTTCCCACTTCGACACCACGACCGTAGCGACGCCATTGCCGACGAAGTTGGTCAGCGCGCGCGCTTCGCTCATGAAGCGGTCGATGCCGAGGATCAGGGCCATGCCGGCCACCGGAATGGTCGGGACCACGGCCAGGGTCGCGGCCAGGGTAATGAAACCGGCGCCGGTGATGCCCGATGCGCCCTTCGAGGTCAGCATGGCCACCGCCAGGATGGTCAGCTCCTGCGTCAGGGTCAGGTCGGTATTGGTCGCCTGCGCCACGAACAGGGCCGCCATCGTCATGTAGATATTGGTGCCGTCGAGGTTGAAGGAGTAGCCGGTCGGGACCACCAGGCCGACCACCGGCTTGGAGCAGCCGAGGCGTTCCAGTTTGCGCATCAGGGCCGGCAGGGCGCTCTCCGAGGAGCTGGTGCCCAGCACGATCAGCAGTTCTTCCTTGATGTAGGCGATGAATTTGAAGATCGAGAAGCCGGTGAACCTGGCGATCAGGCCCAGCACGACGACGACGAACAGGAAGCAGGTCAGGTAGAAGGAGCCCATCAGCTTTGCCAGCGGCAGCAGGGCGTCGAGGCCGTATTTGCCGATGGTGAAGGCCATCGCGCCGAAAGCGCCAATCGGGGCGGCCTTCATGACGATGTTCACGACGCCGAAGATCACGTGCGAGAAGTCCTCGATCATCTTCGTCACCGGGCGGCCGCGCTCGCCCATCATCGACAGCGCGAAACCGAACAGGATCGCGATGAGCAGGACCTGCAGGATGTCGCCCTTGGCGAAGGCATCCACGAAGGTGTTCGGGATGATGTTCATGACGAAGTCGATGGTCGACTGGTGCTGCGCCTTCTCGGTGTACTGCGCGATCGACTTGGTGTCGAGGTGGGCGACGTCGACGTTGAAGCCGGCGCCCGGCTTGAGCACATTGGCCACCACCAGGCCGATGGCCAGGGCGAAGGTCGAGACGATTTCGAAGTAGAGCAGGGCCTTGCCGCCGACGCGGCCGATCTTTTTCATGTCCTGCATGCCGGCGATGCCGGCGACGACGGTACAGAAGATCACGGGGGCGATGATCATCTTGATCAGTTTGATGAAGCCGTCTCCCAAAGGCTTCATCTTGGCGCCCAGTTCGGGGTGGAATACCCCGAGCAGCACGCCGAGAACGATGGCGAACAGCACCTGGACGTACAGGACTTTATAAAAAGGCTTTTTCATGGCAACTCTTCTCAGAGAAGTTTGTGGTGTTGCCATCTTCGATGAAGCCGCCTGGTTTATCTATTGTGGATATCCGCAGGCCTTATATCTTGCGCTGAGATATGCCTTTCCCTTATTCCGAGGTATAGCCGCATCGCGGCATCAGGGGCGACGAACGACCTCGCCGCCCTTCATGACGAAGCTCACCTTGCCTGCCGCCGCGATGTCCTGGGTCGGGTCGCCGTCGACCGCCACCACGTCCGCCAGCAGGCCGGCCTTGAGCTGGCCCAGGTCCTTCGACTTGCCGAGGATATCGGCGGCGACCACGGTGGCCGCGCGCATCGCTTCCATCGGCGACATGCCCAGCTTGACCATCCAGGTAAGCTCGCGCGCATTGGTCCCGTGCGCGAACACGCCGACGTCGCTGCCGTTGCCGATGGTGACGCCGACCTTGCGGGCCAGCGCAAAGGCGCGCGCCGCCTGCTGCATGGCGGGCGTGGGCGCGCCGCCGCGCACGTGCTTCTGGAAGTATTCGCCGGTCGCTTCCGGCGCGGTCAGGGTCGGGATGTAGGCGACGCCGCGCTCCTTCATCAGCCTGAAGGTGGACTCAAGGGCGCCGTAGCCGTGCTCGATGGTGTCGGCGCCGGCCAGCACCGCCATCCGGATCGCCTCGTCGCTGCTGGCGTGCACGGCGACCTTGCGGCCGGTGACGCGGGTGGCGGCGACCATGGCCTTCAACTCTTCCATGGTGAAGGTCGGACGCGCCGTGCCGTCGATGCCGGTGCGGTAGTCGCCGTAGATCTTGATCCAGTCCGCGCCGCGCGCCGACTGCTCGCGCACCGCCTTCGTCACTTCGTCGATGCCGGTGGCTGGCTGGGCGCCGTAGGGAATCTCCATGTCGGGACGGTAGCTGCGTTCGGCCGGGCCGTAGCTGTAGCTCGCGACGATGGCTTTGGTGGCGATGAACAGGCGCGGCCCGGGCGCCACGCCCTCGTCGATGGCGCGCTTGATGCCGGCGTCGGCGTAGTCCGCGCCTTCGGTGCCGAGGTCGCGCAGGGTGGTGAAGCCGGCCTGCAGGGTGGCGGCCGCATGGCGGCCGGCCAGCATGATGCGGTAGGCGACCGGCTCCTTGATCACCTGGTCGTCCCAGCTGGTCTCGTTGTAGGGGTGGAGCAGCACGTGGGAGTGCAGGTCGATCATGCCTGGTATGAGTGTTTTCCCGGGGAGGACGATGCGCTCGGCGTTGGCGGGTACCGTCATCTTGTCGGCCGGGCCGACCGCCTGGATACGGCCACCGTCGACCAGTACGCTCCAGCCGGCGTGGGGTGCGCCGTCGCCGGTCCAGACCTTGTCGGCGGTGATCAGGACTGGGGCGGGTGCGGCCTGGGCTTGGCCGAGTGCGAGGATGAGGGAGAGGGCGAGCAAGGTAGCGCGGAGTCGCATTGGTTTCTTTCTTTTGTAGGATGGACGGGTCCTCCCGTCCGCGCGTTTAAATTATGCGTGGAATGGATGCGACGTGATTGATCGCCGGCCGGTTGAGCGCGCGGACGGCGAAGCCGCCTCTCGTGGCCCGGTCCACCCTACGTGATTATTGTTCCAGGTCGCCCAGCGACTGCTCGAGACCAAATTGAACGTCGCGCAGGAAGGCGCCGCCCTTGTCGGACAGGGCGACCCCCGGCACGGCGAGTTCGACCAGGCACACGAGGGCCTGGCGGAACCATTCCATGTCGGTGCCCATGAGGGGCAGGGCGTGGGCGTCGATCAGGTAGTGGACGGCGCGCGCCAGCAGGTTGGGGTCGCGTCCGGCGCGGGCGATGCCGGGCGCGAAATCGACGACTTCGCGGTAGAAGCGGTCGGCCAGGGTCTCGAGGATGTCGTTCGAGATTTGCGGCTGGCCGGCCGCGAGCACCACGCGGGCCAGGTCCAGGCAGGCGTCGCGCAGCAGTTCTTCGTCGAGGCGGTCTGTCACCAGCGGCTCACTGCGCGGCCCAGCCGCCGTCCATGTTCCAGGCCACGCCGCGCACCTGGTCGCCGGCCGGGCTGCAGAAGAACACGGCCAGCGCGCCCAGTTCTTCGGGCGTGACGAATTCGCCGGATGGCTGCTTTTCGGCCAGCAGAGCCTTGCGGGCGGCGTCGTTTGACAAGCCGTCGCGGGCGGCGCGGTCGTCGACCTGCTTCTGGACCAGCGGGGTCAGGACCCAGCCCGGGCAGATCGCATTGCAGGTCACGCCCGTGTGCGCGTTCTCCAGCGCGGTGACCTTGGTGAAGCCCACCAGGCCGTGCTTGGCCGCGACGTAGGCCGACTTGCCGGCGGACCCCACCAGGCCATGGACCGAGGCCAGGTTGATGATGCGTCCCCAGTTCTTCTGCTTCATGCCGGGCAGGGCCAGGCGGGTGGTGTGGAAGGCCGAGGTCAGGTTGATGGCGAGGATGGCGTCCCACTTCTCGACCGGGAACTCGTCGACATTGGCCACGTGCTGGATGCCGGCATTGTTGACCAGGATGTCGACGCCGCCGAATTTCTCGGCCGCGAACTTCATCATGGCTTCGATCTCGGCGGGCTTGCTCATGTCGGCGTTGTGATAGGCGGTCTGCACGCCGAATTCGCTGCCCACGTCGGTATACAGCTTCTCGATCTGCCGGGCGTCGCCGAAGCCGTTGAAGACGATATTGGCGCCCTGTTCGGCCAGGGAACGGGCGATGCCGAGACCGATGCCGGAGGTCGAGCCGGTGACGAGGGCGGTTTTACCGCTGAGCATACTGGATTTCATTGTGTCCTCAAGGTGGGAGTAATCGGGTTGCTTCCTCAGAATTGGTAGAATTCTAATCGCAACGCCAGCTAGAATGGTGAACTGCGTGGTGCATTGCACCGAATGATCAGACAATATTGCCATGACGGGACCGGGGATGAGCGAAGCCAGATTAAACAGCGTGCAGTGCAGTTCGCCCGCCGGCCTGCACCGCATGGCCTACAAGGAGTGGGGCGACCCGGACAATCCGAGGGTGCTGGTGTGCGTGCATGGCGTCACCCGCGTGGCCGACGATTTCGACCATCTCGCGCGCGACCTGAGCAGCCACTACCGCGTGGTCTGCCCCGACGTGGTCGGCCGCGGCAGGTCCGACCGCCTGCGCGACCCGCAGTACTACACGGTGCCGCAGTACGTCGCCGACATGGTGACGCTGATCGCGCGCGTGACCCGGGACGACGCGCTGGGCGTGCACTGGTTCGGCACCTCGATGGGCGGCCTGATCGGCATGATCCTGGCCTCGCTCCCCGGGACGCCGATCCGCAAGCTGGTCCTGAACGACATCGGCCCGGTGCTCGACGGCGCGGCGATCGCCCGCATCGGCGAGTACATCGGCCAGGACATCCGCTTCCCGGACTTCGACACCGGCGCGAACTACGTGAAGGCGGTGTCGGTGTCCTTCGGCCCGCACAGCGACGAAGAGTGGCGCAAGCTGGCCGGCGACGTGCTGCGCCAGGACCAGGACGGCCAGTGGGTGCGCCACTACGACCTGGGCCTGGCCCAGCCCTTCCGCGCCATCACGCCGGAGAGCGCTGCGGGCGACGAGGCGGCGCTGTGGGCGGCCTGGGATGCGATCCGCTGCCCGACCCTGCTGGTGCGCGGCGAGCTGTCCGACCTGCTCTCGCACGAGACCGCGCAAGCCATGTGCGCACGCGGGCCGAAGCCGCGCCTGGTCGAGATTCCGGGCGTCGGCCACGCGCCGACCTTCGTGCAGCCCGGGCAGATTGCGATCGCACGCGAATTTTTACTCGGCGCCTCCTAGCGGGCCGCGCCACGTTCAACCAGAAGAAAGCAACTATGGAAATCAAACGACTCCACGTAGGCAAGCGCCTCTCCGAAACCGCCATCCACAACGAGACCGTCTACCTGGCCGGCCAGATCGCCGAAGACACCAGCCAGGACATCGAGGGCCAGATGCGCGAAGTGCTGGGCCACGTCGACCGCCTGCTGAACGAAGCCGGCAGCGACAAGTCCTGCATCCTGATGTGCCAGATCTTCATCGCCGACATGGCGCACTTCGCCGGAATGAACACGGTCTGGGACGAGTGGGTCCCGCAGGGCCACACCCCGCCGCGCGCCACCGTCGAGGCCAGGCTGGCCAATCCCGCATGCCTGGTCGAGGTCTGCGTCACCGCCGCACTGCGTTAAGAAATCCGTATTAATGGTATCAACTGTTTTACTGGGAGACGCCAGCACGCAGCTGGTGCAGGGCCTGAGCGTCGAGGACTGCGCGCGCGTGCAGACTGCGCTCGATTACGCCAACGTCGCCTATGGCGAGCGCAATGCCGGGACCGGCCAGAACGCCTTCGAGTTCTCGCTCGGCGTGGCCGGCACGCTCTCCTACCTGAGCACCGATGCCGAGACCCGCATCGCCGGCCTGCTGTTCGAGCTGGCGATGATGGACCCTGCCGTAGCGGGTTCTCTCGAGGAACGCTTCGGCAAGGAGGTGTCCGACCTGGTGCAGGGCGTCTACCAGCTGATCAAGCTGCGCGACCTCACGGCCGGCAAGGAGCAGATCGGCAGCGGGAAAAACGCCGCCCAGCAGGCCGCCGCGCAGGTGGAAACCCTGCGCAAGATGCTGCTGGCGATGGCCTCGGACATGCGCGTCGTGCTGATGCGCCTGGCCTCCTGCGCCACCACCCTGCGTTACTTCGCCGAGCAGAAGCGCTTCGACGACGTCACCCGCGCCTATGGCCGCGAGGTGCTGGACTTCTATGCGCCGCTGGCGAACCGGCTCGGGATCTGGCAGCTGAAGTGGGAGCTGGAAGACCTGTCCTTCCGCTTCATCGAGCCGGACACCTATAAACGCATCGCCAAGATGCTGGAAGAGAAGCGCATGCAGCGCGAGGGCTTCGTCGAGTCCTCGATCGCCCGCCTGCAGGGCGAGCTGGCGGCGGCCGGCATCAAGGCCGAGGTCTCGGGCCGGCCCAAGCACATCTACAGCATCTACAACAAGATGCGGGGGAAAGACCTCGATTTCTCCTCGCTCTACGACGTGCGCGCCTTCCGCGTGATCGTCCCGGACGTGAAGACCTGCTACACGGTGCTCGGCATCGTGCACAACATCTGGACCCCGATCCCGAAGGAATTCGACGACTACATCTCGCGCCCCAAGCCCAACGGCTACCAGTCGCTGCACACGGTCGTCACCGCCGAGGACGGGCGGCCGCTGGAAGTGCAGATCCGCACCCAGGAAATGCACAACTTCGCCGAGTACGGCGTGGCCGCGCACTGGCGCTACAAGGAAGAGGGCGGATCGAGCTTCAAGAGCCAGAAGTACGACGAGAAGATCGCCTGGCTGCGCCAGCTGCTGGCCTGGAAGAGCGACGTGGCCGACGTGGTCGCGGGCCAGGAAGACCTGCAGAAGGAATGGGTCGAGAAGCTCAAGGCCGCCACGCTGGACGACCGCATCTTCGTGCTGACGCCGCAGGCGCGGGTGCTGGAACTGCCGCAGGGCGCGACCCCGATCGACTTCGCCTACCACCTGCACAGCGAGGTCGGCCACCGCTGCCGCGGCGCCAAGATCGACGGCGTGATGGTGCCCCTGAATACGCCGCTGAGGAATGGCCAGACCTGCGAGATCATCACGGCCAAGGGCCCGGCCGGCAGTGCGGGACCCTCGCGCGACTGGCTCAGCCCCGGCTACACGGTCAGCAGCCGTACCCGTTCCAAGATCCGCGCCTGGTTCCATGCGATGGAGCAGGAAGAGACCCTGGCTACCGGCCGCGCGCTGGTCGAAAAATCCCTGCAGCGCGAAGGCAAGACCGCCGTCAACCTGGAAGCACTGGCGCACAAGCTGGGCTTTGCGAAAGTCGACGAGCTGTTCATCCAGGTCGGCAAGGAGAAGTTCAGCCTGCGCCATGTGGAAGCTGCACTGCATGACACCGTGGAGGCGCCGCCCCAGGTCGACGAGGCGGTGGTCAACAAGAGCCGCGCCTCGAGCGTGGAGCAGGGCGCCAAGTCGGGCGTGCTGGTGGTCGGCACCGAGGGCCTGATGACGATGCTGGCCAAGTGCTGCAAGCCCGCGCCGCCGGACCCGATCTGCGGCTTCGTCACGCGCGGCAAGGGCGTCTCCATCCACCGCCTGAGCTGCAAGAACTTCGCCGAGATGCGCGCCAAGGCGCCCGAACGCGTGATCCAGACCGAATGGGGTTCGGCCGGGCTGGAGACCGTCTACCCGGTCGACCTGTTCATCCTGGCGATGGACAGGCAGGGCCTGCTGCGCGATATTTCGGACGTGTTCATGCGCGAGAAGATCAACGTCATCGGCGTGAATACCCAGAGCAGCAAGGGACAGGCGCGCATGGTGTTCACCGCGGAGATCGGGTCGACGGCGCAGCTGAACAAGGCGCTGGGCGCGATCGGGGAGGTGAAGGGGGTGATGGAGGCGCGCCGTCAATGAGAGGCCTGGCCGTATCAATTCGATACAAAAATCCGGCACGGCTGCCACTATTTGTATCATATTGACATCATGCGCCGAACCCTCGATCTCTACGCCCGCCCCAGCCTGTGGGGACTCGCCGCCCTGCGCTACCTGCGCAGCTGGTGGTATATGGTGCACCTGGGCGCGGTGGCCATCGTGATGGCCCTGTCGCCCTCCACCTACAACCGCGAGAACCGCCTGTCGGCCGCGCGCTACATCTATACCAGCACCTGGCAGGTGCTGCCCTGGTTCGCGCTGGCGTCCGCCCTGATCAGCCTCGTCATCATCCGCATCGTGCTGGTGACGGCCAGGAGCTACGGCCTGTCGCACTTCGCGCTGGAGATGGTGGTGCGGGTGCTTGTGCTGGAGCTGATTCCGCTCTCCGCCGCGATGTTCGTGGCCCTGCGCGCCAGCATGGCCTTCGATGTCTCGGCGCTGGGCCTGGCGCGCGCCGGCATGTCGCCGCAGGCCGCCAACGACGAAGCCCTGCGCCGGCTGCGGCGCGACATGGTGCCGCAGCTGCTCGCGAACTCCTTCGGCGTGCTGAGCATGGCGATAGTGACGAGCACCATCGTGCTGGTGCTGGCCTACGTGAACGTGTATGGCCTCCTGCCCTGGGGCTTGTCCGACTACACCCGCACCGTCGGCCGTGTCTTCTCGCCCACGGTGACGGTCGGCTTCGTGCTCAAGACCGTGTTCTTCGGCCTGGCCGTGGCCCTGATCCCGACCGCCGCCATCCTGGAACTGCAGCGCTATCCGCGCCGCGTGAACTTCACCGTGCAGCCGGGCGCGCTGCGCCTGCTGTTCGTGCTGCTCCTGATCGAAGCGGCCTCGCTCGCCCTCAAATACATCTAAGAAGAACAGGAAGTCATGACCGAACCCTTGCCGGACGAACCGAAACACGTCGAACTCAAAGCGATGATCCTGCTGGTGGCCATCGGCATCCTGGTCGTCTCCTTCATCGGCTACGTGATGCACGCGCGCGGCGTGTTCGAGCCGACCCAGCGCCTGGTGCTGGAGACCGACGACTCGTCCGGCGTCATTCCCGGCATGGACATGACCTTCGCCGGATTCCCGATCGGGCGCGTGAGCCAGGTCGAGCTCTCGCCCGAGGGCAAGGTGCGGATCCTGGTCGACGTCCAGAGCAAGGATGCGAAATGGCTGCGTACCTCGAGCGTGTTCACGCTGGAGTCGAGCATCGTGGGCGAGACCCGACTGCGCGCCTTCACGGGCTTGCTCAACGACCCGCCGCTGCCGGCGGGCGCCGTGCGCTCCGTGCTGCGCGGCGACGCCACCGCCGAGATCCCGCGCATCGTCGCCACCGCCCGCTCGCTGTTGGAAAACCTGGAAACGATGACGGCGACCGACTCCGACATCAACGCCAGCCTGGCCAACATCAATGCCGTGACCGGCCGGATGTCCGGCCCGGCCGGCGTGCTGGGCGGTGTGATGGGCAGCGACGTGGAAGCGCGCAAGCTGCGCGAGGCGCTCGACCGCATCAATTCGCTGCTCGACAAGACCGAGCGCCGCGTCTACGGCAAGGAAGGGGTGATGGACGACGCCCAGGCCGCGGTCCGCCAGCTCAACACCGTGCTGCAGGACGCCAGCAACACGCTGAAGAAGGTGGACGCCGTGCTGGTCGAGGCCCAGGCCGTCGGCGCCAATGCGCGCGTCGCCACGCAAGACCTGGGCGCGCTGCGCGGCGAGGTCGACGCCAGCCTGCGCAAGGTGAACCGCCTGGTCGACGAGATCAACCGCAAGTGGCCCTTCGCCCGCAGCAACCAGGAGATCAAGCTGCCATGAGAATCTTTGCCATCCTCACGCTTGCGCTTCTCACCGCCTGTTCCGGCAAGCCGCTGCCGCCCGACTGGCAGGCGGATGCGAAGGGTTCCCTCGACGGTTCGGTCGACGATTATCTGAAAGGCCATACGGCAGCCAGCGACGCGGGTTTCCGCAGCGCACGCCTGGCCACCACGGCCACCGGCCGCCCCGACTACGTGGCCCAGGTCGAACTGGTGCGCTGCGCCGCGCGCGTGGCCAGCCTCGATTTCGACGACTGCCCGGGCTATGCGGCGCTGGCGCAGGAAGCCACGCCGGAGCAGCGCGCCTACGCCGACTACCTCTATGGCCGCTGGCAGAACGTGAACGCGGCCCAGCTGCCGGAACAGCACCGGCCCGTGCTGGCCGGCGGGCAGGTCGCGGCGGTGACCGATCCGCTGGCCCGCCTGGTCGCGGCCGGCGCCGCCTTCAAGGCCGGACGCCTCACGCCGGAAGGCGTCACCCAGGCCATCGACACGGCCTCGAACCAGGGCTGGCGCCGTCCGCTGCTGGCCTGGCTGGGGGTGCAGGCCCAGCGCGCCGAAGCGGCGGGCGACGCGCAGGAAGCCCAGCGCATCCGCCGCCGCATCGCACTGGCATCGGGACAGGGCTGAGCACCGGAGCGCCTTCCATGCTGGCCACAGAGGACCTGGCAAGGCAGCTGAGCGCGCTTGGGCTGCTTCCCGGGGATACGGTCATGACCCACGTGTCGCTGCGCGCTGTCGGGCCACTCCCGGGCGGTCCTGCCAGCCTCCTCGACGCCATCCTGGCCAGCATCGGCCCGGCCGGCAACCTGATGGCCTTCGTTTCCTGGTGCGATTCTCCGTACGAGGAGACGCTGGGACAGGCCACGGCGCCCGATGCCGTGCGCGACACCTGGCCGGCCTTCGACCCGCAGGACGCGCCTTCCTATCCCGGTTTCGGCGCATTCAATGAATTCATCCGCACCCACCCGGCCTGCCGGCGCAGTGGGCACCCCGATGCCTCGATGGCCGCGATCGGGCCCGATGCGGGCTGGCTGGTCGCGCCCCATTGCATGGGCAGCGCCTACGGTCCCGGCTCGCCGCTCGAGCGCTTGCTGCACAAGCGCGGCAAGGTCCTGTCGATCGGCGCGGGCCCTGATGCGGTCACGGTGCTGCACTATGCCGAAGCCGTGGCGCGCATCCCTGGCAAACGCCGGGTGATGTACTCGATGCCGCTGCTGGAAGACGGCGAGCGGCGCTGGGTGACGGCAAGCGACTGGGACTCGAACGGGATCCTGGACGAATATGCCCGGCCGGGCAGTCCGGATGCGGTCGAGCGCATCGCAGGCGACTATCTTGCGCTGGGCCGGCATCGGGAGGGGCAGGTCGGTCGCGCCGCGGCCCGCCTGATCGATGCAAACGACATCGTTGAATTCGGCCAGGCCTGGCTGGAGGCACGTCATGGCGATGGGCCTGCCTGAGCTGCCGGCCTACTCGGTGTTGCGCGGCGCACCCGTGGCGACGCCCGCATCGAAGCGCCGTGGCGGGATGGGCGGCGTGCATTCGGCGTAATCCTCGTCCAGCGCCAGCGGCACCTGCAGGCACACGCTCTGGGTCGGCAGCACCTCGGTCCAGTCGCGGATCAGGTCGCGGTAGGCGTGGCCGACGGGGCGCATATTGCGGTCCAGGTCCACCAGGCCCAGCGCATTGACGTGGCCATTGTTCTCGCGCAGGGCGGTGTCCCAGTCGACCTGGTCGGTGAGCGAATACCAGGTGAAGCCGACCAGGGGCACGCCATTGTTGCGCACCCGCAGGACATTGGCCCATTCCTTGCGCAGCCATTTCACCGATTCGTCGCCGCACGGCCCCTGGCACAGATTGGTCTCCGTGTGCATCACCGGCAGGCGGTAGCGGTTGTAGTACTGCTGGGTGATGACCGCGTAGCCGAAGATCTCGCCCGAGGCCCGGGTGATGCCGTTCGCGTCGACCAGGTGCTCGTTGGTCTGGTAGTAGTCATTCCCCATGATGCAGTGGTGCTTCAGGTTGTTATTCAGGAAGAAGTGATACTCCTCGCGGAGCATGCCGTTGTCCATCAGGTACTCGTACATGGTCGAGTCCACCCGGCGGCCGTAGTTGAGGTCGAGCGACAGGAAGCGGCGCGCGTTCATGGTCTCGGCCGGACCGATGGCCTTCGGGGTCATGGCGTGGAAGTACTCCGTCGATTCGCTCTGGATGAACAGGGCGTCGGGCCGCACTTCGAGGATGGCGCGCATGGCGAGCAGGTTGGCCTTGACCAGGTGCTTGAGGGCAGTCACGAAGGCCCGGTCGCTGCGCTGCTGCTCGTTCCACCAGCCGTACAGGGCTGAAAAGAGGGCGCAGATCGACATCTCGTTGACCGGGGTGTAGAGCTGGATCCAGGGATAGCGCAGTGCAAACGCGCGCGCATAGTCGGCGAACAGGGCGGGGAAGTCGGGGTTCTGGAAGTCGCCGAGGAAGTCGGGCAGGCCGAAATGGCAGAGGTCGACGATGGCGACCAGCCCGCGCCGGCGCAGCTCCGGGAAGGTTTCGTCGGCGAAGGACCAGTCGTAGCGCCCCGGGCCGACGAGCGTGGTGTGCAGCGGCGGGCCGTAGCGCAGGAAGCGGATGCCGATTTCCTGCACCAGGTCGAAGTCGCGCCGCCAATGGCGGTAGTGGCCGCATTTTTCCATCTCGTCCATGCGCACGGCGCCGCCGTCGATGGTCGGGATGCTGTTTTCGATGCCGGTGGCGAAAATGAAGCCGGGTTGGTTCGGAACCATGACTTCTCCCATGCATGCCGGGCCTGCTCTTCGCCCGATCATACTCTCAGCGTAACGGGCGCGCCGCGCGGCGCCGGCGCAGGCTGTCGACCATGAACAGGACGACGGCGAGGTTGAGGAGCAACAGGCAGAAGGTCAGGAGGCCGGGCTGCGCGAGCAGTTCACGCAGTTCGAAGGGCAGGTAGATGGCCCCGCTTGCGGCGGCCAGGCCCTCTCCCCAGGTCTTTTGGCACCACAAACCATAGGCCTCCACCAGGCGCACACCCGCATAGGCGAGCGCGGCGAGGGCCAGCTGCTGCAGGCGCGCATCGTCCAGGTGGCCGGCGTATTCGATGAAGATGCGCGGGGCGTGCGACGCCGGGTTCAGGTGGGTGTGCTTCACCAGTTCCTCGGCCAGGGCCTGCACGTTCCGGTGCAGCAGGGCGAACAGGCCGAAACCACTCAGCAGGACCACGACGCCCTTCGTCGCCTCCAGTAGCGCGACGGTGCGGATGCCCTGTGCGCGGCGCATGCCTGCTATGTCCCGGCCGCCGGTTCCTTCGCCGGCCGCAGCGCCCAGGGCAAGGTGTTGTGGATGGTCGTGGCGGCCAGCGCGGCCTGGCCGGTCGCCACCGCGATCTGGTTCAGGCCGCGGGTGACGTCGCCGACGGCGAACAGGCCCGGCACCCCCGTGCGGCAGTGGTCGTCCACCAGCAGCTTGCGGCACTCGACGGTCTCGGCGCCCAGGCTGCTCGCCAGGTCGGAGCGGGCGTTCTCGCCCAGCATCGGGTAGAACACGTCGCACGGGTAGTCTTCGCCATCCTTGGTGTGCAGGATCGGCTTCATGTCCTCGCTCATGGTCACGCCCACCAGCGGCGACGCGATGAGGCGCACCTGGGCCGCCGCCAGCTGCTGGCGCTCCTCGTCGTTGAGGGTCGAAACCGGTCCGCGCTCGAACAGCAGCACGTCGGCGCTGAAGGTGCGCATGAAGAGGGCATGGCCGACCGGGTTGATCTCGGAGGTCACCACGCCGATGCGCTTGTCGATCACGTCCCAGCCGTCGCACACCGGGCACAGGCGCACGGCGCCGCAGCGCACCGCCTCGTCCCAGCGCTCGACCGGCATGCCGGCGTCGGCCACGCCGGTGGCCAGCAGGACGGTGTGGGCGCGGATCTGGCAGGGCTCGCCACCGTCCACGGGCGCGTAGTCCCCCACGAAGAGGCCGTCCTCCAGGCGCAGGCCGCTGATGTCGCCCTGCATCACGCTGCCGCCGTAGTTGGCGAGCTGGGCGCGCAGGTTTTCCAGCAGCTGCACGCCATTGATCCCATCGGGGAAGCCGGGGTAGTTGTGCGAGACGGGAATCCAGGACAGGCGGCTGTTGCCCTTGTCGACCAGGGCGACGTGGCGCGTGAACCGGCGCAGGTAGACCGCGGCCGTGAGGCCGGCCGGTCCGCCGCCGATGATGAGGGTGTCGAAAACGGTGCGTTCGCAATCCATGGGTGGATTATGCGGGAGCGGAGCGGCGCGCGGCTATCGGCGTGCGGGCTCGCGCCAAGTAAGACGCGGCTTACAGCGACTTGCCGCCGGCCGCTTCCGGCTGCAGGGTCACGTGGTCGATGCCATGCTTCTCGCGCAGCATGGCGCGCACGGCGGCGAGCACGGCCGGCCACTGTTCGAGGCTGGCGATCTCGAGGTGGCCGATCAGGGCCGGGTGGCCGGGCGACATGTCCCACACGTGCAGGTCGTGCACGCCGAGCACGCCCTCGACCGCCTTCAGGCTGGCGCCGACCTGCAGGTAGTCGATCCCGGCCGGCACGCCTTCCATCAGGAAGTGGTAGGACTCGCGCAGGATGCCGCCCGTCGAGCGCAGGATCAGCAGCGCCACGAAGATCGACAGGATCGGGTCGACCCGCACCCAGCCGGTGAAATAGATGATGGCGCCGGAGGCGATCGCCGCTACGGAGCCGAGCAGGTCGCCCATCACGTTCACCAGGGCGGCGCGGGTATTGATGCTGGCGTTGTCGCGCGACAGCACCCAGGCGACCAGCAGGTTGATGCCGGCGCCGATCGCCGCGACTACCAGCACCACGCCGCCCTGCACGGCTTCCGGGTGCATCAGGCGCTGCACGGCTTCCCACACGATCCACGCCACCAGCGCCAGCATGGCCAGGCTGTTGACGAAAGCGGCCAGGGCCTCGGCGCGCACGAAGCCGAAGGAGTGGCGGTGCGAGGGCGGCCGGCTGGCGATGGCCTGGGCCATCAGGGCCAGGCCCAGGGCGGCGGCATCGGTGACCATGTGGCCGGCGTCGGAGATCAGGGCCAGCGAGTTCGAGATGAAGCCGGTGACGGCTTCGATGACGGCGAACAGCAGGGTCATGCCGAGCGCCACCCCGAGCGCCAGCTGGCTGCGCCCCTCGATGATGTGGGCGTGTTGCGCATCGCCGTCGAGGTGGGCGTGCAGGTGTTCGGTGGTGGGTTCGGCTGGTTGGCTTGACATGCTCATAGTGTAAATCAAAGCCGCCGAAGCGATCCTGGCAGGCTCGCCAGGAAACTTTTTCCGGGACAAGCCTTGCTTAAGCGCGGTGCGCTCCTTATAATGCGGGCATCGGGCGGTTAGTTCAGCTGGTTAGAATACTTGGTCGACATCCAAGGGGTCGCAGATTCGAATTCTGCACCGCCCACCAGATCACTCAAGCAGTACCCAGGTAAGAGCGAGAAAGGCACCGACGGTTATGACACCGCGAACTACGACTATGTTGTGGGGGAATCGCTAGACGCGGTACGGTGGTCTTTTGTCCAAAGAAGCTCGACAACACTGAAAAAAACGCGCCTGGTGCGCGTTTTTTTTTCGTCTCGAGAATTCGGCTTTCAATATTTTCAATATTTAACGGCGCGCTGCGCCACATTGGAGAACAGCAATGCTTAACGTTCGACTTCCAGATGGTTCCAGCCGTCAGTTCGACGGTCCCGTCACGGTCGCCCAGGTGGCCCAGAACATCGCGCCGAGCCTGGCCAAGGCTGCGCTTGCCGGCAAGGTCAACGGCAAGGTGGTCGATACCTCCTTTCTGATCGAGTCCGACGCCGATCTCGCCATCGTGACCGACAGGGATCCGGACGGCCTGGACGTCATCCGCCACTCCACCGCGCACCTGCTGGCCCACGCCGTCAAGGAGCTGTTCCCGGAAGCGCAAGTGACCATCGGCCCGGTCATCGAGAACGGCTTCTATTACGACTTCTCGTACAAGCGCCCGTTCACCCCGGACGACCTGGCGGCGATCGAGAAGAAGATGGCGGAACTGGCCAAGAAAGACCAGCCGGTCACCCGCAAGGTGCTGCCGCGCGACGAGGCCGTTGCCTACTTCAAGTCGATCGGCGAAGCCTACAAGGCCGAGATCATCGCCTCGATCCCGGCCAACGAGGACGTGTCGCTGTACGAGCAGGGCGGGTTTACCGACCTGTGCCGCGGCCCGCACGTCCCGTCGACCGGCAAGCTGAAGGTCTTCAAGCTGATGAAGCTGGCCGGCGCCTACTGGCGCGGCGACTCGAAGAACGAGATGCTGCAGCGCGTCTACGGTACTGCCTGGGCCAAGAAGGAAGACCAGGAACAATACCTGCACGTGCTGGAAGAAGCCGAGAAGCGCGACCACCGCAAGCTCGGCAAGCAACTCGACCTGTTCCACTTCCAGGACGAAGCGCCGGGCCTGATCTTCTGGCATCCGAAGGGCTGGACCATCTGGCAACAGGTCGAGCAATACATGCGCAAGAAATACCAGGTGAACGGCTACGACGAAGTCAAGGCGCCGCAGATCCTCGACGTCACCCTGTGGCAGAAGACCGGCCACTGGGATAACTATCGCGAGAACATGTTCACCACGGATTCGGAGAACCGTTCCTACGCCCTGAAACCGATGAACTGCCCGGGCCACGTGCAGATCTATAACTCGGGCATGAAGAGCTACCGCGACCTGCCGTTGCGCTATGGCGAGTTCGGCCAGTGCCACCGCAACGAGTCCTCGGGCGCGCTGCATGGCATCATGCGCGTGCGCGGCTTCACCCAGGATGATGGCCACATCTTCTGCACGGAAGAGCAGATCGAAGCCGAAGTGACCGCCTTCCATTCGCAAGCGATGCAAGTGTACGACGACTTCGGTTTCAACAACATCGACGTCAAGCTGGCGCTGCGCCCGGAAAGCCGCATCGGCAGCGACGAGGTGTGGGACGAAGCGGAGGCGGCCCTGCGTTCGGCGCTGCGCGCCTGCGGCGTGGAATGGACCGAGCTGCCGGGCGAGGGTGCCTTCTACGGCCCGAAGATCGAGTACCACCTGAAGGATAGCCTCGGCCGCCCATGGCAGGTCGGCACCATGCAGGTCGACTTCTCGATGCCGGGCCGCCTCGGCGCGGAATATGTTGCAGAAGACAATACCCGCAAGGTTCCGGTGATGCTGCACCGTGCGATCGTCGGCTCGATGGAGCGCTTCATCGGCATCCTGATCGAAAACTACGCCGGCGCACTGCCGTTGTGGCTGGCGCCGGTGCAGGTGGCGGTCTTGAATATTTCGGATGCGCAAGCAGATTATGTGAAGGAGGTCGAGGCCAAGCTGCGCGCGGCAGGCCTGCGCGTTCACGCTGATTTGCGGAACGAGAAGATTACTTATAAAATTCGCGAGCATTCCGTCCAAAAACTGCCGTACATTCTGGTTGTTGGCGACAAGGAACGCGAAGCGAATACGGTGGCCGTGCGTGCCCGCGGCAATGTCGACCTCGGCGTCATGCCCGTCGACGCGCTCGTGGAGCGCCTGGTGGGCGAAGTCGCCGCCAAGGCGAAGTAAGCAAAATCTGCGACAATAGCGCCGGCCAAATTCAATACTTTCAAAGGAAACAAAATAGCTACTGACAAACAGCATCGCATCAACGGCGAGATCACCCATCCCGAAATGCGCCTGAACGGTGTGGAAAACGAACCGCTGGGCATCGTGAGCCTGGCGGAGGCGTTCCGCCTGGCCGAGGAAAAGAACGTCGACCTGGTCGAGATCGCGCCGAACGCGGTTCCGCCGGTCTGCCGCCTGATGGACTACGGCAAGTTTAAGTACTCGGAGCAGAAGAAGGCGCACGAAGCCAAGCTGAAGCAGAAGATCATCCAGGTCAAGGAAGTCAAGTTCCGCCCGGGTACCGATGAAGGCGACTACAGCATCAAGCTGCGCAACCTCATCAAGTTCCTGGAAGACGGCGACAAGACCAAGATCACGCTGCGCTTCCGCGGCCGCGAAATGGCGCACCAGGACATCGGTATGCGCATGCTCGAGCGCCTGCGTGGCGACCTGGAAGAATACGGCCAGGTCGAGCAGTTCCCGAAGCTCGAGGGTCGCCAGATGATCATGGTGGTCGCGCCGAAGAAGAAGAAGTAATCCCGCAAGGGGTCTTCGTGCCGTCAGAATGCCGGGCCGGGCCCGGGTGCCAGCGCAAGCTGCATCCGGACCCGGCCTGTGGTCGTTTGTACGGTCCGAGGGGAGTTCGTTCGCAAAACGCATTCTCCGTCCCAACACATCCCTGCAAACCTGTGCTATCATCTGCGGTTCCTGTTTTTAAAAAGCAGGTTGTAGTCGGCAAGGTAGTGACGCCGGCTGCAAGACAAGTGAAAGCAGGCATCCAAGAGCGGCGTTGCCGCCACCTGCAATCCTGTCGTATAGAGGCTGCCTATAAAAGGGCAGAATACTATGCCAAAAATGAAAACCAAAAGCTCCGCGAAGAAGCGTTTTCGCGTGCGTCCGGGTGGTACCGTCAAGTCGGGTATGGCGTTCAAGCGTCACATCCTGACCAAGAAGACCACCAAGAACAAGCGTCAACTGCGCGGCACCCGTAACATCAATGCATCGGACGTGACGAGCGTCTACCGCATGATGCCTTCCGCTTAATCTCACTAATCATCTACAAAGGGAGCTAATATGCCTCGAGTAAAACGTGGGGTTACTGCACGTGCCCGTCACAAGAAAGTCCTTGAACTTGCTAAAGGCTACCGCGGCCGTCGCAGCAAGGTATTCCGTATTGCCAAGCAAGCAGTCATGCGCGCTGGCCAGTACGCCTACCGCGACCGTCGTAACAAGAAGCGCGTCTTCCGCGCTCTGTGGATCACCCGTATCAACGCAGCATCGCGTTCGCACGGCATGACCTACAGCGCCTTCATGAACGGCCTGAAGAAGTCCGGAATTGAACTGGACCGTAAAGTCCTGGCCGACATGGCTGTGCACGACAAGCCGGCATTTGCCGCGATTGTCACCGCCGCCAAGGCCAAGCTGGCTGCCTAATCAGTCAGTTAGCTAGCAAGACCAGCGCCGGGCTCTTCACTGAGCCTGGTGCAAAAAGAGCGGGGCACGGTTTTCAACCTGTGCCCCGTTTTTGATTGTGGCTCCTGCCACCTACAAACAGGAAAAGAACAAGATGCAATCGCTGGAAGATCTCGTCTCCTCAGCCCAGGCTGACTTCACCGCCGCGCCCGACGCGGCCGCGCTCGAAAACGCCAAAGCCAAATACCTGGGCAAGACCGGGCAAGTCACCGACCTCATGAAGGGTCTGGGCAAGCTCGACCCGGAACAGCGCAAGGCGCAGGGCGCCCTCATCAATGCCGCCAAAGAAAAAATCGAACAGGCCTTGACCGCCCGCCGCGACGCCCTGGCCAATGCCCAGCTGGAAGCGCGCCTGAATCTGGAGGCCATCGACGTGACCCTGCCGGGCCGCGGCCGTGCGAAAGGCGGCATCCACCCGGTGATGCGCACCTGGGAGCGCGTCGAACAGATCTTCCGCTCGATCGGCTTCGACGTGGCCGACGGCCCCGAGATCGAAACCGACTGGACCAACTTCACCGCACTGAACAGCCCGGAAAACCACCCGGCCCGTTCGATGCAGGACACCTTCTACATCGAGGGCAATGACAGCACCGGCAAACCGCTGCTGCTGCGCACCCACACCAGCCCGATGCAGGTGCGCTATGCGCGCACCCACACGCCGCCGATCAAGGTGATCGCGCCGGGCCGCACCTACCGCGTCGACAGCGACGCCACCCACTCGCCGATGTTCCACCAGGTCGAAGGCCTGTGGATCGGCGAGAACATCAGCTTTGCCGACCTCAAGGGCGTCTACCTGAACTTCGTGAAAGCCTTCTTCGAGACCGACGACCTGCAGGTGCGCTTCCGTCCGTCCTACTTCCCGTTTACCGAACCGTCGGCCGAGATCGACATCGCCTTCGGCTCCGGTCCCCTGAAGGGCCGCTGGCTGGAAGTGTCGGGCGCCGGCCAGGTCCATCCGACCGTCGTGCGCAACTTCGGCCTGGATCCGGAACAGTTCATCGGTTTCGCGTTCGGCTCCGGCCTCGAGCGCCTGACCATGCTGCGCTACGGGATCAACGACCTGCGCCTGTTCTACGAAGGCGATCTCCGTTTCCTGAAACAGTTCAACTGAAAATGACCTCATAAACCTACTGCGCGTTGCAGTTCCGCTTTGCGATGCTCGCTGTACTCAAGTACAGCTGCGCTTCTCAAGCAAAACTGCCGCCGCTCGCTACGGTTTCTGAGGCCATTTAAACTAATTTGCAGCGAAGAAGGCAAAGAATATGCAATTCTCTGAAAACTGGCTCCGTTCCATGGTCGATCCGAAGTTGACCTCGGATGAACTTTCGCACCTGCTCACCATGTCGGGCCTCGAAGTCGAGGAAGTCGAAGCGGTCGCGCCCCCGTTCTCGAACGTGGTGGTCGCCGAAGTCAAGGAAGTGGCCAAGCACCCGAATGCCGACCGCCTCAACGTCTGCCAGGTGGACGTGGGCACCGGCACGCTGTTGAACATCGTCTGCGGCGCGCCGAACGTGCGCGCGGGCATGAAGGCGATCTGCGCCAAGGCCGGCGCCGTGCTGCCGCCTGGCGCCGATGGCAAGCCGTTCGAAATCAAGGTCGGCAAGCTGCGCGGCGTCGAGTCGCAGGGCATGATGTGCTCGGCCAAGGAACTGAAAATCTCGGAAGAGAGCAGCGGCCTGATGGAGCTGCCGGAAGACGCGCCGGTCGGCGCGAACATCCGTGACTACCTGGGCCTGAACGACCTGAAGTTCACCATCAAGCTGACCCCGAACAAGGCGGACTGCCTGTCGCTGCTGGGCGTGGCGCGCGAAGTGTCGGCCCTGACCGGCACGCCGCTGCACGTGCCGACCACCCGCCTCGTGCCGGTGACCACGGACGAAATCCTGCCGGTGAAGATCTCCGCGCCGGACCTGTGCGGCCGCTTCTCGGGCCGCGTCATCCGCGGCCTGAACGCGCGCGCCGCAACGCCTGACTGGATGGTGCGCCGCCTCGAGCGCAGCGGCCAGCGTTCGGTCTCGGCCCTGGTCGACATCTCGAACTACGTGATGCTCGAAGTCGGCCGTCCTTCGCACGTCTTCGACCTGGCCAAGATCCACGGCGGCCTGGATGTCCGCTGGGGCCGGAAGGGCGAAACCCTGAAACTACTGAACGGCAACACCATCGAGGTCGACGAATGGGTCGGCGTGATCGCCGACGACAAGGAAATCGAATCGCTGGCCGGCATCATGGGCGGCGACTCGACCGCCGTGACACTCGACACCACCGACATCTACCTGGAAGCCGCATTCTGGTGGCCGAACGCCATTCAGGGCCGCGCCCGCAAGTACAACTTCTCGACCGACGCGGCGCACCGCTTCGAGCGCGGCGTGGACTACGCCACCACCGTGGAACACATCGAGCGCATCACCGCACTGATCGTCGAGATCTGCGGCACGCCCGAGACGAAAGTGGGCCCGGTGGACGACCAGTCCGTCAACCTGCCGCAGCCGAAACCGGTTGCCATGCGCACCGCCCGCGCCGCCAAGGTGATCGGCGTGCCGCTGACCGATGAAGTCGTGGCCGATATCTTCACCCGCCTGCAGCTGCCGTTCACGCACGAAGCCGGTAGCGACGGACCGGGCGTCTTCCACGTGACCTCGCCATCGTACCGCTTCGACATCGAGATCGAGGAAGACCTGATCGAGGAAGTCGCCCGCGTCTACGGTTTCGAGAACATCCCGGCCAACCCGCCGGTCGCCCCGAGCGCGATGCTGATCGCGCCGGAAAACACCCGCTCCCTGTTCGCGATCCGCCACCAGCTGGCCGACATCGGCTACCAGGAAGTGGTCAACATGAGCTTCGTGGAAGCCGCCTGGGAGCAGGATTTTGCTGCCAACGCCGAGCCGATCCGCCTGCAGAATCCGATCGCCAGCCAGCTGAGCGTGATGCGTTCGAACCTGGCCGGCAGCCTGCTGGCCAACGTGCGCTACAACGTCAACCGCAAGGCAGGCCGCGTGCGCGTGTTCGAGATCGGCGCGGTCTTCCACCGCAACCCGGACGCCCAGGACGGTCCGCTGGCCATCGCCGGCTACGACCAGCCGAAACGCGTCGCCGCCATCGCCTACGGCCCGCTCGTCGACGAGCAGTGGGGCGAGAAGACCCGCGCAGTCGACTTCTTCGACGTCAAGGCCGACCTGGAGGCGCTGTTCGCCCCAGCGACCCTGCGCTTCGTGAAGGGCGAACATCCGGCACTGCACCCGGGCCGCAGCGCCTTCGTCGAGCTCGATGGCAAGCGCATCGGCTTCATCGGCGAACTGCATCCGCGCTGGCTGCAGAAGTACGACCTGCCGCAGGCGCCGGTGCTGTTCGAAGTCGACGCCGAGGCCCTGCGCCAGCGCGCCGTGCCGAGCTATGCCGAGATTTCGAAGTTCCCGGGCGCCACGCGCGACCTGGCGCTGGTGGTGAAGCAGGGCGTCGCCGCCCAGGAAGTGCTGGACACCTTCCATGCCGAGATCGCTTCGAATCCTGCAGGCAAGATCGTGCAAGCCGTTGTTTTGTTTGATGAATATCGCGGCAAAGGGCTGGAGACGGATGAAAAAAGCCTTGCTTTCCGCTTCACCTTGCAAGATACTCAATCGACGCTGCAGGACGAAGCGGTCGACGCCATCATGGCCGCGATCGCCAGTGCGGCGGAACAAAAAGTCGGCGCCAAGCTGCGTGCATAGCGATGCCTCGGCATCGCGTTCCAAAACATCGTTTCACTTGAAGGTAGGGCTTCAAAATTAATAACAACGACGTTGATTCGGCCGTGTTCCAGGAAGCGCTGGCGGCCGATCTGCATCGCGCGATGCAAGTCGCGCGGGTGCGGAAGGAAGCGGAAAAGGAACTGCCGACCCTGACCAAGGCCGAGCTGGCCGAGCTGCTGTTCGAGCAGGTCGGCCTGAACAAGCGCGAAGCCAAGGACATGGTCGAAACCTTCTTCGACGAGATCCGCAACGCGCTCGAACGCGGCGAAGCGGTCAAGCTGTCGGGCTTCGGCAACTTCCAGTTGCGCGACAAGCCGCAGCGGCCGGGACGCAATCCGAAAACCGGGGAAGAGATCCCCATCACGGCGCGCCGCGTCGTGACTTTCCACGCCAGCCAGAAACTCAAGGGAATGGTTGAGGAAACCAATCCACCAGGTAACTCGCTGGCACGTGCTGCCTGAGTGCTAGATGACTGATCGACCTCACAAACCTGAACCGGCCGTGCTGCCGCCGATCCCGGCCAAGCGTTATTTCACGATCGGCGAAGTGAGCGAGCTGTGCGGTGTGAAACCGCACGTGCTGCGCTATTGGGAGCAGGAGTTTACCCAGCTTAAGCCGGTCAAGCGCCGTGGCAACCGCCGCTACTACCAGCACCACGAAGTGCTGCTGATCCGGCGCATCCGCGAGCTGCTGTACGAACAGGGCTTCACCATCAGCGGCGCCCGCAATCGTCTCGACGGCCGCGGCCACGCGATCCCGGAGCCGGACGAGCTCGCGCACATCCCGGCGCCGGCGCCGGTCGCACCGAGCGTCGACATCGAACAGGTGCGGGCCGAACTGCAGGACATCCTGGCGTTGCTGCGGCAGGGCGCCAGCCTCGCCTGAGCAGCGGTCGGCCCGGGCCGACCAGCACTCGCAGCTTCATCACCTCCGTTGGTCCAGGTCCCTCATGCGGCGCTTCATGCGTCGCACGATAGGTTCGCTGCATGTAATGCAAACTCAGCAAGTGTGCGCCTTGATGCGCTGCGCCGTAGTGTTAGAATGTCACCTGCGGTCATGCTGATATCAACGCATGCAAGCCGGGGCGTGGAGACGGACTTGGCACTTTCCTGAACAGGGAAAATTTAAGGGAAGACAATGATACGCGTTGCCATTTGTGACGATCACCAAATAGTTCGAGCAGGATTCAAGCAGATTTTCTCGTCGTCGGGCGATTTCGAAGTCGTCGCCGAAGGCGCCACCGGGCGGGAAGCCCTCGACATCGCGCGTCGCGAGATCTGCGACGTGCTCCTGCTCGACATCGCGATGCCGGACCAGAGCGGCATCGACATCCTGCGCACCATCCGCCAGGGCCAGCCCAATCTGCCGGTGCTGATCCTGTCCGGTTATCCGGCGCAGCAGTACGCGCTCAATCTGTTCAAGATGGGCGCGAACGGCTACCTCAACAAGGAATGCGAAGCGGATGAGCTCAAGACCGCCGTGCGTACCGTGTACCAGGGCCGCCGTTACGTGAGCTCGACCGTGGGCGAACTGCTCGCCCAGAGCTTCGACCGCGATCCGAATACCGCGCTGCACACCGAGCTGTCGGACCGCGAATTCCAGGTCTTCCTGCGCCTGGCCAAGGGCGCGACCGTGTCCGACATCGGCAATGCGCTCTCGCTGTCGATCAAGACGGTGTCCACCTACCGTACCCGCATCATGGAAAAAATGGGCCTGCAGTCGAACAGCGACCTGACCTATTACGCCATGAAGAACAACCTGCTCGACTGAGCTGTCCCATCGCGCCCGCGGTTCCGCCGCGGCGCGCGAACGCAATTCCTCTTCCTTTCGCCAAGACGCTCTGCCAGTGCTTGTATTGACGGCGCTGCAGGCGCATACTGCCGTCGATGCCTGCTGTGCAGGCGAGGCGCCAGTGCCACGCTCTTGCTTTTCTCAGGGAAAGCGCTGTGACCTGTATGCAACCAACCGTGACATCTTCCTTTCGCGGCGGTGCAACATTTCGCTAACGCGACTATAATCCCCGGGACGGCATAAGTTGCGCGAAAGGAAGCCCATGTACTTTTCCACTGCCTTCGACGGCAAGCGGCTGCGCGGTTTGCCGCTCTCCAAGACCTTGTTGTGCGTGGCGTGCGTGGTCATCCTCGTCATCAACGGCGTCTTCCTCATCCGGAATCTCGACGACCTGCGCTCGGCGAACGCGCTGCAGGCCCAGACCGCGCGCGTCTCCGACGAACTCCAGTACCTGAACCTGCTCGTGACCGATGCCGAAAGCGGCTTGCGCGGCTATTTTCTGTCGGGTTCGGAAGTCAATCTCGGGGCCCTGCGCGAAGCGCCCCAGCAGATCGACAACCAGCTGCGCGCACTGAGCGTGCTGCTGGCCGACAGCCCCTCGCAGACCCGCAACCTGACGCAGCTGCGCTCGCTCGTGCAGAAGAAGCTGGCGCTCATGCACCAGTCGCTCGAAGTGTATCGCCAGGGCGGCCTGGTCGACATCGTCGCCATCTCGGCGGCGGCCGATGCGCGCGGCGAGATGGACGAGATCCGGCTGCAGGTCGTGATCATGACGCGCGAGCAGAACGAACTGCTGGCCGCGCGCACTGCCGCCTTCTATGAACAGTCGCGCCGCACGGTGCTCTCGGGCGTGGGCATCAATGCCGCCGCCATCCTTGTCATCCTGCTCTTCTACAACCTCGTACAGCGCAGTTTCGGCCTGCGCCTCGAAGCCGAGCGGGCGCTGCAGCTGACCAACGACAGCCTGGAAGCCATCGTGGCCGAGCGTACCGAGCAGCTGTCGGTGCTGTCGCGCCACCTGATCCGCGTGTCGGAAGAAGAGAAGTCGCGCCTGGCGCGCGAGCTGCACGACGAGATGGGGGCGAACCTCACCGCGATCGGCATGGACATGACCTCGGTGAGCGAACAGCTCAAGGGCAGCCACCCGGAACTGGTCACGATGCTGGGGCGCGCCCGCAGGACCCTGGTCGACACCGTCCAGCTCAAGCGCCGCATCATCGAGAACCTGCGTCCGAGCCTGCTCGACAATATGGGCCTGTCGGCCGCGCTGCAGAGTTATTGCGCCGATTATGCGCGCGTCACCGCCCTCGACTGCGACGCCCTGATCGACCACGAGGCCGATGCGGCCGGCCCCATGCAGGCGATCGCGCTGTTCCGTATCACCCAGGAAGCCCTGAACAATATCGCCAAGTACGCGAAGGCGCGCACCGTGATCGTCAACCTGACGCGCGAGCCGGACGGCTGGGACCTGGAAATCACGGACGACGGCATCGGCATCCCGCCCGACGCCATGGCCAAGTCGAAATCGCATGGCCTGCTGGGCATGCGCGAACGTGCGCTGCTGCTGGGCGGCACGCTCAGCGTGGAGCGCGGTGTGAACAATGTCGGCACCTGCGTGCGCGCCTGGTTGCCGAAGGCGGCGCCGGGAGGCGAGGGGCCTGCCTTGATCACGCCAGGCCTGGAAACGACGACGCCGCCACCGGATTTGCCGGGGACGGCGTCGAGCGGTCTATCCGTGAAGCAGCCGGCCAACTCGGTCGTGGCCGGCGAACTCCCGATTAACGCGCCACATCCATGAGCAGGCGGTCGTATTCCGACTTGGCGACCTTGTAGCATTCGCCGGCGTATTCTTCGAGGCCGGCACGGTCCAGCACGGTGATATTGCCGCGGCGGTACTGGATCAGGCCTTCATCCTGCAGCTTGCCGGCGGCGGCGGTGATGCTTTCGCGGCGCACGCCCAGCATGATCGAGATGAGTTCCTGGGTCACTTTCAGTTCCATGCTGGCCGAGCGGTCCAGGCGGTCCAGCAGCCAGCGGCACAGTTTCTGCTCGATCGAGCTGTGGCGGCCGCCGACGGCGTTCTGGGCCATCTGGGCGAACAGGGCGTTGGTGTAGCGCATCAAGAGCTGGGGCAGGGCGCCGCCCTTGTTGAATGCGTCACGCAGGAACTGGGTTTTCAGGCGGTAGCCGTAGCCGGCGCTCTGCACCACGGCGCTGCAGGTGGCGCGTTCGCCCATGAACAGCGACACGCCGACCGCGCCTTCATGGCCGACCACCGCGATTTCGGTGGTGGCGCCGTCTTCCATCACATACAGCAGCGACACGATTGCCGTGGTCGGGAAATACACGTATTCCAATTTGCTGCCATACTCGAACAACTCCTTGCCGAAGGGCAGAGGGACGAGTTCCAGGTGCTCGAACAGGCTTTCCAGGTCTTGGCGGGGCAGGGCGCCGAGCAGTTCGTTCTGCTGGGTGCCGCTGTAGCTGACAACGGGGCGGGACGCGGATTTCACAGTCTCACTCGTGGCTGGGATCTTGTGTTGCAGCTTCTGCGTACCACCAAGTTGAGTGTTGTTCATTTGTTGTCCTCTTTATCTCTAACGTGCATCGGGGGCGATCTCTTCGGCTGTTTTTCTTTGCCTCATCGCGATGTGTGTACATTAAAGCTATCGTCTGTTGCCGAACATAAGACTGGCAGTCGCCCCTGTGTAGGCTTGCCCCATGGTCTTTTGTCAGTCCAGTCCTACTGGAGAAATGTCGTTCTGATATCTCTTTTTGTTTTGCTGAGGCAATTAAATCGCGGATAATAGGACTTTCACTTTCGCTCTTGCGCCGATGCCCCTGCCGCTCCTGCTGGTCGAAGACGATGCCGTGCTGGCCGATGGGCTGGTCCGTGCCCTGCAAGCGCAGGACATGCAGGTCGAATTGCTGCGCGACGGCCTTGCCGCCGATGTCCGCCTGCAGGCCGCAAGCACCAGTGCCGTCCTCGTGCTCGACATCGGCCTGCCCGGCATCGACGGCTTCGAGGTGCTGCGCCGCCTGCGTGCCCGCGGCAGCCAGCTGCCGGTCCTCCTGCTGACCGCCCGCGACGCCGTCGAGGACCGGGTCAGGGGACTCGAGTCCGGCGCCGACGACTACCTGGTCAAGCCCTTCGCCACTGTCGAGCTGGTCGCGCGCATCCGCGCCCTGGCGCGGCGCCACGCTCCGCCACCGGCGCAGCACGGGCTCGGCCAGCTGGTGCTCGACAGCGCCACCCGGCGCGCGCGCATTGGCGAGCGTGCCCTGGAACTGTCGGCGCGCGAGTGGGCCGTGCTCGAATACCTGTTGCAGCAGGCCGGGCGGGTGGTCTCCAAACAGCAGATCATCGACACCATTGCCCCCTGGGGCGAAGACCTGACCCTGAACGCGGTCGAGGTCTACGTCTCGCGCCTGCGCCTCAAGCTGGAAGGCGCCGGGGTCGCGATCCGCACCGTTCGCGGCTTCGGTTACCTGCTCGAAGCGGCGAATCCCTAGGCGATGGGCAGCATCCGCCTACGCCTGCTCAAGTGGCTGGTGCTTCCGATCCTGGTGTTCAACCTCCTCGCCGCCAGCCTGACCTACCTGCTGGCCTGGACCCCGGCCCAGCTGGCCTTCGACCAGGGCCTGCTCGACGCCGCCACCGGCCTGGCCACCCGCGTGCGCGTCGACGGCGGCAGGGTAGAGGTCGACGCGCCGGCCTCGGCCGGGCGCCTGCTGGGCGCGGGCGCACCGGACGCCAGCTGGTTCGTGGTGCGCCTGAAGGGCGGCCGCGTGCTCGCCGGCGATCCGGGCTTTCCGCAGATGGGCGCGGCCGGCCTGGTGCGTGATGCCCGCATCGCCGGCCAGCCGGTGCGCGCGGCCACGGTGCTGGTGGCCAGTCCGCAAGGCCCGGTCGAGGTCGGGGTCGCCCGGACCCTGGTGCAGCGGCAACAGGTGCGCGCGGCCATCCTGCGCGCCCTGGTGCTGCTCGAAGTGCTGTTCAGCCTGGCTCTGGTCGGCCTGGTGTGGTTCTCGGTCGGCAATGGCCTGGCGCCGCTGGCGCGCCTGCGCGCCCGCCTCGATGCGCGCGGCAGCGGCGACCTGGCGCCCCTCGACGATGCCGGCATGCCGCGCGAACTGGCGCCCCTGGTCAGCGCCTTCAATGCCCTGCTCGAACGGATCGCCGCCGGCAGCCGCGCCCAGGACGACTTCCGCGCCAACGTCGCCCACCAGCTGCGCACACCGCTCGCCGGCCTGCGCCTGCAGCTCGAATGGCTGGCCGGCCGCCACCGTTCGGATCCGGAATCGATCAAGGTGGTCGAACTGCTGCTGGCCGCCAACGAACGCATGATCCGCCAGGCCAACCAGCTCCTTTCGCTCGAGCGTGCGGGGCCGGACCGCCTGGCGCGCGCCCGGCTCGCCCCGCTCGACCTGGCCGACATCGTCGCCGAGGCCGTCCAGCCTTTCGTCGAACAGGCCGCGTGCAAGGACATCGACCTGGGTTTCGAACTGGCTCCGTGCCCGCTGGCAGGCGACCGTCACATGCTGCGCGACCTGGTCGACAACCTGGTCGACAATGCGCTGCGCTACACGCCGGAGGGCGGGGTCGTCACCGTGCGCTGCGGCGCCACCCTCGAAGGCGCGCAGTTCGTGGTCGAGGATTCCGGACCCGGCATCGCGCCGGAAAAACGGGCTCGGGTATTCCAGCGCTTCGTCCGCCTGGACGAGCACAGCAGCGGCAGCGGGCTGGGCCTGGCCATCGTGCGCGACATCGCCGCCCTGCATGGCGGCGCCGTTCTGCTCGAGAGCGGGTCCGACGGGCGGGGCGCCCGCTTCACGGTGCGCTTCCCGCCGGCTTGACAAGACAGGACGCTGTGCGCCTGTCAGGAATTTGTCAGCTTTTCCTCAGGGAAATGCAAGCTTCCTGCGGTATGATGCCGCATGGAAACACTCCCTCAGGAGAACAGCATGCACAAGCGCCAGGCCGGCTTTACCCTCATCGAGATCATGATCGCGGTGGCCGTGATCGGCATCCTGACGGCCATTGCCCTGCCATCCTACAACGGCTACATGATGCGCGCGCGCCTGTCCGAGGCCTTCACCGGCCTGTCCGGCGCCCAGCCGAAGCTCGAGCAGCACTGGTCGAATAACCGCAGCTATGCCGGTTTCGACACCGCCGCCGGGCAGATGCCGCAGGCGTCCCAGAACTTCACCTTCACCCTGACGACGGCCACCGCCAGCGCCTACCTGCTCACCGCGAACGGCCGCAACGGCGCCGCCGGCTTCACCTTCACCATCGACCAGAACGGCAACCGCGTGACCACCGCCGTGCCGAGCGGCTGGTCCTCCAACGCCGCGTGCTGGGTCGACCGCAAGGAAGGCCGATGCGCGCAGTGACGCGGGCCCAGGCCATGCGCGCCGCCGGCTTCACGCTGGTGGAGGCGATGGTGGTGCTCGCCATCATGGCGATCATGCTGGCGATCGGCGTGCCGCGCATGAGCGACTGGCTGGCCGCCACCAAGGCCAATGCCGCCGGCGGCTTCTATGCCGAAGGCTTCACCCTGGCGCGCGCCCAGGCCCTGGCCAACAACAGCGCCAGCCGCCTGGTCCTGAGCCCGAACGCGGCGAGCGGCCAGTACGACTGGCAGGTCGACGTCTGCTTCCCCACGCCGGAAGCGCCCTGCGGCGAGGCAACCGGCAACTGGTCCACCACGGGCACCGCCGTCAAGGCGGAGCAGGATGCGGGAGCAGGGGTGAAATCGATCGCGCGCAACGCCGATGCGCTGCCTCCCCGGACCCGCGTGCTCGTCACCCCGGGCCCGGACGGCGACACCGCCGTCTACTTCACGCCGCTGGGCTGGGTCGATACCCGCACCGCCAGCCGCATGATGCGCATCGACCTGACGGCGCCCTCCAACGCCGGCAGCAACGACTTCCGCGCCACCAGCGTGGTGCTGACCCTGGCCGGCGTGGCCGCCAAGTGCGAACCGAATGCCGCCGACAACGACTCGCGCAGGTGCCCCGAATGATGCGTCCACGTCCGCCATTTCCCATGCGCGCCCGCGCCCAGCAGGGCATCGCCATGCTCGAAGCGCTGCTGGCCATCGTCATCCTTGCCATCGGCGTGATCGGGACGGTGGGCCTGCAGGCGCGCTCGGTGTCGGCGCTGGCCGACGCCGGCCTGCGCGCCGAGGCGGCGATCGCCGCCAACAAGCTGCTCGGCGTGATGAACACCGACATCGCCAACATCGGCGAATACAGGGTCGCCGCCGGCGCGGTGCCGCCGGCGCGCCTGGCGGCCTGGCATGCCGAGACCGCACGACTGATTCCGGGTGCTTCGATCACGGTCGGCGTCGCCGTGCCGGTCGCCGCGGCCATGCCAACGGTTGTCGACATCAGGATCAGCTGGCGCCGCAAGGCCGACACGCCGGAGAATACGCACCAAATCGTTTCCTACGTGGCGGGGGCCGAATGAGCATCCAGCGCAAACCAGGCGGATTCTCGTTGGTCGAGCTGATGGTTAGCGTCGTCATCGGCCTGCTCGCCGTGATCTTCGCCACCCGCCTGATGACCGATTCGCAGAAGAACAAGGAAGCCGCGCTGGGCGGCTCGGATTCGATGCAGAACGGCATGTTGGCCATGTTCTCGATCAGCGGCGACGCCGAATACGCCGGCTTCGGCATCAACGAACCGCTGATCGTCGGCTGCGATACGGTGCTCACCGACAGCGAGAACTTCCAGCTGGCCCCGGCCCAGCGCGGGGGCGTGACCGTACGTCCGCTTGCGGCTGCCGTCATTGAAAACGGCGGGACCGGCTCCGACCGTCTCAGCCTGTACGCCGGCAGTTCACCTTCGGGAACCGGGATCATGCGCCTGCTGCAGAATTACCTCGGCGGCACGCAGATCGTCGTCGACCGCAGGCCCTACGGCTTTGCGCAAGGCGACGTGATCCTGGTGGCGCCGGAAAAGCAAGGCGGCAGATGCTCGATCGCCCAGATCTCCAACGACATCGACCTCGTCCCGGCGCCGCCTGCGGACCAGTTCGTGATGATCGGCGGCGCCGGCTATCGCTTCAACAGCGGGGCGCTGGGCGAGCAATACAAGCTGGGGCAGTCGCGCGTCTTCAATCTCGGTCCGGTGACCAGCCTGGCATTGCGTACCTGGTCTGTCGAGCGTGGATTCCTGCGCCTGCGCGCGACCGACCTGCCTGGTTCCAGCGAGACTTCACAGGTGGTGGCGGACAACATCGTGGGGCTCAAGGCGCAATACGGTCTCGATACCCGCGCCGGCACGGCATTCCAGCCGGAGACAGGCATGCGCGTGAGCACCTGGTCGAGCGATATGCTGGATGCCGACAGTGACGGCCTGGCGGGCGGGGCCGGTGACTATGCCCGCATTGCTGCACTGCGGATTGCGGTGGTGGCACGCTCGAAAAACCCGGAACGCCCGAACGCCGCAACCGGCCAGTGCACCGCGACCACTGTACTCCCCACCGTGTTTGCGACGCTGGGCGCCGACAACGGCAACACCGCGCCTGTGCAGGTGGACGTTGCGGTCACCGGCGACACCGTGGACTGGCGCTGCTACCGCTACCGTGTCTTCGAGACCATCGTCCCGCTGCGCAACGCGGGCTGGAGGCCAATCTCGTCATGAAGCCCTTTCAACCACTTCCCAGGGTGCGGCAGCTCGGGATCGCGCTGCCGGTCATGCTGATCATGCTCCTGATCCTGCTGGTCTCGAGCATTTACTTGCTGCGTTCTAGTAACTCGACCACGCTCACGGCCGCCAACCTCGCCTACGATGCCCAGCTGGCGCGTGCAAACGATTTTGGACTGCATGCCGGCTTCAACTGGCTTAGCCAGACGGCGACCCTGAACCGGGCGGCGCTCAACAGTAATATCGGAGCGCAGGGATATCGCGCCACCATGAACACCCGCCTAAGCGTGCGTTCCACCGAATTCTGGGACGGCTCCCGCTCGGTCGCCGACGGCAGGGGGAACACTATCCGCTACGTGATCCATCGCATGTGCACCATGGCGGAGCCCACCAATGCGCCGAACAACTACTGCGTGCGGACCACCGCCAATCCGGCCGCGCTGGGTAACGCGGTCGGCGTCGGCAACAGCATGAAGACCGATGGCGCCCTGTTCGACGGGGTGCCGCAGACCCACTTCGTGATCACGGCACGCATCGACGGTCCGCGTGGCGGGAATGTGATCACCCAGATGGTGGTCCTGATAGCCATCTAGAGCCGGTCGCCTACAGAACATCACGAATGGAGCGCGCATGAACCGCATCTCTTCCCGCATCCTGTCCGCGTTGGCGGCATTCCTGGCGCTTGCCGGCCCCGGCGCACCTGCAAGCGCCGGGCCGACCGAGATCGCCAACCTTCCACTGCTGAACATGACCGGCAGCGGCACGGTCAAGCCCAACCTTATGCTCCTCTACGATAACTCGGGCTCGATGAGCAGCGCCTTCACGCCCGACTACGTCGACGATAGCACCACCTGCCGCTCGCGCGAGACCATGGCCGGCGGCACCCGCGGCTGCCGCATCGGCGACCCGCCTTTCGCCAGCCCTGATTTCAATCGCCAGTACTACGACCCGCGCGTGCGCTTCGCGCCGCCGGTGCGCGCCGACGGCAGCAGCTACCAGAGCCAGAACCGCAGCGCCACCAATGGCTGGACTGCGGTCACCACCGACGGCTTCGGCGTCAACCGGACCGACCTGACCGGCGCCGGCGTCAACAGCACCAACTTGGTGACCGGCTTTCCCGACCTGCGCTGGTGCGATGCCGACAACAACTGCAGCGCAAATACCAGCGGCTACACTTTTCCGACCGACGAGCGCTATACCGCCCAGAGCTTCACCGCCAATCCCTATTACTACCTGATCAATGTCGCCGAATACTGCAGCGATCAGGGCCTGACCAACTGCCGCGTCACCGCGGTGAACGCGGCCGCACCGAGCGGTTTTCCTTACCCGGCGCGGGTGCGCTGGTGCGACAGCCGCGCCCTCACCAACTGCCAGGCCAAGTACGTCGGCAATTTCAAGTATCCGCGCTACTCCGACCCGAACCGGCCCGCCGAGTGGTACGGCACCATCACCATCGGCGCCTCCAGCGGCACCGCCTCGATGACCCTGAACAGCGTCACCGCCACCGCCACCGGCGCCAGCGGCTCCGTGGTGATCACAAATACGGGCGTCACCGCCTCGAGCGGCACCAATACCGCCACCAAGCAGCAGGCCGTGGCGAACGCCCTAGCCGCTTCGATCATCGCGAAATCCGGCCTTGCCCAGCCATTTACAGCCTGTGTGAAGACCCCGTCCGGCGGCGTACCGGCCTGTTCGAGCTTCGGCATTACCCTGCAGAATACCAATATCGTGGCAGTGGTGCCGATCAGCTGCACAACGGGCAGCACCGACAAGTCGCTGAACAACTGTACGCTGGTGAAGGATGGCAGTCGCGCCGGCACAAGCCTGACCGTGTCGTCGGGCACCAGGTCAACGGCGACGCTCGAGATCAGCGGCAGCACCAATCCCAGCCGCGACCAAGTTCTGGCCCAGCTGAGCTACGGCGGCAGGAACATGTTCGCCACCAGCCTGACCTTCGGCCGTGGCATTAGTGCGGCCCAGGTGGCGACCGCAATCCGCAACAAGATCGGCACCCAGGGCACGGTGACCGCTTATGTGGGCGGAACCCCCGGCAGCGGCGTGGTCTGCGAAACGAAGACCAATACCGTGGTGTGCCTAGTTGACACGGGAGCTGACGCGGAAGGCAAGAACATCGCCGTCAACCTGCCGACCAACAACGGCAACAGTCCTCGCTACTTGAACTTCTCCGTCACTGCCGCCATCAACGACGGCATCCCGACCAGCGAAACCCAGCTGGGCGCTTCGGTCTTCGTGCGCACCGACATCGTCCCGACCCGCGACAGCTATCCGAAAAGCGTCAATCGCACGGACTGCTCGGGCGCGACATGCACCTATGACGAGGAGATGACCAACTTCGCCAACTGGTATGCCTACTACAAGACGCGCAACCAGATGATGAAGACCACGGTGGGCCAGGCATTCCAGCCGATCGGCGACAATTACAACGTCGGCCTGGTGTCGCTATCGAGCGCGGCGGCCGAAGGCACGATGATGAAGCCGAACCGCTTCTCCGGCACCCACCGCGGCAACTGGTACGACACCCTGTATGCGATGAACGGCAACCAGTCGACTCCGATCCGCCAGGCCCTGCACGCGATCGGCAAGCTGTACGCCAACCAAGCGCCCTACAATTTCGATGCAGCTAACCAGGTCGTAAAGTTCCCCTGTCAGCAGAACTTCACCATCGTCACCACCGACGGCTACTGGAACGGCAATGCCGCAGCCACGGTTGTCAGTAACGACGAAGAGGAAAGCGCCAGCCGCTTCTGCCTGCGCTCGAAGGGCTGCGTGGACGCCGCCTCCCAGACCGCCAACTCCCTGGCCGATGTCGCCCTGTACTGGTACAACGGCGGCTCCAACGACGGCACGACCTCGCTGCGCCCGGCCATGGAAGACTGGTCCAAGCCCGGACTGGTGCCGGCCGCGCCGGGAGAAAACACGCGCCTCCACATGAAGACCTACACGCTCGGGCTGGGCGTGGACGGCATCATGAACTACGAGCCGAACTACGACACCGCGGCCACGCCCGGCGGCGACTTCCACAAGCTGATCACGGGTGTCGCCAGCGGCTGCCCTTGGAACGGTGGCGGCCCCTATGTCTGGCCCGATCCGAAGACTGGCGACAACAGCGGCTCGGCCGCCTACCAGTCGCGCGTGGACGACCTGTGGCACGCCGCCATCAATGGCCATGGCAAATATTTTTCGGCTTCCGACCCACTTCAGGTGGTCAGCGGGCTGCGCTCGGCGCTGGAGAACATCGAGGTGAAGTCGGGCGCCGCGGCCGCCTCGGCGACCTCGACCCCGAACGTCTCGCAGTACGACAACGACATCTACTCGGCGACCTTCACCACGGTGAAATGGTTCGGCGAGCTGGCCAAGCGCAAGATCAACCCAGTCACGGGCGTGGTCGGTGCGACCGAAAATTGGAATTCCTCGACGATCGTCGGCCGCAAGGTAGGGGAGAACACTGATACGCGCCGTATCCTGATGCTCGACGTCGGCAGCAAGACCCTGAAGGACTTCGACTACGGCGGCATGAACTCGACCGAGAAGTCCTGGTTCGACAACAAGTGCGCGGCGCTGTCGCAGTGCGCCAATCTGTCGAGCGGCAATAGGACAATTGTTAACAGCGGCGCCACCATCGTCAACTGGCTGCGTGGCCAGCAGCAGTATGCCGACGACACCATCCTGCGCGCATATGCGCGCTCGGAGACCATCCCGCAGGGCATGAGCACGACGGTACCGGTTGTGCTGGGCGATATCGCGTCAGCCAAGCCTGCTTTTGTGCGCGACCCGCGCAAGCTCTACCCGCGCGCCGGCTACGAGGCCTACAAGGTGGACCACGCGGACCGTCCGGGCATGGTCTACGTTGCAGCCAATGACGGCATGCTGCACGCCTTCGCCGCCGAAAGCGGCGAGGAGCTGTGGGCCTACGTGCCGCGTATCACGATGAAGAAACTGCACCTGCAAGCCAGCGTCAACTACGGCGTCAACCACCAGTACACGGTGGACGGTTCGCCGGAGGCGGCGGACGTGCAGATCAACGGCGCCTGGCGTACCGTGCTGGTCGGCGGCCTGAACGCAGGCGGGCGTGGCTACTATGCGATCGACATCACTGATCCGGAACACCCGCGTGCGCTGTGGGAACTGTGCGCTGATGCCAGCGTCTGCAGCGGTATCAACTACGAGGCGGAAATTGGCTTGTCCTTCGGCAATGCGCAATTCGGTACCTGGAAAAACGCCAGCGGCGCAGAGCGCTGGGTGGTGTTCCTGACCTCGGGCTACAACAACATTCCGGCAAGCGACGGCCTGAATGTCGGTACCGGGAAGGGCTTCCTTATGATCGTCGACGTCGCCACCGGGGAGGTGCTGGACCGGATCACCACCGGTTCCGGCACCATTGCCACGCCGTCGGGCTTTGCCAAGATCACCGCGATCACCGAGAACCCGCTCATCGACCCACTCGTGACCTATGTATACGGTGGTGACAATCAGGGGCAAATGTGGCGTTTCGATTTCACCAGCCCCGGTACGGTGCGCCTGGTGAAGATGGGTGACGCCGGCACCAACCAGCCAATTACCACTCGTCCGGATGTGGCCCTGTGCCGTATCGATCGGGAAAACAGCGACGGTTCCACGTCAGCGGAGACCCAGCGCGTGGTGGCGTTCGGCACCGGCCGTCTGCTCGATATCGGCGATATTGCCAACACTGCTGTGCAGTCGGCTTATGTGCTGAGCGACACGGGAGTGCCGATCGGCGCATCCCAGTGGCGCGTTTCCTCGAGCATGGTCAAGCAGACCCTGAGCAAGACAAGCGGTGCGGCCGGGGACGTGTACGGGATCAGCGGCGGCGACGTCGACCTGAGCAGGCACGCTGGCTGGTACGTGGACTTCGACCGCAATGCGGGCGAGCGTGTCAACCTGGATCCCGCCATCGTGCGGGGCACGCTCACGGTGGTCACCAACATCCCGAGCTCGTCCTCGTCCTGCTCGGTGGGCGGCACGGCCAATATCTACTACCTCGACCTGTGCTCGGGCAAGGCGGTCGGCGACTACGCCGGCAAGACGTTGTCGAACAATGCGGGGGTGGTGGGTTTCATCACCATCGGCCTGTCGGACGGCAGCACGCGCACGATCGCCACGCCGGCGACCGGCGGCTTTATCAGCGATCCGCCGCCGCCGCCGAAGCAAGTCCCAACACGCCGTTCGGGCGTGCGCCGGGTCCACGAATGATGCATTGACAAGGTTTTGCGCTCCGGGCCGAACGGCCGGGGCGCGAATCTTCACACGGCAGACGCCGGAATCGGTAAAATCGAGGGTTTTCTTACCAGGGCCGCTTTGCAAGGCTCGACTATGGCCAACGACACCGATTTCACCGCCGACGACAGCGCAGCTGGCGCCGATAGCGCAAACAGCACCGCCAGCCGCCAGGCCGGCCAGATTGGGCGCGAAGTGCAGCGCCGCCGTACCTTCGGCATCATTTCCCACCCCGACGCGGGTAAAACCACGCTGACCGAGAAGCTGCTGCTGTTCTCGGGCGCGATCCAGCTCGCCGGCACCGTCAAGGGCCGCAAGAGCGGCCGCCACGCGACCTCCGACTGGATGGACATCGAGAAGCAGCGCGGGATCTCGGTCGCGTCCTCGGTGATGCAGTTCGAGTTCCGCGACCACGTCATCAACCTGCTCGACACCCCGGGCCACCAGGACTTCTCGGAAGACACCTACCGGGTGCTGACCGCGGTCGACTCGGCCCTGATGGTGATCGACGCGGCCAAGGGCGTGGAAGAGCAGACCATCAAGCTGCTCGACGTCTGCCGCATGCGCGACACCCCGATCGTCACCTTCATGAACAAGCTGGACCGCGAGACCCGCGATCCGCTCGAGCTGCTCGACGAAGTCGAGTCGGTGCTGAAGATCGAATGCGCGCCCGTCACCTGGCCGATCGGCATGGGCAAGAACTTCCGCGGTGTCTACCACCTGCTGAAGGACGAGATCATGCTGTTCAAGGCCGGCGAAGAGAAGGCCGACGGCGCCTTCGAGATCGTCAAGGGCATCGACAACCCGAAGCTGGCCGAGATGTTCCCGCTCGAGATCGAGCAGCTCAAGATGGAAGTGGAGCTGGTGCACGGGGCGTCGCACGTGTTCGACCTCGAGCGCTTCCTGTCGGGCGTGCAGACCCCGGTCTTCTTCGGTTCGGCGATCAATAACTTCGGCGTGCGCGAGATCCTGTCGGCCCTGGTCGACTGGGCCCCGGCCCCGCGCAGCAGGGACGCCACCGTGCGCGCGGTCGAGCCGACCGAGCCGAAGTTCTCGGGCTTCGTGTTTAAAATCCAGGCGAATATGGACCCGGCCCACCGCGACCGCATCGCCTTCCTGCGCGTGTGCTCGGGCCGCTTCGAGAAGGGCATGAAGGTCAAGCACCTGCGCCTGGGGCGCGAAGTGAAGCTCTCGTCCGTCGTGACCTTCATGGCCTCGAGCCGCGAACAGGTCGAGGAAGCCTACGCGGGCGACATCATCGGCCTGCCGAACCACGGCAATATGCAGATCGGCGACTCCTTCTCGGAAGGCGAGCTGCTGACTTTCACCGGCATCCCGTACTTTGCCCCGGACCTGTTCCGCACCGTGCGCATCCGCAACCCGCTGAAGGTCAAGCAGCTCCACAAGGGCCTGCAGCAGCTGGGCGAAGAGGGCGCGGTGCAGGTCTTCAAGCCGGTGCTGGGCTCGGACCTGATCCTGGGCGCGGTCGGCGTGCTGCAGTTCGAAGTCGTGGCGAGCCGCCTGCTCAACGAGTATGGCGTCGATGCGGTGTTCGAGAGCAGCAGCATCAGCAGCGCGCGCTGGGTGTCGAGCGACGACAAGAAATCGCTGTCGGACTTCGAGAACCAGCTCGGCCACCAGGTCGCCTACGATGCGGCCGGCAACCTGGCCTTCCTGGCCACCTCGGGCGTCAACCTGCGCCTGACCCAGGAACGCTGGCCGAAGCTGACCTTCCACGCCACCCGCGAGCACGCGGCCAAGCTGGCCTGATGCCGGCGCGCCGGCGCCTCAGGGCGCCGGCGCCCGCCTGATCTCCTTCACCACCTGCGTGCGCACGCTGCCGTCCGGCGCGGTCGCGCGCAGCTGCACCGGCAGCCAGCCCTGTTCCGGGGCCAGCCACACTTCCAGGCGCGCCGCGCCCGCGCGCGCCAGGTGCAGCGTCTCCATCGCGCCCAGCGGCGTCTCCACCGTCTCCTTTCCCAGCACCTGAAAGCGCTCCACCATGGCGCCGTTCAGCCTTCCCACGTAGATGTCGACCATGTCCTGCAGCTGGTCGGGGTCGGCCAGGCCGATGCCGGCCAGCTGCACCAGGACGCTGGCGCCGTCCTGGCTGCCCGGCGTGTCCTGCACGCTGCGCCCCAGGCTCTCCAGCACGATGGCGCCACGCTCTCGGTCGAAGGAGATGGCGGCGCTGCCCGCGCCCAGGCGGTAGCGGGCCCGCAGGGGCGCGATGCCGGCGTCGTCGGTGCCGCCTTCGCTCTCGATCGCACCCGTGATGCCGTCGAGGGCGAGGCGGTAGTTCACGCCGTCGGTCTGCCAGTCGAGCAGGGCTTCGCCGCCGCCGCCGCCGGTGCTGCGCACCTCGTAGCGCAGCGAGGCGCTCGGCGGCACCGTCACACGGTAGCGGCTCGGCATCTCGACCGCGGCGACGCCGCCTGCCGGCTGCGCAGCCGGCGCCGCAGCAGGGCCAGGCGCCGCCTCGGCGCTGGCCTGCACCGGTGCGGGAGCCGGCAGGGCCGGCATGGGGGAGGGGAGTGCGGTGGCGGCCGCAGGGGCGGCAGGTGTCGGCGCCGCAGGCGCCACGTCGGCCAGGCGCACGGCCAGCGCCGGGTTGCCGATGAGGGGCAGCGGCGCCAGGATGCGCGTATCGAGCCAGGCGATGACGATCAGGTGCAGCAACAGGGACAGGCCGCACAGGGCCAGCAGGCGAGCGTGGCGGCCAAACAGGGTGGCTGCAGTGTTCCCGATTCTCATATCGCCAGTGTAACCGGGCGGAGCCCGGATCAGAAGTGGCTGGGGAGCCGACGCCGGCACTGTCCCGCGGCTTCCCGGCACGCGACATGGCGCGGGGCTTGTCGAAGGTCCTCATGCTGGCAGCGATCTGCGCCACCGCAAATCCTCCCGCAATTGAACCGCGTAGATTGTTTGAATGCGCTGCGGAAATAGAGCGCGTCTAACATTGGGGAGGCATCATGCTGTCGCGCCTGAAGATCGGTCCCAAGCTCCTGCTTGCGCCTGGCGTCGTCCTGCTGCTCCTGGTCCTGCTGTCGAGCGGCGCCTATTACGCGATGGTGCGCCAGCACGCCTCGCTGCAGGACATCGTCGGCCCGCGCGCCGACCAGATGCGCAGCGCGGCCGGGCTCGCGGAGCAGGCCCAGCGCGTCCATGCCGACACCTACAAACTCCTGACCTGGCTCGGCAGCAGCTTCTCGCGTCCGCGCATCGAGGCCCTGGTCGCCGGGGTGAAGCGCCAGCACGAGACGATCGAGCGTTCCTTCGCCGGGCTGGCGCGCCTGACCCCGCCGGGCAGCCAGGAACGCCGCTATGTCGACCAGGCGGCAGCGGCCCACCGCGCCTACGTCGCGGCGGCGCGCGAGGTGGTCGAGCTGGCGCATTCCGACCAGACCATCGGCGCGAACGCCATGATCAAGCCCGAGGCCGCATTCGCCCTGATGACCCAGCGCATGGCGATGCTGGCGGCGCTGGAACGCGCACTGTCCGAGCAGGCTTCAAACAGCGCCGCCGCCGACTTCCGCCTCAGCGCCGTGCTGATGCCGGCCGTGATCCTGCTGGCGGTTGCCGTCTCGCTGGCGATCACGATGGCGGTGCGGCGCGTGCTGCTGAGCGAGATCCAGGGAATCGGCGCCGCCGCCCTGGGCCTGGCCAGCGGCGACCTGACGATCCGCGAGCGCGATTACGGCAAGGACGAGATCGGCGAGACCTCGCGGGCGCTGGACGCCGGCATCCGCAACCTGAGCGGCACCCTGCGCACGGTGCTGGAATCGGCGCGCACCATCGGCAGCGCCTCGCGCGACATCACCCTCGGAAATCTCAGCATGCAGGGCCGCACCCTGTACCGGCAGCGCGAGCTGCGCGAGACGGCGGCTTCGATGCGCGCGCTCTGCGAGGCTGCGCAGTCCACCCTGGACGGCGCGCACACCGCCGATGGCCTGGCGCGCACGGCGGCAAGCAGCGCGCATTTCGGAAGAAGCCGCGTCGAACGCGTCGCTGCGACCATGGCCGCGGTCAAGGAAGATGTGTTGCGCGCGGCCGAGGTGGCGACAGCCATCGACGCCATCGCCTGCGAGGCCGGCGCCCTGGCGCTGAATGCGGCCCTGGAAGCGTCGCGCGGCGGCGAGGAGGGCAAGGCGTTCGCCGACGCCGCCGCCCAGGTGCGCCAGTTGGCCCGGCGCGCAGCCGGGGCCGCGCGTGAGGTGCGCGAACTGGCGGCGCGTTCGGTACGCGAGATCGACGGCTGCGCCGCCTCGGCAAGCGCAGCGGGCGGCAGCCTGGCCCAGGTGGCCGGCTCGGTGCGCGCCGTGGAGGACATCGTCGGCCGCCTGCGCAGCGACAGCCTGGGGCAGGGCAAGCGCCTGCGCGACGTCGACCAGGCCATCGTGCGGATGGACGAGGTCACCCGGCGCAACTGCGCGCTGGTGGAGGAAGCGGCCGCCGCGGCCCGCACCCTGCAGACGCATGCGCTGGCGCTGTCGCGCACGGTCGCATCCTTCCGCCTGGATGAGGCGGAAGCGCCGGCGGCGCCGGAGGTGCAAAAAGAAAGCGGCGTCCCCCGGGATTTGCCCAGGGAACGCCGCCGTCACGAGCGTTCGCACTTGCGGCTCGCCTCGAGCCGCAAATGATCCGGTGGATTACTCGTAGTCGCTGATCGGCGCGCAGCCGCAGAACAGGTTGCGGTCGCCGTAGACGTTGTCCGCACGGCCGACCGGCGGCCAGTACTTCTTCTTGCGCAGCGAAGCCACCGGGAAGGCCGCCACTTCACGGGTATAGGTGTGCTGCCAGTCGTCGGCGGTCACCACTTCCGCGGTGTGTGGGGCGCCCTTGAGCGGGTTGTCCATCTTGTCGTACTCGCCGCGCTCGACCTTCACGATCTCGGCATGGATGGTGATCATCGCTTCGATGAAGCGGTCCAGCTCGGCCTTCGACTCCGACTCGGTGGGCTCGATCATGAGGGTGCCCGGCACCGGGAAGCTCATGGTCGGGGCGTGGAAGCCGAAGTCCATCAGGCGCTTGGCCACGTCTTCGTTGCTGATGCCGGTCTTGTCCTGCAGCGGGCGCAGGTCGATGATGCACTCGTGGGCGACCAGGCCGTCGTGGCCGGTGTACAGCACCGGGTAGTGCGGCGCCAGACGGCGGGCGATGTAGTTGGCGTTCAGGATCGCCACTTCGGTCGCCGCGGTGAGGCCTGCCGCGCCCATCATCGCGATGTACATCCACGAGATCGGCAGGATCGAGGCCGAGCCGTAGGCGGCCGCGCTGACCGCGCCGATGCCCTGTTCGTCACGCACGTAGCCGGTCGACAGCTGGTTCGGCAGGAAGGGAGCCAGGTGGGCGCCCACGCCGATCGGGCCGACGCCCGGGCCGCCGCCGCCGTGCGGGATGCAGAAAGTCTTGTGCAGGTTCAGGTGGCTGACGTCGCCGCCGAAGGCGCCAGGCGCCGCCACGCCGACCATCGCGTTCATGTTGGCGCCGTCCACGTAGACCTGGCCGCCGTGCTGGTGCACGATCTCGCACAGTTCGCGGATGCCTTCCTCGAACACGCCGTGGGTCGACGGGTAGGTGACCATGACGCAGGCCAGGTCCTTCGAGTACTGCTCGGCCTTGGCTTTCAGGTCGGCGAGATCCACGTTGCCGTTCTCGTCGCAGGCCGTGACCACGACCTTCATGCCGACCATGCTGGCCGATGCCGGGTTGGTGCCGTGGGCCGACGAGGGAATCAGGCAGATGTTGCGGTGGCCTTCGCCGCGCGACTGATGGTACTTCTGGATCACCAGCAGGCCCGCGTATTCGCCCTGGGAACCGGCGTTCGGCTGCAGAGAAATGGCGGCGTAGCCGGTGGCGGCGCACAGCATGGCTTCCAGCTGGTCGATCATCTCGCGGTAGCCGACGGTCTGGTCGTTCGGCGCGAACGGGTGGATGTTCGAGAACTCGGGCCAGGTGACCGGGATCATTTCCGAGGTCGCGTTCAGCTTCATGGTGCACGAGCCCAGCGGGATCATGGTGCGGTCCAGCGCCAGGTCCTTGTCCGCCAGGCCACGCAGGTAGCGCAGCATCTCGTGCTCGGCGTGGTAGCGGTTGAAGGTCGGGTGGCTCAGGTAGGCGGTGGTGCGGGCCAGCGCGGCAGGGAAGGCGTCCGAGACGTCTTCGTCCAGGGCGTCGATGTCGACAGCCTTGCCGTTGCCGAAGACGGCGAACAGGGCGGCCAGGTCTTCGCGGGTGGTGGTTTCGTCCAGCGACACGCCAACGTGCTGGTCGTCGATGCGGCGCAGGTTGATGCCGGCGTTGGCGGCGGCCGCGTGCAATGCTGCTGCGTCGCCCTTGACGGTCAGGGTGTCGAAGTAGGTGGTGTTCAGCACGTCGGCGCCGAGCTGCTGCAGGCCGCGCGCCAGGATGGCGGTCTGGCGGTGCACGCGGGTGGCGATCTGCTTCAGGCCTTGCGGGCCGTGGTAGACCGCGTACATGCCGGCCATCACGGCCAGCAGCACCTGGGCGGTACAGATGTTCGAAGTCGCTTTTTCGCGGCGGATGTGCTGTTCGCGGGTCTGCAGCGCCAGGCGGTAGGCCTGGTTGCCCTGCGCGTCGACCGTCACGCCGACCAGGCGGCCGGCCATGCTGCGCTTGTATTCGTCGCGGGTGGCCAGGTAGCCGGCGTGCGGGCCGCCGAAACCGAGCGGTACGCCGAAACGCTGGCTGTTACCGACGACCACGTCGGCGCCCCAGGTGCCCGGTGCTTCCAGGACGGTCAGGGCCAGCAGGTCGGCGGCGACGACGACCATGGCGCCGGCGGCATGCAGGTGTTCCACGGCGGCGCGGTAGTCGCGCACTTCGCCGTTCACGCCCGGGTACTGCAGCAGCACGCCGAAGCAGGTCTCTTCCAGTTTCTCGATCTCGCCCGCGGCGATCACGCGCACTTCGACGCCGATCGGCTCGGCGCGGGTGCGCACCACTTCCAGGGTCTGCGGCAGCACGTCGTCGGCCACGTAGAACACCTTGGACGCCGACTTGCCGACGCGCTGCAGCAGCGTCATGGCTTCGGCGGCGGCGGTGCCTTCGTCCAGCATCGAGGAGTTGGCGATGCCCATGCCGGTGAGATCCGTGATCATCTGCTGGAAGTTCAGGATCGCTTCCAGGCGGCCCTGCGAAATCTCTGGCTGGTAAGGCGTGTAGGCGGTGTACCAGGCCGGGTTCTCGAAGATGTTGCGCAGGATGACCTTCGGGGTGTGGGTGCCGTAGTAGCCCTGGCCGATCATCGACTTCATGACCTTGTTCTTCGATGCCAGCGCCTTCAAAGTTGCCAGCGCATCTTCCTCGCTGCGCGGTTCGACGAACTGGCCGAGGTCCATCGTGTCCTTGCGGCGGATGTTCGCAGGCACGACGGCGTCGATCAGGGCGGCGCGCGAGGCGTAGCCCAGGGTCGACAGCATGGCTGCCTGTTCGGATTCGGACGGGCCGATGTGGCGCGGGATGAAGGAGTCGCGCGCTTCGAGTTGGGTAAGGCTGGAGCGGGTCATGGTAGAGGCCAAGAAGGAGAGCTGGAAGAGAGGTGTTGCAGTGGTAGGGTGGGCGGGTATTCCGCCCACGCGTTCAACGAAAAAATGTGTCGCCACAGTGCGTCCGTGAGTTGGACGCGCGGACGGCGAAGCCGTCCACCCTACGAAAATCAGTTGCCGGTGGTCTTGCCGTAGGCGTCAGCGTCGAGCAGCTTGTCGTATGCGGCTGCGTCGCTCGGAGCCAGCTTGAACAGCCAGGCGCCGTAGGCGTCGCTGTTGATCGAGTCCGGTGCGTCGGCGACCGGCTGGTTGACGGCGGCGACGGTGCCCGAGACCGGTGCGTAGATGTCGCTGGCGGCCTTGACCGACTCGACCACGGCGGCGTCGTCGCCGGCCGTGAATGCCTTGCCGACCTGCGGCAGTTCGACGAACACGATGTCGCCGAGCGCGTCCTGCGCGTACTCGGTGATGCCGACGGTCAGGGTGCCGTCAGCCTCGCGGCGGACCCACTCGTGGGACTCGGTGTATTTCAGGTCGGTTGGGATGTTCATGTAAAGGCTCCGGGTTGGGTGAGGCGGGTAGTATAAACGGTTGTTCTGGTTATTCTGTATCAGGCAGCGAGGACCTTGCCGTTGCGCACGAACGGCAGTTTGACCACGCTGGCGGCCAGCTTCTTGTCGCGGATTTCCACGTGCACGGTATCGCCGATCGCGACGTCCATCGGGACGCGCGCCAGGGCGATCGCCTGCTGCATGCTCGGGCTGAAGGTGCCGCTGGTGATTTCGCCGACGTTGCCGGATGCCGCGATGACCTTCTGGTGGGCGCGCAGGATGCCGCCTTTCTCGCGCAGGATCAGGCCGACGAAGTTGGCCTGCTGGCCCTTGGCCTGCAGGGCAGCCTTGCCGATGAAATCGCGCTCGGAGACCAGGTCGACGGTCCAGGCCAGGCCCGCGTCCAGCGGATTGACGCTGTCGTCCATGTCCTGGCCGTAGAGGTTCATGCCGGCTTCGAGGCGCAGGGTGTCGCGCGCGCCCAGGCCGGCGGGCTTGATGCCGGCCGCGGCGAAGGCATTCCACAGCGCTTCGACCTGGGAAGCGGACACGCCGACTTCGAAGCCGTCTTCACCGGTGTAGCCGGTGCGCGCCACCATCACTTCGCCGAACTGCGTATCCGGGACGATGACGACGTTGAAGGGTTTCAGCGGCTCGGAAGCGGCCTGCGTGGTCGGCAGTACCTGCCAGACCTTGGCGCGGGCGTTCGGACCCTGGACGGCGATCAGGGCGATCGGATCGTTGCCGTCGCGGCGCTGGGTGATGGTGATGCCGCTGCCCTTGTGGTCGCCCAGCCACTTGACATCCTTCTCGGCGGTGCCGGCGTTGACGACAAGGCGGAACCAGTCTTCGCTGAAATAGTAGACGATCAGGTCGTCGATCACGCCGCCTTCAGGATTCAGCATGGCCGAGTACAGGGCCTTGCCGGGCACCTGCAGCTTGTCGACGTTATTGGCCAGGACCTTGCGCAGGAAGCCGCGCACGTCCTCTCCCTTGATGTCGACGACGCACATGTGGGAGACGTCGAACATGCCGGCGTCGGTGCGCACGGCATTGTGTTCTTCGATCTGGGAACCGTAGTTGACCGGCATGTCCCAACCGCCGAAGTCGACCATCTTGGCTCCGAGGGAGCGGTGTGCGGAATTGAGCGGGGTCGCTTTGAGCGTCATGGAATCCTCGGGCAGTGAATAGGGGTGCGCGCACCCTTGCGGGCGCCTGTATCCCCTCTGTCCTTGGTACCTGAGAGATAGCGGCATGCGCCGCCTGCCCCTTCGGTGGGCCCCGTGTCGGCGGGGCCGCTCTCCAGAGTGTGAGCCTGCGCGCGGTGCGCGACATGCCCCTTGACCAGTCCTTTTTGCCTGAGAGTTTGTGGGTAGTGCCCCTTCGGCGGCAGGTGTTCCTGCGCTCTCCCGGTCAAGACTGCGGAGGATATGCCAGCATTGGTTCCATGTCAACCAAAGGGAAGGGCAGCCGGAGGCAAGAGCGGGTCATGTTGAAGGTTGCCTGAAAGCATTGCCGCACACTATTGGCCTGCCTCGGGCAAAGCCTTTCCGCGCGTTTTGCTACACTTAACCCACACACTTTGCAGTGGGAAAAGACGACTATGAGCGAAGACAAAGCGCAAGGAGTAAAGGAAGCCTGGTTCACGCTGTCCGGAGACGTCAACAGCGACATGGTGCACCGTGTGTTCGAGGCCGTGTCGATGATGACCGAGGACGGCATCGAGACCGCGCACGTGCTGGTGCAGTCGAATGGCGGCTATGTCAGCGACGGCCTGTGCCTGTTTAACTTCCTGTCGAACTCACCGATCAAGTTCGTGATGTACAACGGTGGGGCGGTGGCCTCGATCGCCGTCATCCTCTACCTGTCCGGCACCGAGCGATACTGCAGCGAGACCGCGCGCTTCATGGTGCACAAGTCGCATGCGACGGCGTCCCCTGGCTCGCGCCCCGACGCCCTGAACATCATCGTCGAGGGCTTGCGTGCGGACGACGCCCGCACCGAATCGATTCTTCGCCGCTGCGTCGAGTTGAGCCCCGAGCAGTGGGCCATCCACCAGTATTCCGACCTGCACCTGAATTCGCGCGATGCGAAGACCGCGGGCCTGGTCAACGACGTGCGCGATTTCCGCCCGCCGAAGGGCGGCATGCTGCGCAATATCTGAACCAATAAGAAAGGCCCACCGCATCGATGCCGGTGGGCCCGCGACTGCCGCTACTGGCCTGTCAGCGGTTCTTGTCGTTCTTGTGGCTCTGGCGGCCGGCTTCGGCATGCTGTTCCGGCGTGCCGCCGCGGGTGCCGCCGCTGCCGCCCGAGCGCGAACCCGAGCCCGAGCCCGACTGCTTGTTGCCGCCCTGGCGGCCGGCGTCGGACTGCTGCTGCGAGCTGCCGCCCTGCTTCGACTTACCTTGATTCGAGGCCATCTGCATTTCCTTTCAAAGTGGGAGAAATGTCCTGCTTGCCGGGCTGCGACCGTTGGCGCAGCCTTACCGGTCGATCCATCATGCTGCCCGGCCTGATCCCTCGCTATCGGATCACGGCGTGAACCAGTGTAGGACGGACACCGACAATCTCAAGGCAAATCTTCTGACGCGATCCTGACCTGCGTAGGCGAAAACGCCACGGTATGCATGATCCCTATTGCCATGTGGAAATAATATGGCACAATAGGCGAAACCCCCTTCGATCACGCCCATGGCCAGCACCATCGCCCAGACACCCGCAGTCCGCAAGGCCGCCGCTGCGCAGCAGGCAGCGCTGGACGAGCTTGTCGCCATGGCGGCCGCACACGCGCAGGACGCCATGCCCGGCGTGGCCCAGCGGATGGCCGTCGCGCTGCTCGACATGACCGCCGCCGGACCCGACCCCCAGCAGGCCGCGCGTCGCATCCGCTCCGGCAACCTCCTCAAGGACAATTCCTACGCCTTCGTGCATCTGGCCTCGACCGGCATCGAGCTGGCCCTGCGCAAGGAAGTCGCGCGCCTCGCGCCGTCACGAGACAAACCCGCCACAGGCGCGCCGCTCACCCTGAGCCTGGTCCCGATGGAAGAGATGGACGACCAGCTGGCCTTCGCCAGCATCAGCCGTCCCTTTGACATCGCCTGCTCCGAGCGCCTCGCCAGCCTGGGTGTGCGGCTCGGCATGCTGCTGGGACGCGAACTGGTGCGCGCCTCGCACAACCCCTTCCGTCCCGAGGTCTTCCTGCGCGCCCTCCAGGACGCCTGGCGCGAGTTCGAGCCCGACACCGCCTCGCACGAGCTGGTCCTGGCGCTGCTGCGCACCGGGATCGTGTTCGAATTCGGGCCCTTGCTCGATGCCTTGAACGACAGGCTCAAGCCGGCGCGCGGCGAGCGTTTCGCCAAGACCGACGACAGCGCCGCCACCAGGGCCGCGAAAGCACGCCGCGATGCGGCCGTCACCGAGGGACTGAAACAGCTCTTCGGCGTCGCCGAACCTGCGCTCGGGGCCGACCTCGACATTCCGCTGATCGCCAACCTGCCCCAGGGCAGCGGCGGCTGGCGTCCGAGCGCGGCGGCCGGCTTTGCCGTGGCCGCGCCGGTGGCCGGGTTGCCAGCCGCGCCTGCGCCGCACGCTGTGCCGGGCCATCCGGCGGGCTCCCACGTCATGGCGCCTGCAGGGCAGGGCGTCTCCATGGCCGCGATTCCCGCGCCATTGATCGAGATGCTGGAGAAGCTGAGTGCCGGCGGCGTCGCGGCCGGCGCCATGCCGGCAGGCACTCCGTCCCAGGACGTGTTCTACCTGCCGCGCCTGAAGCAAAGCCTGCCCCAGGGCAGCCTGTCGCGCGGCGACGAGACCACGCTCGACCTGCTGTCGCGGATCTTCGAAACCGTGCTCCTGGACGAGTCGATCCCCCAGGAGACCCGCGAGCTGATCGCCTTCCTGCAGGTGCCGGTGCTGAAGGCCGCCCTGAAGGACCGCAGCTTCTTCTTCGAAGAAGCGCATCCGGCGCGGCGCATGCTCGACCTGCTGTCCAATGTCGGCTGGGAGCAGCCGGGCGGCCAGGACGATCCGGTCTACCGCGCCATGCGGCGCGGCGTCGAGAAGGTGCGCGACGAAGCGCAGCCGGAAGCGTTCGCCGCTGCAGTGGCCGACCTGGAAGCGAGCATCCTCGAACGCGAGAGCATCGAGGCGCAGGCGATCGCCGGCCCGATCGCCCAGGCCACGCGCCAGGAAAAGCAGCAGGCCGCGACCCGTTCGGCAAAGAAGGCGATTGCGACCCGCCTGGCGGGCGAGCAGGTGGTGCTTCTCGTCGGCACCTTCCTCGAACAGCGCTGGACCCCGGTGCTTACGCTTGCCTACGTGATCGAGGACAGCAAGCCGGGCGCGATCGACAACGCCACCCGCGCCATGGACGACCTGATCTGGAGCGTCAAGCCCAAGGCCACCCAGGAAGAGCGCAAGGCCCTGATCGCGCGCTTGCCGGGACTGCTCACCACCCTCAACAAGTGGCTCGACGCCGTCAAGTGGCAGGATGCCGAGCGCCTGCAGTTCTTCGCCGAGCTGGCCGAGTGCCACGCCGCCATCGTGCGCGCCCCGATCGAGCTCTCGCCCGAGCGCCAGCTGGAACTGGCGGTGGAGGCGGCCCAGCAGGACGCCATGCGCCGCATCGCCCAGGAACAGGCGGCGGCCCGGGAAGAGGAAGCGGACGTGCAGAAGGACCCGGCCGCAGCCTCGCTGGCGACGCTCGTACGCGGCATGCGCGTCGAATTCAATGGCAAGGAAGGCATCCGCAAGCTCAAGCTGGCCTGGGTCAGCCCCCTCCGCACCCTGTTCATCTTCTCCGGCGCCGGCAGGAAAGAGGCCTTCTCGCTGCCGGCCGAGCGCCTGCTGGACGCCTTCCGTACCGGCAGCATCCGGGTGCTGGCGCCGGAAGGCGTGGTCGGCCGCGTGCTGACCCAGGCGGCGGGGGAGGCCGCCATGAACGACGCCCACCACGACGCCTTGCACGCCGCCGGCTAGAATTGTCGAGTTCGCAAGCTTGCTTCTTGGCTTATAGCTACGCAACAGATGGTATGATGGGGCCTTTAACGACTCCATTCCAGCCAGAAGCACGTGCGCCTCTCCTCCATTAAATTGTCGGGATTTAAGTCTTTCGTCGATCCCACCAATTTCCAGGTGCCTGGCCAGCTCGTGGGCGTGGTCGGCCCGAACGGCTGCGGCAAGTCGAACATCATCGACGCCGTACGCTGGGTGCTGGGCGAATCCAAGGCCTCCGAGCTGCGCGGCGAGTCGATGCAGGACGTCATCTTCAACGGCTCCACCTACCGCAAGCCCTCGGGCCGCGCGTCGGTCGAACTGGTGTTCGACAACAGCGACGGCAAGGCGGCCGGGCAGTGGGGGCAGTATGCCGAGATCGCGGTCAAGCGCACCCTGACGCGCGACGGCACCTCGACCTACTACATCAACGGCCAGCCGGTGCGCCGGCGCGACATCCAGGATATCTTCCTCGGCACCGGCCTCGGCCCGCGCGCCTACGCCATCATCGGCCAGGGCATGATCGCCCGCATCATCGAATCGCGCCCGGAAGAGCTGCGCGTCTTCCTCGAAGAGGCGGCCGGCGTCTCGAAGTACAAGGAACGCCGCCGCGAGACCGAGAACCGCCTGTCCGATACGCGCGAGAACCTGCTGCGGGTCGAGGACATCCTGCGCGAGCTGAACGCCAACCTGGAAAAGCTCGAAGCCCAGGCGGCGGTGGCGAACCGCTTCCACCAATTGCAGGCCGACCAGGAAGAAAAGCAGAAGCTGCTCTGGCTGCTGCGCAAGAACGAGGCCAAGGCCGAGCAGGTCCGCTACTTCCGCGAGGTCGAGGAGGCCCAGACCGCGCTGGAGGCCCAGACCGCCAAGCTGCGCAACGTCGAGCTCGAACTCGAGCACATGCGCCAGGCCCACTTCTCGATCGGCGACCGCCTGCACACGGCGCAAGGCGCGCTGTACCAGACCAATTCCGAGATCGGCAGCCTGGAAGCGCAGATCAAGTTCGTGGTCGAGTCGCGCACCCGGCTGCAGACCCAGCTCGGCACCCTGGCCGCCCAGCGCGACCAATGGCTCTCCCAGCGCCAGGAGTTGGAGGAACAGATCGGGGAAGCCGAGATGACCCTGGAAGAGCTGGGCGCGCGCGCGGAAGGCGTCCAGATCGCCGTGGAAGCGGCCGGCGAACGCGTGCCGGAACTGGAGAGCGCCTGGCGCCAGGCGCAGGAGCAGTCCAATGCCTCGCGCGAACGCATCATGCAGGTGCAGCAGCGCATCGAACTGGCCAGCGCCCACCAGCGCAATGCCGCGAACATCCTGACCAACCTGGCCAGCCGGCGCGAGCGCCTGCAGCAGGAGAGGAATGGCCTGAACCTGCCCGACAGCGCGACCCTCGACAACCTGCGCCGGCAGCTCGAGGAAAAGCAGATGGCGCTGGAAGAACAGACCATGCTGCTGGACGAGGCGGCGTCGCGCCAGGAGGCGGTCGAGCAGGAACGCAAGGATGCCCACGCCCAGGTCCAGCAGGAGAGCGCGGCGAGCGCCCAGCTCGAGGCACGCCTGGGCGCGCTGCGCCAGATGCAGGACCGCGTCCAGACCCAGGGCAAGGTCCAGCCCTGGCTGGAAAAGCACGAGCTGGCCGGACTGCCCCGCCTGTGGCAGAAGCTCGACGTCGAAGAGGGCTGGGAGACGGCGCTGGAAGCCGTGCTGCGCGAGCGCTCGGCCGCGCTGGAACTGTCCAACCTGGATTGGGCCAAGGCCTTCTTCAGCGACGCGCCGCCCGCGCGCCTGTCGCTGTATTCGCCTGCTCCCGCCGCTGCCGCGGCGCCCGATACCCCGGGCCTGAAGCCCTTCGCCAGCCTGCTGCGACTGAACGACCCGGGCCTGCGCGGCGTGCTGAACGACTGGCTGCACCACATCTACGCGGCCCAGGACGCTGCCGAAGCCTTTGCCAACCGCGGCCGCCTGCCGCAGGGCGGCGCCTTCGTCACCCGCCAGGGTCACCTCGTCACGGCTTCGAGCGTGCGCTTCCACGCGCCGGACGCCGAGCAGGACGGCATGCTGGCGCGCCAGCACGAGATCGACAATATCGGCAAACAGCTGCGCGCCCAGGCCCTGCTGCTCGATGAAGCGCGCAGCCGCGCCACCCGCGCCGACGCCGCGGTGAGCGACCTGACCCGGCGCCTGCAGGATGCGCGCCAGCGCGTCGCCACGCTGACGCGTGAAGTGCATGCCCTGCAGATCGAGGTGCTCAAGCAAAGCGAGATCGAGGCGCGCTTCAACCAGCGGAGCGGCCAGATCGCGGCCGACCTCTCCGAAATCGCGGCCCAGGAAGCCGAGCAGCGCCAGCTGGCCGCGGAAGCCGAGATGGAATTCGAACAGCTCGACATGGAGCTGGCCGAGCTGCAGGGTTCCCATGAAGACGGCCAGACCGCCTTCCTGGAAAAGGAGCAGCTTCTCAATGACGCGCGCCAGAAGCTGCGCGAGCTCGAACGGGGCGCCCAGGAAGCCCAGTTCGCGGAACGCGCCCAGCGCGCCCGCATCGAGGAACTGCGCCGCTCCATCGCGACCGCTTCCAGCCAAGCCGAGCAGGTCGCTGCCAGCCTGGGTGCGGGCCGGCTGGAACTGGAAGCGCTGGAAGCCGGCACTGCCCACGAAGGCTTGCAGGAACTGCTGGACCGCCGCAGCACGCAAGAGCGCGCCCTGGCCGACGCCCGCCACGAACTCGACCAGATCACCCAGCAGCTGCGCCAGATGGAAGAGGCGCGCATGGGCAACGAGCGCAGCCTGCAGCCCCAGCGCGACCGCATCACGGAAATGCAGCTCAAGGAACAGGCCGCACGCCTGAACCAGGAGCAGTTCGCCGAAGCGCTGGCGACCACGGGCGCCGTCGAAGCCGAGCTCGAGGAAAAGCTGACCCCGGACATGAAGCCGCAATACCTGCAGGGCGAGGTGACGCGCCTGACCAATGCCATCAGCGCCCTCGGCGCGGTGAACCTGGCGGCGGTCGAGGAACTGGCCCAGGCCACCGAGCGCAAGCGCTACCTCGACTCGCAGAACAACGACCTGCAGGAGGCCATCAACACCCTCGAAGACGCGATCCACCGCATCGACCGCGAGACCCGCGACCTGCTGCAGGACACCTTCGACCGGGTCAACACCCATTTCTCGGAACTCTTCCCCATCCTTTTCGGCGGCGGCAATGCCAAGCTGGTGATGACGGGCGACGAGATCCTCGACTCCGGCGTGCAGGTGATGGCCCAGCCGCCGGGCAAGAAGAACGCGACCATCCACCTGCTGTCGGGCGGCGAAAAGGCGCTCACGGCGACGGCCCTCGTGTTCTCGATGTTCCGCCTGAACCCGGCGCCGTTCTGCCTGCTGGACGAGGTGGACGCGCCGCTCGACGACGCCAATACCGAGCGCTTCTGCCGCATGGTCAAGCGGATGTCGGACCATACCCAATTCCTCTTCATCTCGCACAACAAGATCGCGATGGAGATGGCCAATCAACTGATCGGTGTGACGATGCAGGAGCAGGGCGTATCGCGCATCGTGGCGGTGGACATGGAGTCCGCCGCGAATTTCGCAACTGAGGCACAAGCAGCATGACAGATCTCCAAATGAGCATGATCGCGGCGGGCGGCGTATTCGTCGTCGGCGTCGTCGTTTACAACAAGTGGCAGGAGTATCGCGCCCGCAAGAGCGTCGAACGCGCGTTTGCCTCGGACCATGACGATGTCCTGATGCGCAGTGGCGAGCCGGAGCTCGAGCAGGCCCCGGTCGAGCGTCAGGAGCCGGTGCTCGACCTCGGCGCCGAGACGCCGCTGTCGCCGCTGGACGTCGAGCCGGGCGCGTCGAAGTTCGACACTGCCCCGCCCATCGATGCACCGGCGCCAAGCGCCCCGAGCGCGCCCGCCGCGCCGCGCGCGCCGACCAAGGTGGCTTCTCTGGCGCCCGCTGCCGCTCTGCCCGGCGCCAGGCCGGACACCCCGCCTTCGGAACTGGCCGAAAGCCTGGTCGACCCGCTGATCGACTGCATCATCCCCTTGAACGTGGAAGGCGCGGTGCGCGGCAACAAGCTGCTGCCGGCCCTCTCGAGGCTGCGCCGCGTCGGCAACAAGCCGATCCACTACATCGGCTTCGCCGTCAGCGGCGACTGGGAGCCGATCGTCCACGGCGGCGTGTACACCAAGCTGCAGGCAGGCGTGCAGCTGGCCACCCGCACCACGGCCCTGAACGAGATCGAATACTCGGAACTGGTCACCCGCCTGCACGCGGTCGCCGACGAGATCGGCGCCGTGACGGAAGTGCCGGACATGATCGAAGTGATGAGCGAAGCGCGCACCCTGCACCGTTTCGTGGCCGGCCACGACGCCCAGCTGGGCGTGAACCTGGCCGCCAATGGCGCCCCCTGGGCCATCGCCACCCTGATCCAGGCGCTGGAAAACCAGGGCTTCGACGTGCGTCCGGACGGCCGCTTCTCGATGCCTGACAAGGAGGGCGGCGTGCTGTTCACCCTGTCGACCAACGTGACCCTGGGCGCCGACACGACCAATCGCCTGACCCTGCTGCTGGACGTGCCCTGCGTTGCGCCAGGCCGCGACGGCTTCGGCGCCATGGTCAAGTGCGCGAAAGAGCTGACCCAGCGCCTGGACGCGACCATCGTCGACGATTTCGAGCAGCCCCTGCTTGATCCGGCCCTGGAGGAGATCAAGGGCCAGGTGGCCGAGTTCTACCAGGAGATGGACGCCTCCGACATCCCGGCCGGTTCCACGCGCGCGCTGCGCCTGTTCGTATAAGGGGGGCACGTGTCGGTCCCGCAGGAGGTACAGCAGCGCATGGCGTGGCTGGTCGAGGAACTGAACCGCCACATCTACAATTACCACGTGCTCGACGCGCCGACCATTCCGGACGCCGAGTACGACCGCCTGTTCAAGGAACTGCAGGACCTCGAGTCGGCGCACCCGCAGGCGGTCAAGAACGATTCGCCGACCTCGCGCGTGGGCGCGGCGCCGATCCCCGAGTTCAAGCAGGTCACGCACTCGGTGCCGATGCTCTCGCTGAACAACGGCTTTGCCGACGAGGACGTGGACAACTTCGACCGCCGCGTGCGCGACGGCCTGGATGTGCACAGCGTCGATTACTCGGCCGAGCTGAAGTTCGACGGCCTGGCCATCACCCTGCGCTACGAGAACGGCGTCTTCGTGCAGGCCGCCACCCGCGGCGACGGCTACACGGGCGAGGACGTCACCGCCAATATCCGCACCGTGAAGGTGATCCCGCTGCGCCTGCATGGCGATGCCGTTCCGGATGTGCTGGAAGTGCGCGGCGAAGTCCTGATGTTCAAGGAAGACTTCGCGCGCCTGAACGGGCGCCAGCGCGACGCGGGCCAGAAGGAATTCGCCAACCCGCGCAATGCGGCGGCCGGCAGCCTGCGCCAGCTCGATGCGCGCATCACGGCCCAGCGCAAGCTGCGCTTCTTCGCCTACGGCATCGGCCTGCTCGAGGGCGCCGAACTGCCCGAGACCCACTCCGGCGTGCTGGACTGGTTCGACCGCCTCGGCCTGCCGGTCTCGAAAGAACGCGCCGTGGTGAGGGGCTGCCAGGGCCTGCTCGACTACTACCGCGATATCGGACAGAAACGCGGCACGCTTCCCTACGAGATCGACGGCGTGGTTTACAAGGTCGACCGCGTGGCCGACCAGGCGGCGCTCGGCTTCGTCTCGCGCGCGCCGCGCTTTGCGCTGGCCCATAAATTCCCGGCCGAGGAGGCGCTGACGGTGGTGTCCGCCATCGACGTGCAGGTCGGCCGCACCGGCGCGATCACCCCGGTGGCGCGCCTCGTGCCGGTAGCGGTGGGCGGCGTGACCGTCACCAATGCGACCCTGCACAACGAGGACGAAGTCCTGCGCAAGGACGTGCGCGTGGGCGATACCGTGATCGTGCGCCGCGCCGGCGACGTGATTCCCGAGGTGCTGTCGGTGGTGCTGGAGCGCCGTCCCGATCCGGCGCCGGTGCGCTACGAACTGCCGAAGACCTGCCCGGTGTGCGGTTCGCACGTCGTGCGCGAAGAGGGCGAGGCCGTGGCGCGCTGCTCCGGGGGCTTGAGCTGCGCCGCCCAGCGCAAGGAAGCGGTGCGCCACTTCGCGGGCCGCCGCATGATGGACATCGAGGGCCTGGGCGACCGCTACATCGACAGCCTGGTCGAGTGCAATCTGATCGAGCGCGTGGCGGACCTGTACACGCTAAGACTCGAGGACCTGCTTACCATGAAGCGCCTCGCCGACGAGCGCGAGGGCACGACGCCGGAGACAGTCAAGCAGGGAAAAGTCGCCACCAAGTGGGCGGACAACCTGCTCGCCGCCATCGAGGCCAGCAAGAATCCGCCGCTGGAGCGCCTGCTGTTCGCGCTCGGCATCCGCCACGTGGGTGAGTCGACCGCCAAGACCCTGGCCGAGTGGCTGGGACGCTTCGAGCTGATCCGCCAGGCCCCGGAAGCGCTGCTGCGCGTGCTGCCCGATATCGGCGGCATCGTGGCGGAAGCGATCGCCGAATTCTTCGCGGAAGAGAAGAACCAGCAGGCGATCAATGCGCTGCTGGCGGCCGGCGTCGCGCCGCAGGGCGAGCATGCGCCCAAGGCCCAGCTGCGTGAAAAGCTCGACGAGGTGAACCTGCTGGCCGCACTGGGTATCCCAAAGCTGACCGAGCCGCGCGCGCGCCAGTTGATCGGGTCTGGCCAGACCCTGGAGTCGCTGGCCCACCTGAACGTCTTCGGCGTATTCGGCCTGCCTGCGACCGTGTCCGGCGCGCTGGAAGAGTGGATGGCCGTGCCCGCGAACCGCGGGAAGGTGGCGGCCCTGGCGAAGCTGCGCGCAGAGTTGCTGGCCCAGCTGCCGGAAGCGGCCGCCGCTCCGGAAGGCCATTTGAGTGGCAAGACTTTTGTCCTGACCGGTACACTGCCGACCATGAGCCGCGACGCTGCCGGCGCCCTGATCGAGGCGGCCGGCGGCAAGGTGTCCGGTTCGGTGTCGAAGAAGACCTCCTACGTGGTCGCCGGTGCCGAGGCGGGCAGCAAGCTCGCGAAAGCCGAAGAACTCGGCGTCACCGTCCTCGACGAAGCGGGCCTGATGGCGCTGTTGGGACAATAAAATGACCATGGAGGGCGCATGACCCTGATCCGCAAAGCCGTATTCCCCGTGGCCGGCCTCGGCAGCCGCTTCCTGCCGGCCACCAAGGCGCAGCCGAAGGAGATGTTGCCGATCGTCGACAAGCCGCTGATCCAATACGCGGTCGAGGAGGCGGTCGCCGCCGGCGTCACCGAGCTGGTCTTCATCACCGGCCGCAACAAGCGCGCCATCGAGGACCATTTCGACAAGGCCTACGAGCTGGAAGCCGAGCTGGAAGCGCATGGCAAGCAGGCCCTGCTCGACGTAGTGCGCGGCGTGATCCCGAAGCACGTCAACTGCATCTACATCCGCCAGTCGGCGCCGCTGGGCCTGGGGCACGCGGTGCTGTGCGCCCGGCCGGTGGTGGGCAACGAGCCCTTCGCCGTGCTGCTGGCCGACGACTTCATGGACACGCCGAGCGGCACCAAGCCGGTACTGGCCCAGATGACCGAGCTGTATGCCTACGAGCGGTCCAGCATCCTCGCGGTGCAGGACGTCCCGCGCGAGAACACGCGCCAGTACGGCATCGTCAGCGCCTCGCCTTACCGTCCGGGCCTGGAACTGGTCTCGAACATCGTCGAAAAGCCCGCGCCCGAAGTGGCGCCGTCGACCCTGGCGGTGGTGGGGCGCTACGTGCTGTCCGGCTCCATCTTCGGCTACCTGGAAAACCTCGGCACCGGCGCCGGCGGCGAGATCCAGCTCACCGACGGCATCGCCGCCCTGATGCAGCACGAACGGGTGCTGGCCTACCGCTACGCGGGCCAGCGCTACGACTGCGGCTCCAAGCTCGGCTACCTGAAGGCCACGGCGGCCATCGGCCTGAAGCATCCTGAAACCGCCGAAGGCTTCCGCGCCTGCCTGGCCAGCCTGCTCGAGGAGGGCAAGGCATCATGACCGTCCGCGAGATCCTGCGCATGGGCGACCCGCGCCTGCTGCGCGTGGCCGACAAGGTCGAGGCCTTCGATACGCCCGAGCTGCACGCGCTGATCGCGGACATGTTCGAGACCATGCATGCAGCCAACGGAGCCGGCCTGGCCGCGCCGCAGATCGGCGTCAACTTGCAGCTCGTGATATTCGGCTTCGCGAAGAACGAGCGCTACCCTGATGCGCCGCCGGTGCCGGAGACGGTATTGATCAACCCCGTGCTCACGCCACTATCGGAAGACATGGAAGAGGGCTTCGAGGGCTGCCTCTCGGTGCCGGGCCTGCGCGGCAGCGTGCCCCGGTATACGAAGCTGCGCTACGAAGGCTACGACCAGTACGGAAACGCCATCAGGCGCGATGCCGAGGGCTTCCACGCCCGCGTCGTGCAGCACGAGGTCGACCACCTGCTCGGCATCCTCTATCCGATGCGAATCCGCGATTTTTCCCGCTTCGGCTTCACCGAAGTGATGTTCCCCCATCTCGACCCCAAGGCCGACGACTGATGCGTGCACTCTTCCTGGCAGCGGCAGTGCTGCTTCCCGTTTCCGCGATGGCGCAGGACGGGGACTGGTTCAGCAAGATCGAATCGGATCCGAAAAGCGAATTCTGGCTCGACAGCGGCTTCGCGACGTACCACTTCGACAGCGACAAGGACCTGAACGGCGCCAACAAGGGTCTGGGCGCCGAGTACCGCTTCAACGGCACCACGTCGGCGACGATCGGACGCTTCTACAACAGCGACCGGCAATGGTCGAACTATGCCGGCGTGATCTGGCAGCCGTATGCGATCGGCCAGGTGAGGGTGGGCGTGGCGCTGGCGGCCTTCGACGGCTACCCGAAGATGCGCGATGGCGGCTGGTTTCCGGCGGCGATTCCGACGCTGACCTACGAATACCAGCGGGTAGGCGTGAACGTCGGGATCATCCCGTCGTACAAGGACCGCTTGTATGGCGGGATTTCGGTGCAGCTCAAACTGAAGCTGTTCCAGTAGGGTGGTCGGCTTCGCCGGCCGCGCGTCCAGACATGGCCCGCAGGCCCGCTCGCGTGATGTGAACGCGCGGACGGCATAGCCGTCCACCCTACAAATACGGCGACTTCCCGCCCTCCGCGATGAACCGGTCGATCCGCTGCTGCAGCACCGGCAGCGGCACCGATCCCAGCTGCAGCACCGTATCGTGGAAGTTCCGGATATCGAACTTCGCCCCCAGCGCCTTCTCCGCCTTCGCGCGCGCCTCCTGGATCGCCATCTGTCCGAGGTAGTAAGACAGCGCCTGCCCCGGCCACGAGATATAACGGTCGACCTCCGTCTCCACTTCATGCCTGGCCAGCGCCGTGTTCTCCATCAGGTAGGCCTGCGCCTGCTCGCGCGTCCAGCCTTTCGCGTGGATGCCGGTATCGACCACCAGCCTTGAAGCCCGCCAGGCCTGGAAGCTCAGCATCCCGAAGTGTTCGTAGGGCGTCTCGTAGATCCCCATCTCCGTGCCGAGCCGTTCCGAGTACAGCGCCCAGCCTTCGCCGAAGGCCGAGATATAGGCGCGGCGGAAGTGCGGCACCCCTTTCTGCTCCTGCGCCACCGGCATCTGGAAGGCGTGGCCCGGCGCCGACTCGTGCAGGGTCAGCGCCGGCAGGCTGTAGAGCGCGCGCGCCGGCAGGTTGTACGTGTTGACCCAGTAGGCGCCCGGTCCGCCGCGGCCCGCGGTGTAGAAGGGCGCCTGGTCGTCGGGCACCGGCAGGATGGCGAAGCGGCGGCGCGGCAGGTAGCCGAAGTACTGGTCGGCCTTGGCGTCGAACTTCTTGGCGATCCAGGCCGCGCGCATCAGGAGCTCCTCCGGTGTCTTGGCGTAGAACTGTGGATCGGTGCGCAGGAACTGCAGGAAGGCCGGCAGGTCGCCCTGGAAGCCGGCCTTCTTCATGGTGTCCAGCATCTCGGCGCGGATCTTCGCCATCTCGGCCAGGCCGATCGCGTGGATCTGCTCGGCCGTGAGGCGGGTGGTGGTGTACTCGACGATCTTCGACTGGTAGTAGGCTTTCCCGCCCGGCATGCTCTCGGCGGCCAGGGAGGCCCGCGCCTTCGGCACGTACTCGTGACGGAAGAAGGCCAGTACCTTCGCGTAGGCCGGCTGCACCCGGTCGCGGATGACGGCGGCGGCCTGGCTGCGCAGGGTTTCCTGCTCGCTCGCCGGAATCGAGGCCGGCATGCTCTTGAAGGGCGTAAAGAACACCACTTCCTGCGGCGTCTTCGCCTCGGCGATCGAGGCCAGGGCCACGTCGCGTCCGCCCAGGGTGACGCGCGGCGGGGTAAAGCCGCGCGCCAGGCCGGCCCGCATATTGTCGGTCTCCTGGGCGAAGTAGCCGGGCAGGGCGGCCAGCTGCTCCAGGTAGTTGCGGTAATCCTCTATCCGCGCGAAGGGACGGCGGGCGCCGAAGGTGACGTCGGTCCAGAAGGCGCTGTCGGCATTCACCGGCTGCTCGTACTCGCGGAAGCGCTGGGCATCCAGCAGGGCGGCGATCTGGGCGCGGTAGACGGCGTAGTTGATGCGCTCGCGCGGGGACAGCTCGGCCGGCTTGACGCCGTCGAGCTCCCTCAGGATGCCTTCCCAGTAGACCCGGCGCGCCTCCTGGGCCGGCGCGTCGACGCGTGCGAAGGAGGGACTGACGCCGCGTTCGCCTTCGCCGCGGGCGAGCTGCTCCGCGACGCGCCACTTCCATTCTTTCGTGTAGATTGTCTTGAAGCGCGCATCGGCGCCTGTCGCGGCCTGGGCTGGAGAAAGCGCAATACCCAGCAGGAGCGAGGCGACAGGAACGGCAATGCTCAGTCTCAGTTTCATATTCTTCCCGCGGTCATCGAGCAAATCACTCGGCGATCGTCATATTAGCGGGCTCGTGCTTGTTTGACATCTACCAAAATGTTTCAGGGACAACGTAGGCGGTGTAGTCAGTTTGCCGGAATGACACGTTATAATGCTGCCTGCACTGGGGGGCCGCCTCGGCATCCATTGCCGCGTGCTGGCGCCAGCCCAGTTGATCCAGAAACCCATCAGCGGCATTCATTGCTCAACGACGAAGACATGACCAAAAGTACGGGCGCGCCGGATTCCGCGGCCGGGGGCGGCAACTTGTTGCAGCCGTGGCGGCGCATCGCACAGCAGCTGTGCCCGCTGATCGGGGAAAGCGGCTTCTGCGCATTGTTCGGACGGACCACCCACGTGGTCGCCCCCGAGCACGGATGGCTGGCGCCGCAGCAGCCCTGCCGCTCGCCAGAACAGCTGTTCGCTTCCCTGGAAGAGCGCCTGGCCAGCGTCGACGCGGCGCGCGCCGCCGCCGCCAACGAAGCCTTGCTGCGGACCTTTACCCAGCTACTTTCCGCACTCATCGGTGAAAAACTGACCCAGCGCCTGCTGGCGTCGGCCACGGCCACCGCGGAACCCGCACCAGGCCAGCAGACGAATGTACAGGAGCAGAAATAAATGAGCGACAAAGTAAGCTTGGGAAAACTGGCCACCGGCGTGCCGGGGCTCGATGTTCTCCTGGGTGGAGGATTGAGTGAATTCTCGTTCAACCTGATCACCGGCGCTCCTGGCAGCGGCAAGACCACCCTGGCCCACCAGATCATGTTCGCGCTCGCCGGTCCCGAGCGGCGCGCGCTGTTCTTCACCGTGCTGGGCGAGCCGCCGCTGAAGATGCTGCGCTACCAGCAGCAGTACAGCTTCTTCGAGATGGACAAGGTCGGCAGCTCGGTGCGCTACGTGAACCTGGCGACCGACCTGCGCGCGGGCGACTTCAGCGGGGTGCTGGAACGGATCACTAAAGAGGTCGAGGACTTCGCCCCCAGCCTGGTGTTCGTCGATTCCTTCCGCTCCGTCATCCAGACCGGCAAGCCGGGCATCGAGGGCATGAGCGACCTGCAGTACTTCGTCCAGGAACTCGGCACGCGCATGACCAGCTGGCTTGCCACCACCTTCCTGATCGGCGAATACCAGAACAACGAGATCGAGGCCAATCCGATCATGACGGTGGCCGACGGCATGCTGGCCCTCTCGCAGAACCACGAGCAGAACGCGGTGGTGCGCAAGATCCGCGTGGTCAAGATGCGCGGCCAGGCCCACCTGTCCGGCTCGCACACCTTCCGCATCACCGATGCCGGCCTGCGCATCTACCCACGCCTGCTGCCGCCGCTGGCGGCAGACCGCCAGCCGGGCATCTCGGTCGATACCGAAGCGCGGCGCATCCCGACCGGCGTGCCGGGCCTCGACGAACTGCTGCACGGCGGCCTGCCGCAGGGTCACTCCCTGCTGGCGGTCGGCCCGACCGGCTGCGGTAAGACCGTCCTGGGCTCGGCTTTCCTGCGCGCCGGGATCGAGCTCGGCGAGAACGGGGTCATCATGTGCTTCGAGAAGGGTACGGCGCGGCTGCGGAACGCCGAGCTGGCTCGAATGGTGCAGTCCGGCCACGTTGCCGTCGTCGAGACGCGCCACATCGACATGACGGCCGAGGAATTCGAGGACGACCTGCTGGTCGCCATCGAGCGCACCGGCGCGCGCCGCGTGGTAATCGACTCGCTCTCGGAGTTCAGCCTGTATCTCGCGCCCGAATGCCGGCGCGACCTGCGCGAGGGCGTGTTCCGCATCCTGACCAGCCTGGCAAAGAAGGGCGTCACGGTGCTGGTCACGGTCGGCCTGGACGACCGCAGCATCGACATGAACTTCGCGCGCGCGGACCTGGCCTACCTCACCGACGCCATCGTCGCCATGCGCTACGCCGAGGTCGACGGCGTGGTGAAACGCTATATGTCGATCGTCAAGGTACGCGGCACCAGCCACAGCCACGACCTGCGCGAATTCGTGATCACCGACGACGGGATCGAGGTCGACCCCTTGCCAGCGCAGGTGAACGGCGTCCTGTACGGGCGCGTCGACAGCGTCAACTCGGGGAAATGAGGATGGCATGGGAACGTACGACGAATCGGCTGGCGGCTCGGAGCAACGTTCCCTGATGGACGACGACGCGCTCCCATCCGGCCTGCTGCGCGAACAGCAGCTGCAGCAGCGCATCCTCGCGCTGGAGGCGGAGCTGTCGGAAAGCCGCGTCCTGGCCCATGACCACGCCCGCCTCGTCGAGCAGGTCGAGCAGCTGCGCGAGGCCAACGAACACCTGGTGATGGCCACCGTCAGCGCCCAGTCGCTGCGCGACCTGGCCGAAGCCACCAACCGCCGCCAGACCGAATTCCTGGCCATGCTGGCGCACGAGCTGCGCAACCCGCTCGCCCCGCTGAGCATGTCGTCCAGCTTGCTCCAGAGCCTGGGCGGAAGCAACCCGCAGCTTGCCCACGTGGCCGGTGTGGTGCGGCGCCAGGTCGACCACATGGCCCACCTGCTCGACGACCTGCTGGACGCGGCCCGCATCAGCAGCGGCAAGATCACGCTGTCGGTGCGCCCGCTGGCCCTGAACGGCGCGCTCGACCAGGCCATCGAGACCGTGGCGCCGCGCATCCGCGAGCGCCAGCAGCAGCTCCAGGTATCGCTTCCCGACGAGCCGCTGAACATCGAGGGCGACCCGGTGCGCCTGACCCAGGTTTTCGCCAACCTGCTCGGCAACGCGTCCAAGTACACCGGCAACGGCGGCCGCATCGCCCTGCGTGCCTGGCGCTCGCAGGAAGAGCTGGTGGTCGAGATTTCCGACAACGGCAGCGGCATCACGGCCGAGATCCTGCCGCAGGTCTTCGATCTCTTCATCCAGGGACCGCGCTCGCTGGCGCGCTCCGAAGGCGGCCTGGGCATCGGCCTGAACGTGGTGCGCAACCTGGTCGGCATGCATGGCGGGACCGTGACGGCCGACAGCCCCGGGGAAGGACGGGGCAGCACCTTCACGGTGCGCCTGCCGCTGTCCGTGGCGCAGGCGCCGGCGGCAGAGATGCCGCACGGCCCCAGTGCGGCCGAAGGCGCCAGTCGCATCCTGCTCATCGAAGACAATGTGGACGCCTGCGATACCCTGTGCACCCTGCTCGAACTGGCGGGCCACGAAGTCACCGTCGCCTACGACGGGCATGCGGGCCTGGCCGAAGCGCAGGCGCGCCATTACGACATCGTCGTCTGCGACATCGGCCTGCCCGGCATCGACGGGCTGGAAGTGCTGGCGCGCCTGCGCGCCGCTTCCGAGGGCGCCGCGGCGCGTCCCTTCGCGATCGCGCTGTCGGGCTATGGCCAGCATGAAGACCGCGAACGCGCACTTCTCGCCGGCTTCGACCGCTACCTGGTCAAGCCGGCCGCGCCGGACGCGCTCCTGGCCCTGGTGGGCGAGGCGCGCGAGCTGCGCCTGCTCGCCTGATCCGTCAACGGCCCAGGAAACGCCGCAGGCGCCCGAGCGCCTCCTCGATCCGCTCCAGCTTCGTCGCATACGAAAAGCGCACGTGCCGGCTGGGCGCCGCGAAACCGAAATCGTCGCCCGGCACGATCGCCACGCGGGCTTCCTTCAACACCGACCAGCAGAAGGCCGTACTGTCCTTCGCCTGGTGGTGCGGCAGGGCCGAGATGTCGGCGTACACGTAGAACGCGCCGTCCGGCATCACCGGCACCCCGAAGCCCAGCTCGCGCAGGGCAGGGACGAGATAGTCGCGGCGGCGCTGGAATTCGCGCCGGCGTTCCTCGTAGATGCCGAGTGCTTCCGGCGTGAAGCAGGCAAGCGCCGCCTGCTGGGCCACGGTGGGCGCGCAGATGAAGAGGTTCTGGGCCAGCTTCTCGAAGGTCGGCGCGAGCAGCTCCGGCACCACCAGCCAGCCGAGGCGCCAGCCGGTCATGCTGAAATACTTCGAGAAGCTGTTGACGGTGATGACCTGGTCGTCGATGGCCAGCGCGCTGACCGGCTGGTGGTCATAGGACAGGCCCTGGTAGATCTCGTCGATGATGGCGAAGCCGCCGCGCTCGCGTACGGCTGCCAGCATGGCGCGCAGCTGCTCCGGCGTCATCGAGGTGCCGGTCGGGTTCGAGGGCGATGCGACCAGCACGCCGCGGGTGCGCTCGTTCCAGTTGGCGGCCACATGGGCGCTGCTCAGCTGGTAGCGGTCTTCGGCGGGCGCCGGCACCAGCACCGGCTTGCCCCCGAAGCTCGATACGAAATGCCGGTTGCAGGGATAGCAGGGGTCGGGCATCAGGACTTCGTCGCCCTCGGCCACCAGGGCCGCGCAGGCCAGCAGCAGGCCGGCCGAGGCGCCGGCGGTGACCACGATGCGGCGCGGGTCGATGTCGAGGCCGTGCACGCTCGCATAGTGGCCGGAGATCGCCTCGCGCAGCTCGCGCAGGCCGAGCGAATCGGTGTACTGGGTGATGCCGCCCTTGATGGCTTCCATCGCCGCATGGGCGACGACGTCGGGCGCGGTGAAGTCGGGCTCGCCGACGCTCATGCTGATGACGTCGATGCCGTTGCGGCGCATTTCGCCGGCGGCCTTCACCATTTCCATGACGCGGAAAGGTTCGATGGCGTGGACGCGCTGGGCGACCGCGAGGTTGTGGGGAAGATCGATGCTCATGCCGAATCCAAAGAAACCGATCCGCCATCTTACCGTACGGTGGGCGGCCGCGTGGCCGCCCACCGTAGGAATCATTGATGCGCGTGGTGGGTCGCCGTGAGCCTGCGCATCAGCGGCAGCGCCGCCAGCGCGATCAAGGTGCAGGCGATCGCGGCCAGGCCCAGCTTGTTGAACAGGCTCGTATAGATCGGCAGCGTCTGCACCGGGTCCACCACGTCGCGCGGCACGCTGGCCAGGTTCGCCACCACGCCGCCCAGGTACTGCGAGATGCCCACGCCCACATAATAGGCGCCCATCATGAAGCCGCCCATGCGGGCCGGCACGTAGCGCGCGATCATCGCCAGGCCCAGGCCGCTCACCAGCAGTTCGCCCAGCGAATACAGGCCGTAGCCCGCGATCATGATCCAGGACGAGGTCAGGCCGTCGACGGCGAAGGCGCCGGCCACGCCGTAGGTGAAGAAGCCGGCCGCCACCACGGCGAAGCCGAGGGCGAACTTGGCGGCGATCGAGATGTCTCGTCCGCTCGCCCCGGCGCGGGTGTAGATGAAGGCCAGCACCGGGCTCAGCACCATGATCCAGATCGCGTTCAGGGCCTGGAACTGGGCCGGCGACCAGGTCCACAGGCGGTTGCCGAAGACGTAGAAGCCGAGGTCGACATTACGCAGCGCGAACAGGGACAGCGAGGTCGACATCTGCTGGTAGAAGATGAAAAAGAACACCGTCTGCAAGGTCAATACGAGGGCCGCGATCAGGCCGGCGCGCTCGCTCGGCGCGCTGGAACGGATCAGGTGGAAGAAGATGCCGAGCACGACGAAGCCGGCCACGTAGACGAAGGCACGCGCCAGGCTTTGGTATTCGAGGATGACGGCCGAGGCGGCGACTGCCACCAGGCCGCCGCCCAGCACGGCCAGGAGCTTGGACATCTCGAGCGGCCGCGCGTCCGGCGGCGAACCCACGTGCGACACGGTCGCGCGCAGCACGCCCACCGTGAGCAGGCCGACGAACAGGCCCACGCTGCACACGGCAAAAGCGACGTGCCAGCCCAGCTCACCGCCGTAGCTGGCGTTGACGTAGTCCTTGATCCACGGCGTGGCCAGCATCGAGAAGGTCGAGCCGACGTTCACCGCCATGTAATACAGGGTGAAGGCCGAGTCGATCTTGGAATCGTCGCCTTCGTAGATCTTGCGCACCAGGTTGGCGGTATTCGGCTTGAACAGGCCATTGCCGACCACGATCACGCCCAACGCCGAGAAGGTCATCCAGGTATTCGTGGTGGGCACCGCCATCAGGGCGTAGCCGAGGGAGAGGATGATCCCGCCGAGGACCATGCAGCGGCGGGTGCCCAGCACCTGGTCGCCGATCCAGCCGCCGATGGCCGGGGCCACGTAGATCAGGGCCGCGGCCGCGCCCCATACCAGGTTGGCGCGGCTGTCTTCGAAGCCGAGGCGCTGCACCATGAAGTAGACGATCAGCGCCTGCATGCCGTAGTAGCCGAAGCGTTCCCACAGCTCGATCAGCGCCACCGTGAGGAAGGAGCGGTTTTTGCTCACCTTGTCGTTCGCCCCCTGGGCGGCGCCAGGCGGAATCTCGTTCTTCATTTGTCTCCCTTGTCAGTACGGTCGGTGTGCCCAGGCGGCAATCCGGCGATGCTACGCGAGGAGCATGCAACGTGCAATCTTGACAGCCGTTGCTGCCAATGCGATAACATACCGTTCCCCGGCCATGCAGGCCGGGTGGTTTCTAGTGCGAGGTGTATGTATGAGGCGTGTTCCTGTCCTGCTGTCCGCTGCCGTGATGCTGGCCTTGTCAAACCTGGCCCAGGCGGCGCCTGCCGCGCCCTCGACGCCGATGCGCGCCCCGGTCGCCGATCATCACCAGTACGTCTACAGCCCCGCCGTGGCGGCCTTCCTGTCGTCGAGCGCCCCCTTGCAGCCGGTGACGGCGCAGGACCTGATCGCCCAGCTCGATGCCGCCGGCATCGAGCGCGCGGCGGTGCTGTCGGTGGCCTGGGTCTATGGCCGCCCCGCCCAGCTGCCGGACGACGAATACGACCGGGTGCGCGCCGAGAACGACTGGGCGGCGCGCCAGGCCGGCGAATATCCGGGACGCCTGGTGGCGCTGTGCAGCGTCGATCCGCTGAAGGACTACGCCCTGGCCGAACTGGCGCGCTGCGCGGCAAGTCCGGAATTCGGCCGCGGCATCAAGCTGCACCCGGCCGCCGGCGTGCGCCTCGACGATCCGGCCCAGATGGCGCGCGTGCAGCGCGTGTTCCGCTCGGCGAACGCGCGCGGCATGGCGATCGTGCTGCAGCTGCGCGGCACCAGCGCCGAGGGCGCGCACCTCCTGATCGACCAGCTGCTGCCGTTCGCGCCCGACGTGCCGGTGCAGGTGGCGTATGCCGAGCCGCCGCCGGCCGGCGCCAGGGCGGGCGAGGGCGCCACGCCGCTGGCCGCCCTGGCCGTGCTGGCGGAAGCCGCCGCGCGCCAGGACCCGCGCATGCGCCAGGTCTGGCTCGACGCTTCCTCCTTCGCCCGTCCGGGCCTGTCGCCGGCCGATGCGCGCCGCGTCGTGCGGCGCCTGCGCCAGGTCGGCATGGAGCGCGTGCTCTACGGTTCCGAGACCGCCGTCGGCCTCGAGGTGCCGCCGCGCGACGCCTGGGCCGCCTTCCGCAGCCTGCCGCTGACCGATGCGGAAGCCGCGCGCGTGGCCAACAATGTGATGCCGTATTTGCGCTGACCCGGCAGCCCGTGTAATTTTCTTACAAGAATACTGTCTCGCCGGCGCGATTTCTGTCATGCTCTCGCTTGGCTAAAACGACAACCGGATTCCATGACGCATACGACGATTGCCCGCCTCGTGCTGTGCCTGCTGGCCAGCCCGCTCGCCTTTGCCCAGAACGCTGACCGCCAGCTGCAGGGCGCCACCAGGAACCAGAACACGCTGGAACTCGCGACCAGCGACGGCCGCTACCTGATCAAGCCCTATTCGGCGGACGTGGTCGAGACCACCTTCATCCCGAAGGGCGAATCGCATGACGAAGCGTCGCACGCCGTGGTGCTGGCGCCGGTCAGCGTGGGCGCGACGCTCAAGGACGAGGGCGCGCGCCTGGTGTACGCCACGAGCGGCATCTCGGTGGTGGTCGAGAAGCAGCCCTTCCGCATCAGCTACCTCTACAAGGGCAAGCCCCTGGTGGCGGAGAAGCGCGGCTATGGCCGCAGCGCCGACCTGGAAACCATCGAGTTCGCGCTCGAGAATGGCGAGGCGCTGTACGGCGCCGGTGCGCGCGCGGCCGGCATGAACCGCCGCGGCAAGCGCTTCCAGCTCTATAACAAGGCCGACTACGGCTATGGCGCGACCTCAACGTTGTTGAACTACACGATGCCGCTCGCCCTGTCGTCGAAAAAGTACGCGATCCACTTCGACAATCCGCAGACCGGCTGGCTCGATTTCGACAGCCGCGGGGACGGCACCCTGCGCTACGAAGTGATCGGCGGGCGCAAGACCTACCAGGTGGTGGCCGGCGACAGCTGGGACGGCGTGATGGCGAACTACACGGCGTTGACCGGCCGCCAGCCGCTGCCGCCGCGCTGGGCCTTCGGCAACTTCGCGAGCCGCTTCGGCTACAAGAGCGCAGCCCAGACGCGCGAGGTGGTCGACCGCTTCATCGCCGAGAAGATCCCGCTGGATGCGGTGGTGCTCGACCTGTACTGGTTTGGCAAGACCGTCAAGGACACGATGGGCAACCTGGCCTGGGACCGCGACACCTTCCCGAACGCCGAGAAGATGATGGCGGACCTGAAGGCGAAGGGGGTGAAGACCATCGTCATCACCGAACCCTTCGTCCTGACCACCTCGGGGCGCTGGCAGGAAGCGTCGCAGCAGCCGGGCGTGCTGGCGACGGACAAGGACGGCAAGCCGGCCACCTACGATTTCTATTTCGGGAACACGGGCCTCGTCGACCTCTACACCCAGCAGGGCCGCGACTGGTTCTGGAACATCTACAAGGGCCTGAAGCAGGGCGGCGTGAGCGGCTGGTGGGGCGACCTGGGCGAGCCGGAGGTGCATCCCTTCTGGGTGCGCCACGGCGGGAACAAGAGCGCCGACCAGGTCCACAATGTCTATGGCCACGACTGGGCGCGCCTGATCGCCGAGGGCTACAGGAAGGATTACCCCAATGAGCGGCCGTTCATCCTGATGCGCGCCGGTTACTCGGGCTCGCAGCGCTTCGGCATGATCCCCTGGTCGGGCGACGTCAGCCGCGGCTGGGGCGGACTGCAGTCGCAGATGGAGATCTCGCTCCAGATGGGCATGCAGGGCCTGGCCTATATGCACTCGGACCTGGGCGGCTTCGCGGGCGCGGTGCTGGACGACGAGCTGTACGTGCGCTGGCTGCAGTACGGCGTGTTCCAGCCGGTGTTCCGCCCGCACGCCCAGGACGATGTAGCGCCGGAGCCGGTGTTCCGCGCCGAGCGCACCAAGGTGCTGGCGCGCGAAGCGGTGTGGCTGCGCTATGCCATGCTGCCGTATAACTACACGCTCGCTTTCGACAACAGCACGACCGGCATGCCGCTGATGCGCCCCGTGCTGTTCGAGGAAGAGGAAGCGACCGCGATGTCCTCGACTTACCTGTGGGGCCGCGACTTCCTGGTCGCCCCGATCGTGGAGCCGGGCGCCACGCGCAAGGAAGTGCACTTCCCGGGCAAGGGATCGAGCTGGTTCGATTTCCACACGGGCGAGAAGCACCTGGGCGGCATCACCGAGATCGTGAAGCCGGAAGAGGCCAACATCCCGGTCTACGTGCGCGCCGGCGCCTTCGTGCCGATGGCGAAGGTGGTGCAGAGCACCCGCGACTATTCGACCCGCCACATCGACCTGCACTACTACCACGATGCCGGCGTGGCCAGCAGCGAGGGCAAGATGTACGACGATGACGGCGAGACCGCCGACGCGTATGGCAAGGGCAAGTACGAGATCGTGCGCTTCGCCAGCCGCCATGCGGACGGCAGGCTGGAGATCCGCTTCAGCACCGAGACCGGCAAGGCGCAGGCGCCGCAGGAACGCGGCTTCGGGCTGAAGGTGCACAATGTGGGGGCCAGGCCGCGCGCCGTGACGGTCGACGGGAAGGCGGTGCGCTTTGTCTGGAACGACAAGCACAAGCTGCTCGAAGTGCCGGTGGCGGCGCGCAAGCAGCCATCGAGCTCCGTGGTCGTTACCTTGTAGGGTGGTCGGCTTCGCCGACCGCGCGTTCAACTACACGGTGAATCGTCGCGCATCGACTGTTCACGTACGGATTGAACGCGCGTTCGGCAGAGCCGAACACCCTACCGCGCCACGATCAGGCGCAGGCCGAGGCCTACGAAGATCGCACCGGCAACGCGATCCAGCCACATCCCCGCGCGCGGCGTGCGATTCAGCCACTGCCCGATGGTTCCCGAAAAGTAGCCGAGCAAACCGAACAGCAGCGCCGCCTGCGCGGTGAAGATCAGGCCCAGCCAGGCGATCTGCCAGTTCGCATCCCCGCGCGAGGCGACCACGAACTGCGGCAGGAAGGACAGGAAGAACAGCACCACCTTCGGGTTGATCGCATTCGCCACCAGGCCCTTGAAGAAGAGCTGGCGCGCCGATTCGTCCGGCACGCCCGCCGCGACCTTTGCGCCGCCGCGGCTGCGCAGGGCCTGGAGGCCCATCCAGACCAGGTAGAGGCCACCCACGACCTTCAGCGCCGTGAAGGCCACCGGCGAGGCGGCAATCAGCGCACTCACGCCGATCACGGCGAGCAGGGTGTGGTTCAGGCAGCCCAGCGCGCAGCCCAGTCCGAAGGCGATTCCGCGTGCGCGTCCCTTGGCGATGCCGGCGCCCAGCACCATCATGTTGTCGGGGCCGGGCGAGAGGGTGATCAGGATGGCGGCGGTCAGGAATCCAAGGAACTGTTCGGGCGTGAGCATGGCGCTGGCTGGCTAGGGACGGACCGGCATGTTACCGCAAAGCGTGCACCTTCAAGCCCTGGGCTACAGCGCCGCGCTCATGTCCAGTTCGACCCAGGTCGGCGCGTGGTCGCTCGGCTTTTCCTTGGCGCGCTGGAACTTGTCGACGCCGGCGCCGCGCAGGGCGGGCGCCAGGGCAGGGCTGAGCAGCAGGTGGTCGATGCGGATTCCCGCGTCGCGCCCGAAGGCGTTGCGGAAGTAGTCCCAGAAGGTATACACCACCTGGTCCGGGTACAGGGCGCGGATGGAGTCGGTCCAGCCCTGCGACATCAGGCGCTCGAAGGCGGCCCGGCTTTCGGGGCGGAACAGGGCGTCGTCGACCCAGCGCTCCGGCTTGTAGACGTCGAGATCCGTCGGGATCACATTGAAGTCGCCGCACATGACGACCGGCGCCTTGGCCGCGAGCAGCTCGGCACCGCGCTGGATCAGGCGCTCCATCCAGGCCAGCTTGTAGTCGAATTTCGGACCGGGCGCCGGATTCCCGTTCGGCAGGTAGAGGCCGCACACCACCAGGCCCTGGTAGACCGCCTCGATATAGCGGCTTTGCTCGTCGGTCGGGTCGCCCGGCAGCCCGCGCTGCAGCTCTTGCGCCGGACCGTCGCGGGTGAGGATGGCGACGCCGTTCCAGCTCTTCTGGCCGTGCCAGATCGCGTGGTAGCCGGCGTCGCGGATGGCGTTTTCCGGGAATTTTTCCTGTGGCGCCTTGAGTTCCTGCAGGCAGACGACGTCCGGCTTGCGTTCGTCGAGGTATTCGAGCAGGGCGCCGATGCGTGCGCCGATGCCGTTGACGTTGTAGGTTACGAGCAGCATAGTGTCTCCGCTTGCGTTCATGATTGCCCCCTACTCTAGCATGCCGGAATGCCAAGAGACGGGCCGAAGATTTTGCGGCCTTTATAGTCCAGAGCGCATTTTCTTATGGCTAATTGTTCGTTCGGCCTTGCAAGATCATGCCGTATACTGTTCCGATTGAATTTTTGTAGCCTGGAGAAGAATATGTTCACCCGTCGTTCCCTCATCCTCGGCACGTTCGCCCTGTCCGCCAGCCTGCTGGCTACTGCCGCGCAGGCCGACCAGCTCGCCGACGTCAAGAAGAAGGGCACGATCGTCTTCGGCGTGCTGGGCACGGACGAGCCGAACAGCTTCATCGACCCGAAGACCCGCCAGCTGGTCGGTTACGAAATCGACATCGCCACCGCGGTGGCCAGGAAGATCGGTGTCAAGCCGGTGTTCAAGCAGATGTCGGTCTCGGCCCGCATCCCGGAGCTGCAGCAGGGCCACGTCGATGCGCTCGCCGCCACGCTCACCCACAACAAGGAGCGGGAAGCCCAGGTCGACTTCGCGCTGACCCACTTCGTGACCGGCTCCAAGGTCATGGTCCGCGCCGGCAGCGGCATCACCGCGCTGCCCCAGCTGGCCGGCAAGAAGGTCGTCACCGTGCGCGGCGGCACCCAGGAAACCAATATCCGCGCCGCCGTGCCGACCGCGGAAGTGGTGACCTTCGAGAACACCCAGCAGGCCTTCCAGGCGCTGCGCCAGGGCAAGGGCGTCGCCTACGTCAACGACGAATCCTCGCTGCTGGCCGACTACGGCAAGCTGGGCCCGGCCGCCAAGGGCTTCACCATCCTGCCGACCTCGATCGGCAACGAGTCGATCGCCCTCGGCCTGCGCAAGGGCGAGAAGAGCCTGAAGGCCGTGGTCGACCAGACCCTGCGCGAGCTGGAAGCCAGCGGCGCCGCCGAGCAGCTGTTCAACAAGTGGTACGGCCCGGGCACCCGCGCCAACATCGCCAAGCGCAGCTTCAAGATCAGTACCGACAAGATCTGATCGCATTTCTAAGGTAGTGCTTTGCAGTTTTTCGATCCCAGCATCCTGCAATCCGGCCAGTACCATGACTGGCTGGTGCAGGGCCTTGTCCTGTCCCTGCAGCTGACCGCTGCCAGCTTCGTCGTCGCGTTGCCGTTTGGCGCGGCCGTGGCGCTGATGCGCACGTCGTCGTTTGCGCCGCTGCGTGCGATCGGCGCCACCATCGTGGAAGGCATCCGCAACGTGCCGCTGCTGGCGCACCTGCTGTTCTGGTACTTCGCCTTCCCCGAGCTGCTGCCTGAAGGCGCGCGCGAATTCCTGTATGCGCACAATCCGGAAGCCGTCTGCGCCGTGATTGCCCTGTCGCTGTACAGCGGCGTGCACATGGCCGAGGACATCCGCAGCGGCATCCGCGCGGTGCCGGCCTCCCAGCTGGAAGCGGCCCGCTCGCTCGGCCTGGGTCGATTTGCCGCCGTGCGCCTGGTGCTGCTGCCGCAGGCCTTCCGCGCCTCGGTGCCGCCGCTGCTGTCGCAGACCGTCAACCTGTGGAAGGACACCAGCGTGGCCACCGTCATCGGCGCGGCCGAGATGATGTACCAGGCCGCGCGCGTGGAGACCGCGAGCTTCCGCAGCGTCGAAGCGTTTACCTTCGCCACCCTCGCTTACCTCACGGTCTCGCTCCTGATTTCCTTCGCCGCCTACCTGTACCAGCGGCGCTACCCGGTCCGTCCGGCATAAGGCGGTTCACATGCTCGAACTGATCGATACTTACTGGCTCTACTTCCTCGTCGGCCAGTATCCCGAGGGGCCGCTGGGCGGCCTGGCGCTGACCGTGCTGCTGTCCTTCGGGGCGCTGCTGCTGGCGATGCCGCTGGGCCTCCTGCTCGGCGTGGCGCGGGTCAGCAGCCATCGCGCGGTCCGCTGGCCGGTGGCGACCCTGGTGCAGCTGGTGCGCGCCGTGCCGCTGCTGCTGGTGGTGTTCTGGGTCTACTTCTTCCTGCCGGCCGTGACCGGCGTGAAGACTGGGCAGGCCACGACCATGCTGATGGTGCTGGTGCTGTTCGACGGCGTCTACCTGGCCGAGATCGTCGCAAGCGGCATCCGCGCGCTGCCGAAAGGGCAGCTGGAAAGCGCCCGTTCGCTGGGCCTGTCCTATCCGCAGGCGCTGCGCCTGGTGGTGCTGCCGCAGACCTTGCGCAACGGCCTGCCCTCGATCGTCAGCCAGCTGGTCTCGACCATCAAGGCGACCTCGCTCGGCTACATCATCGGCCTGTCGGAAGTGTCCTTCATCGCCACCCAGGTCAACACCCTGGTGTTCACCCACGCCGTCGAGGTCTACCTGATCCTGGCCCTGAGCTATTTCATCCTCTGTTTCGGCCTGTCCCGCCTGGCCTTCCTGCTCGAGCGCCGCCTGGCGCGGGTATAGGAAAATCAACTTTACGGTAAGTCTAACGATGATCGTTCTCGATAAAGTCAACAAGTTCTACGGCGACTACCACGCGCTGGTGGACGTCAGCGAACGGGTGGAAAAGAACGAGGTGGTGGTCGTGTGCGGCCCCTCCGGCTCGGGCAAGTCGACCCTGATCCGCACCCTCAACCGCCTGGAAGAAATCGACGGCGGGTCCATCGCCATCGACGGCCGCGACATCCACGCCAGGGGCACCGACGTCGACCGGCTGCGCGCCGGCATCGGCTTCGTCTTCCAGCACTTCAACCTGTTCCCGCACCTGACCGTGCTGGAGAACTGCACGCTGGCGCCCGTCAACCTCAAACGCGCCACCCCGAAGGAAGCGCGCGAGTACGCCATGACGCTGCTGGAGCAGGTGGGCCTCGCACACAAGCGCGATGCCTATCCGAATGCGCTGTCGGGCGGCCAGCAGCAGCGCGTCGCCATCGCGCGCGCCCTGGCGATGCGTCCGCCGATCATGCTGTTCGACGAGCCGACCAGCGCCCTCGACCCGGAAATGGTGGGCGAGGTGCTGCAGGTGATGCGCTCGCTGGCGCACCACGGCATGACCATGGTTTGCGTGACCCATGAGATGGGCTTCGCGCGCGAAGTCGCCGACCGCATCGTCTTCATGAGCGAAGGGAAGATCCTCGAACGCGGCAAGCCGGAAGACTTCTTTACCCATCCCCAGACGCCGCGCGCGCAGCAGTTCCTGGCCGACCACCGGCGCTAGGAGGGGCGCCGACGCCTCATCGGCGAATCAGCGACCACTGCTGATTGCTGGCACCGCTTGCCGGCCACTGGATGATCTGCGCGCCATCCGCCGTGCTGCGCGCGTTCACGTCCAGCACCATGCCGCTCAGCTGGTTCGCCACGGTGTGGTAGCCGACGGCCGGGCTGGCGAAGCGCCAGCGCTGACCGGCGCCCGCCCAGTAAGCCCACTGCGCGATGTTCGTGCCGGCCGTCGTCGAATTGCCGTAGTTGTCCAGGCTGCGCAGGCTGTGGGCGTTGATGATGCTGTAGTAGCCGTCTCCCTGGCCGATCACGTACCACTGCTGGTGCCGGGCATTGGTGCCGGTGAACTGCTGCACGGGCGCGCCGTCCGCGGTGGAGGCATTCGCCACCGTCAGGTCCTTGCCGCTCAGTCGCGAGCGGAAGCTGTAGACGCCGTCGCTGATGCCGCCGCAAGCGGCGAAGCTGGTGAAATTGCGCGTCAACGCAGGCCAACCATTGCTGTAGCTCATGCGCAGGATGTCGAGCTTGGCGTTGCCATTGTCCTGCAGGTCGTAATAGTGCGTGGAGACGAAGTTGCAGCCGTCCTGCTTCAGCAGCCCGATGTGGCCGGGGCCGCGGTACTTCCCGTCGGTGACGGGCAGCACGGTCCGGGTGCCGGAATAGGGGCCGCGGATATTCGTGGCCCGCTGCACCTCGACGTAGTACGTGCTGTCGCTGCCCTTGCAGCAGCTGCCGCGGTTGACGAACAGGTAGTAGTCATTGCCGTTGCGGGTGATATAGGGCGCCTCGATGTCCCTGTGGCCGCCGCCCCAGATGGTGCTGACGCTGCCGGCCAGCTTGCCGGTCGACTGGTTGATCTCCGCCAGCCCGATGCCGCCAAAGAAGGAGCCCCAGGACATATACACCTTGCCGTCATGGTCACGGAACAGGGCCGGATCGATCGCGTTGATGTCGGCCGCGCCGCCGAAGGACTCGACCACGATGCCGAGGTCGGTCCAGGCGGGGTTCTTCAATGAGGGCGAACGCGCCACCCCGATCGCCGAGGACGAGGTGCCGAAGGTCGATACCGAGTAGTACAGGTAGTACTGGCCGTTCATCTGGATCACGTCCGGCGCCCAGAAAGAGCCGGCGAAGTTCGGGATCTTGTTCTTGATCCAGGCCGGGTAGGTGGTGAAGACCGGCGCGGGGCCGCCGGTCCAGGTAATCAGGTCCTTCGAGGTGGAATACCAGATGCCGGTCCCGGTCGTAAAATTGAAGTAGGTATCGCCGTCCTTCGTGATCGTGCCAGGGTCGTGCGCGTTCTTCAGGCCCGCGAGTTCAACGGCGCGGGCGCAGGGAAGCGTGCCAAGGCCCGACGCAATGCCCAGGACCAGGCTGCAGGCGGCCAGAAGTTTGTTCATGGTGTCGTCTCCGGTGTGTTGTTGTCGTATGCTGCGCGGCCAGCATATGTAAACACGCACCGGCTTACCGATGAAATTATGTTGGCGCGCGATGCCGGTTCCGGTATCACGGCCGATTCCCGCATGCGGGCGGTCAGCCTGTTCTCAGGTCGCCGCGTCGGGTTGGTAGAGTATGTGCTGGCCCGGCACGCCGGCGCCACCGTTTTCTCCGATCGGTGGCCCGGGGCTTGTGGTAGCGTACGGGAATCGACGATTCTTGCTTTCCCGACGCACATGCCACAGCATCTCATCACCGATCTCGCCTCGCTCGAGGCCCTGTTTGGAAAAGTCGCAGCGCCCTCCATCGCCAAGGAAACCGATCATCTCCACCCAGTTTACGCACGCTGGATCGAGAGCGCGCGCTTTGCGCTGCTGGCGACGGCCGGTCCGGATGGCGTCGACGTCTCGCCGCGCGGCGACGCCGGCCCGCTGGTGCGCATCATTGACGCCCGGACGCTGCTGCTGCCCGAGCGGCGCGGGAACAACCGCATCGACAGCCTGCGCAACCTGATCCACGACCCGCGCGTGGCGCTGATCTTCATGATTCCGGGCGTCGGAGAAACGGTGCGGGTGCGGGGTAGGGCGCAGATCGATATCGACCCGGCGCTGCTGGCATCGTTCGCGGTCGACGGCAAGCCGCCGCACTGCGTGCTGCGCATCGCGGTCGAGAAGGTGTTCTTCCAGTGCGCACGTTCGATCCTGCGCTCGCGCCTGTGGCGCCGCGAGGAACACGATACCTCGGGTGTACCGACGCCTGGAACGATGCTGGCCGCGCTCACGCAAGGCGGCATGGACGGCGATGCGTACGACAGCGCCTTGCCGCAACGCCAGCGCGACACGCTCTACTAGCTGGAAGACGTTTTACAGCAAACGACAAGGAGACAGGAATGATCTATGAAGGTAGCTGCCACTGCGGCGCGGTGGCGTTCGAAGCGGAGGGAGAGATCGACAGCGCGCTGGCCTGCAACTGCTCGATCTGCCGGCGCAAAGGTTCCCTGTTGTGGTTCATCCCGCGCGACAAGCTGCGCTTGAAGACTCCCGAGCAAGCGGCCAGTTCCTACACCTTCAACAAGCACGTCATCAAGCACCGCTTCTGCCCGACCTGCGGCATCCATCCCTATGGGGAGGGTGTCGACCCGAAGGGTAACGCCATGGCGGCGATCAACCTGCGCTGTGTGGAGAACGTCGACCTGGACAGCGTCCCGGTGCACCACTACGACGGCCGCTCGCACTGAGCGGCGCGCTTCAGAGCGACATCAGAACTTCTCTTCCGGGAGCAGGTAGCGCCACTGCCCCGGCGGCAGCTCGCCCAGCTTGACCTTGCCGATCCTGACCCGCTTCAGACCGATCACCTTCAGGCCCACCATGTCGCACATGCGGCGGATCTGGCGCTTGCGGCCTTCCTTCAGCGTAAAGCTCAACTGGTCATCGTTCTGCCAGCGCACCTTGGCCGGCAGCAGGGGCTTCCCGTCCATCCACAGGCCGTGGTTCAGCTTCCTGAGGTCCGCATCCGGCAGCTTGCCCGGCTTGGTGTACTGCACGCGCACGAGATATTCTTTCTCGATGTCGGTGGTCTCGCCGATGAGCTGCTTGGCGATGCGGCCGTCCTGGGTCAGCACGAGCAGGCCCACCGAGTCGATGTCGAGGCGCCCGGCCGGCACCAGGCTGCGCAGCTGGGTGGGGTGGAACTGCTCGCCCGACGGATCGTCCGCCCAGCGGTTCTCGGGCTTGATCAGGGTGACGGCCGGCTTGTAGCCATCCTCGGCTTGGCCGCTGACGTAGCCGACCGGCTTGTTGATCAGGACCGTGACGCGCTTGGACTGCTCGGCGGCGGCCTGGCGTTCGACGGTGATCTTCTGGTGCGGCAGCACCTTGCTGCCCAGTTCCGACACCACCTTGCCGTCCACCCGCACCCAGCCTTTGGCGATCCATTCATCGGCTTCGCGGCGCGAGGAGAGGCCGAGTTCGGACATGCGTTTGGAAAGGCGGATCGGTTCAGTCATCTGGAAAATACAAAAAATGGATCAAATCTTGAGGGCGTCGAGCAGGTCGGTCTCGAGCTGCACCTGCACGCGCGGGTTGTTCAGGGCGGCGCCGTCGATCAGGAAGACGTCCTCGACGCGCTCGCCCAGGGTCATGATCTTGGCGGTGTGCAGGTTGATGCGGTAGCGCGTGAGCACGTTGGCGATCGCGTACAGCAGGCCGGGGCGGTCGTTGGCGGCCACCGACAGCACGTGGAACTGGCCGCGTTCGTCCGGACGCAGGTCGACGGTCGGCTGGATCGGGAAGGTGCGCGACAGGCGCGACAGGCGTCCGCGCGAGGGCGGCGCCAGCGGCTCCTGGGACACCAGCTGCGCGCACAGCTCGTGCTCGATCAGGCTGATGATGTCGCGGTAGCTGCCGGCGAAGTTCTCGTCGGTGACGAGGAAGCTGTCCAGCGCATAGCCGTGGCGCGTGGTGTGGATCTTCGCGTCCAGGATGCTGAAGTTCTTGCGGTCGAAGTAGCTGCAGATGCGCGCGAACAGGTCCGGCTGGTCCTTGATGTAGACGGCCACCTGCAGGCCTTCGCCGATCGGCGCCAGGCGCGCCTTCACCACCGGTTTGCAGCTGTCGACCTTCTCGTACAGCGCGCGGGTCTGCCAGGCGATGTCGGAGGCGTCGTGGCGCAGGAAATAGGCCACGTCGAGCTGCTTCCACAGCGCCTCGTGGTCGTCGGCGCCAAGGCCGAACAGGCGCAGGGTGGCCAAAGCTTCGCGCTGGCGGGCGCGCAGCTCGCGGTCGGCGCTGTGCGGCTCGCCGCCCAGCACGCGCAGGGTCACCTTGTAGAGGTCCTCCAGCAGCTTGGCCTTCCAGGCGTTCCACACCTTGGGGCTGGTGCCGCGGATGTCGGCGACCGTCAGCAGGTAGAGGGCGGTCAGGTGGCGCTCGTCCTTGACCAGGGCGGCAAAGGCGGAGATCACGTCGGGGTCCGACATGTCCTGCTTCTGGGCGACGGTGGACATCGCGAGGTGCTGCTGGACCAGGAAGACGACCAGCTCGGTATCCTGCTCGGATAGTCCGTGGCCGCGGCAGAAGTCCTCCGCATCCTGCATCCCGAGTTCGGAATGGTCGCCGCCGCGTCCCTTGGCGATGTCGTGGAACAGGGCGGCGACATACAGCAGCCAGCGGTCGCGGAAGTTGGCGATCAACTGGCTGCAGAAGGGGTATTCGTGGGCGTGCTCCGGCATCGTGAAGCGGCGCAGGTTACGCACCACCATCATGATGTGCTGGTCCACCGTGTAGACGTGGAAGAGGTCGTGCTGCATCTGGCCGGTGATGCTGCGGAAGGCCGGCAGGTAGCGGCCCAGCACGCCCATGTCGTTCATGCGGCGCAGCGCGTGCAGCAGGCCCACCGGCGCCTTCAACACGCGCAAGAACAGGGCCTTGTTGGCCGGGTTGGCGCGGAAGTCCTCGTCGATCAGGTTCCGCGCATGCCACAGCGCGCGCATGGTGCGGGCGGTCATGCCCTTGATGTCGGGGCGCTCGGTCATGGCGACGAAGACGCCGAGCACGGTCGAGGGGAAGCGCTCGAAGGTGTCGTCCGCGGCGATGTCGATGAAGCCGTTGACTTCGTTGAAGTGTTCGTTGAAGTCGCCGCCGATCGGCACGCAGGCCGCCTGGCGCGGGAAGAGCTGGGCCTCGATATTCTGCAGCATGATGGTGTTGAGCTGCGTGACCACCTTGGCCGCCCAGTAGTAGCGCTGCATCAGGAATTCGCTGGCGCGGCGCCCGTCCGCGTTTTCCAGGCCGAAGGTCTTGGCGATCGCGGTCTGCACGTCGAACACCAGGCGGTCTTCGCGGCGCCTGGTCTGCAGGTGCAGGCGCACGCGGATGTCCTTGAAGGCGTATTCCTTCTCCATCAGCTGGCGCGCCTCGGTGCGCGTGATCAGCTTGGCGCGCGCCAGCTGGCTCCAGGACTGGGCCAGGCCCGCCGCCTTGGCCACCCACATGATCACCTGCAGGTCGCGCAGCGCGCCCGGGCTTTCCTTGACGTTGGGTTCGAGGGCGAAGGCGGTGTACTCGTACTTGGCATGGCGCAGGCGCATCTCGGCCGTCTTGGCCTGGAAGAAGGCCTGCGGATCGAGGGCCGCGCGGTAGCGGCGCCGCAACTCGTCGAAGAGCGGCCCGTCGCCCGCCACCAGGCGCGCTTCGAGCAGGCTGGTTTGCACCGTGATGTCGGCGCTGGACTCGACCAGGCATTCGTCCACGGTGCGGATGCTGTGGCCGATCTCGAGGCCCAGGTCCCAGAACAGCTGGACCAGGGACTCCAGGCGCGCCTGGGTGATGGCGTCGGCCGGCTGGCCGAGCAGGATCAGGAGGTCGACGTCGGAATAGGGGAAGAGTTCGCCGCGCCCGTAGCCGCCCACGCCCACCAGGGCCGTGTTGGCCGGCAGGCCGGCGGCGCGCCAGGCGTCGCTGAGGATGCCGTCGACGCAGGTGCGCAGGCCGCGCAGCAGCTTTTCCGGCTTGCCGTCCTGGTGGAAGGCGTCGATCAGGGCCTGGCGCTCGGTCTTGAGCCGCTGGCGCAGTTCCGTGCGTGAGCTGTCGAGGAGCGCCGGCTGGCCCATGATGGTGTCCTTACGCTTCGGCCGGGGCGTACTGCGGGAGCAGCGGCAGCACGATGGCGGGCGGCGGCGGGCTGCCGGCCGACATCGTCAGCACCTCGACGCCGGTCTCGGTGACGAGCACGGTGTGTTCCCACTGCGCCGACAGGCTGCGGTCCTTGGTCTTGATGGTCCAGCCGTCCGGCATTTCCTTGATCTCGCGGCGGCCCGCGTTGATCATCGGCTCGATGGTGAAGATCATGCCGGGGACCAGCTCTTCGCCGGTGCCCGGACGGCCGTAGTGCAGCACCTGCGGCTCTTCGTGGAACTTGCGGCCCACGCCGTGGCCGCAGAACTCGCGCACCACGCTGTAGCCGTGCTTTTCGGCGTGCTGCTGGATCGCGTGGCCGATGTCGCCCAGGCGGTTGCCCGGCTTGACCTTGGCGATGCCCAGCCACATGCACTCGAACGTCACTTCCGACAGGCGCTTGGCCAGGAGCTTGGGCTCGCCGACCAGGAACATGCGGCTATTGTCGCCGTGGAAACCCTCCGGCGTGATCGGGGTGATGTCGATGTTCAGCGCGTCGCCACTCTTCAGTACCTTGTCGCCCGGAATGCCGTGGCAGATCACGTCGTTGATCGAGGCGCAGATCGAGCCGGGGAAGGGCGGGTAGCCGGGCGGCGCATAGTTCAGCGTCGCCGGGACGGTGCCCTGTACCTTGACCATATAGTCATGCGCCAGGCGGTCGAGTTCCCCGGTGGTCACGCCCGGCTTCACGAAAGGCGTGATGTAGTCGAGCACTTCCGAGCCGAGCCGGCAGGCCACGCGCATGCCGTCGATTTCTTCGGGTGTTTTCGGGATGGAGGTCATAAAATGCTTGTCCTGCGAATAAACGATATTGCGTGATTATAAGGGTTTCGTAGGGTGGGCGGGTCCTCCCGCCCACGCGGTGATCGTTATCGTCCGGTCCGCCGCGCCCGTGAGCGGAGCCGCCGGGTAGACGGAACTCTTGAAAAGAACGTTAAATCCCGCTAGAATCTCGGGTTGCTCGTATTCGCATCGAGCAATGTTGTAAAAAACGACTTTTTAAATGAAATCGCGAACGTGGCCGCCAAAGGGTGCCGTCAAGGTGACTGGCTACGTTCAAGACCCAACCCTGGAGAATTACATGTCCGTTACTATGCGCGAAATGCTGGAAGCCGGTATCCACTTCGGCCACCAGACCCGTTTCTGGAACCCGAAAATGGCCCCGTTCATCTTCGGTCACCGCAACAAGATCCACATCATCAACCTGGAAAAGACCCTGGCCATGTACCAGGACGCAATGAAGACCATCAAGCAGATCTCCGCCAACCGCGGCACGATCCTGATGGTCGGCACCAAGCGCCAGGCTCGCGACATCATCGCCGCTGAAGCACAGCGCGCTGGCGTCCCGTACGTCGACCAGCGCTGGCTGGGCGGCATGCTGACCAACTTCAAGACCATCAAGACCTCGATCAAGCGCCTGAAGGACATGGAAGCGCAAGTGGAAGACGGTTCGGTCGAGAAGCTGTCGAAGAAAGAAGCGCTGATGTTCTCGCGCGAAATGGAAAAGCTGCAGAAGTCGATCGGCGGCATCAAGGACCTGGGCGGCATCCCTGACGCGATCTTCGTCGTCGACGTCGGCTACCACAAGGGCGCCATCACCGAAGCCGGCAAGCTGGGCATCCCGGTCATCGGCGTGGTCGATACCAACCACTCGCCGGAAGGCGTTACCCACGTGATCCCGGGTAACGACGACTCGTCGAAGGCCATCACCCTGTACGCACGCGGCGTCGCCGATGCGATCCTGGAAGGCCGCGCCAACGCCACCAACGAAGTCGTTGAGATGGTCAAGGCCGGCGGCGACGACTTCGTCGAAGTTTCCGAGCAGGCATAATACAGGGCAGGGACGACCTGCCTGAGCATCAGAAGGGGGCGCCGAGCCGTGGCACGAGCCCCCCTTTTTTTAAGCATCGAGCTTAGCAATAAATTATCGTGTGGGTGTTCGACGAACATTCGCACTCTCTAAATCAACATTGGGAGAAAACAACATGGCAGCTATTACCGCAGCGATGGTGGGTGAACTGCGCGCGAAGACCGACGCGCCGATGATGGAATGCAAGAAAGCACTGACCGAAGCCGAAGGCGATATGGGTCGTGCCGAAGAGATCCTGCGCGTCAAGCTGGGCGGCAAGGCATCGAAGGCAGCATCGCGTATCACCGCCGAAGGCGTGGTCGCCGCTTACATCTCCGGCAACATCGGCGCGCTGGTTGAAATCAACAGCGAAACCGACTTCGTCGCCAAGAACGACGACTTCCTGGCCATGGCCAACCTGGCAGCCAAGCTGATCGCCGAAAACAATCCGGCCGACGTCGCCGCCCTGGCAGCCCTGCCGCACGACGGCAAGACCTTCGACGACGTGCGTACGGCACTGATCGGTAAAATCGGCGAGAATATGACCGTTCGCCGCTTCCAGCGTTTCGAAACCACCGGCAAGCTGGCTTCCTACCTGCACGGCGCCCGTATCGGCGTGATGGTCGAGTTCGAAGGCGCGGACGAGCAGGTCGGCAAGGACGTCGCGATGCACATCGCCGCGATGAAGCCGGTCGCCCTGTCGGCTGAATCGGTCCCGGCCGAAATGATCGAGAAAGAGCGTTCGGTTGCAGAACTGAAGGCCAAGGAAGACGCCGACAAGGCCGTCGCCGAAGGCAAGCAGCCGCAATCGGCCGAGATCGTCGCCAAGCGTATCGACGGTTCGGTGCAGAAGTACCTGAAGGAAGTCTCGCTGCTGAACCAGGCATTCGTGAAGAACGACAAGCAGTCGATCGAGCAGTACCTGAAGGCCTCGGGCGCCACCGTGAAGGCATTCACGATGTTCGTCGTCGGCGAAGGCATCGAGAAGAAGGTGGACGACTTCGCAGCAGAAGTCGCAGCCCAGATGGCTGCCAACAAGCAGTAATTTGAAAGCGGGCCGTAAGGCCCGTTTTTGTAAGGTGGCGCAGTGCGATCGCACCCGCGGCCCGCGCCACCTTCGTCCCCATCTGTTCCTTGCAGATGAGACCGCCGCTGAAAGCGCCGGTCAGACCCGAATTCGAAACACAACATAGGAGCCGCTTCATCATGACAAAACCAGCCTACCAACGAGTCCTCCTCAAACTGTCTGGCGAAGCGCTGATGGGTGACGATAACTTTGGCATCAACCGCGCGACCATCGAGCGCATGGTGGCCGACGTGGCGGAAGTGGCGAAGCTGGGGGTGCAGGTGGCGGTCGTGATCGGCGGCGGCAACATCTTCCGCGGCGTGGCCCCGGGCGCCCAGGGCATGGACCGCGCCACCGCGGACTACATGGGCATGCTCGCCACCGTCATGAACGCGCTGGCCCTGGCCGACGCGATGCGCCACGTGGGCATCACCGCGCGCGTGATGTCGGCGATCGCCATCGAGCAGGTGGTCGAGCCCTACGTGCGCCCGAAGGCCCTCCAGTACCTGGAAGAGGGCAAGGTCGTCGTGTTCGCCGCCGGCACCGGCAACCCCTTCTTCACCACCGATACCGCGGCCGCCCTGCGCGGCGCCGAGATCTCGGCCGAGATCGTGCTGAAGGCCACCAAGGTCGACGGCGTGTATACCGCCGACCCCAAGAAAGACCCGAACGCCACCCGCTACGAGTCGATTTCCTTCGACGAGGCGATCGCCAAGAACCTGCAGGTGATGGACGCCACCGCTTTCGCCCTGTGCCGCGACCAGCGCCTGCCGATCAAGGTCTTCTCGATCGTCAAGCCGGGCGCCATGAAAGCCGTGATCATGGGCGAAGACGAAGGTACACTGGTGCACGTCTAAGCTTTAGAATCGCAGTTTGTTGAACATTGAACCAAGAAAAACAGGAGAGCAGCATGTCCTTAGCTGATGTGAAAAAGAACGCCCAGGATCGGATGACCAAGTCCATCGAGACCCTGAGGGCCAACCTGGCGAAGGTCCGCACCGGCCGCGCCCACGCCGGCATCCTCGACTCCGTGATGGTCGAGTACTACGGTTCGCCGGTCCCGCTGTCGCAGGTGGCGAACCTGACCCTGATCGACGCCCGCACCATCGGCGTGGCCCCGTTCGAGAAGAAAATGGGCGCGACCATCGAAAAGGCGATCCGCGACTCCGACCTGGGCCTGAACCCGTCGGCCCAGGGCGACATGATCCGCGTGCCGACCCCGCCGCTGACCGAAGAGCGCCGCAAGGAAATGGTCAAGCTGACCAAGTCGGAAGGCGAAGACGCCAAGATCGCCGTGCGCAACATCCGCCGCGATGCCAACGAAGCGGCCAAGAAAATGGTCAAGGACAAGACCGCCTCGGAAGACGAAGAGCGCCGTTCGAACGACGAGATCCAGAAGCTGACCGACAAGTTCGTCGCCGAGATCGACAAGCTGCTGGCCGAAAAAGAAAAGGACATCATGACCGTCTGAGGCGGATGATGTCCGGGCCGGCAACGGCCCAGGCGGACCGGCCCCGGCGTGCAGCCGCGGCCGGTCCGATTCCCTTTAAGAACGGCTGTCGCGGCCGCCCCAAGGGGTAAGTCGCCGGCAGCCCTGCTGGAAGCAACGATGTTCAAAAGTTCGACCACTGCCATCCCTGAGACGCTCGCCGTACCGCGCCACATCGCCATCATCATGGACGGCAACGGCCGCTGGGCGACCAAACGCCTGCTGCCGCGCGTGGCCGGCCACGTCAAGGGCGTGGAGGCGGTGCGCGGCGTCGTCGAGCACTGCGTCGAACGCGGCGTGGAATACCTGACCCTGTTCGCCTTTTCCTCGGAGAACTGGCGCCGCCCGGCCGAGGAAGTCTCGCTCCTGATGAAGCTCTTCGTCACCGCCCTCGAGCGCGAAGTGTCGAAGATGCATGCGAATAACATCCGCCTGAAGGTCGTCGGCGACCTGAGCCGCTTCGACCCGAAGCTGCAGGAAATGATCAACGCGGCCGAGCGGCGCACCGCCAACAACAGCCGCCTGACGGTCACCGTGTGCGCCAACTATGGCGGCCGCTGGGATATCATGCAGGCAAGCAGCAAGATGGTGGCGGCGAACCCGGGCGTCACCGACTACACGGAAGAGATGCTGGCGCCGCACCTGGCCATGGCCTATGCGCCCGAGCCCGACCTGTTCATCCGGACCGGTGGCGAAGAGCGCATCTCGAATTTCCTGCTGTGGCAGCTGGCGTATTCGGAGCTGTACTTCACCAAGACCTTCTGGCCGGACTTCTCCAAGGCCTCGCTCGACGAAGCGATCACCTCCTACCAGGAGCGCGAGCGCCGCTTCGGCCAGACCGGCGACCAGGTGGCCCAGAAGTCCCAGTAGTCCAAGGCAAAGACAACGTATGCTCAAGACCCGGATCATTACCGCGCTCGTCCTGCTGGCAGTCCTGCTGCCCATCCTGTATTTCAACAACTATATGGCGTTCGCGGTGGTGGCTTCCGTGTTCTTCGGCGCCGCGATCTGGGAGTGCTTCCGTCTGTTCAACCCGGACAGCAACCGCGCGGCCCTGATCGCCGCCTTCTGGACCGCCGCCTTCGTCTGGGCCTTCTTCGTCAGGCCGGGCGGCGCCCCGACCTTCTGGTTCGCGATCAGCGTGCTGCTGTGGGCGCTGCGCTTCGCGCCTTCGCTCAAGCTCGGCCTGCCGCCGCTGGCCAGCAGCGGCAACACTTTCCTGAGCCTGGTCTATGCGATCGCCGTGGTCGGCTGCTTCGCCGCCATCGTCACGCTGTTCTCGCATTCGTCGCTCTACCTGCTGTCGGTGATGGCCATCGTCTGGGCCGCCGACATCTTCGCCTACTTCTCGGGCAAGGCCTTCGGCAAGCGCAAGCTGGCGCCCTCGATCTCGCCGGGCAAATCCTGGGAAGGCGCGATCGGCGGCTGCATCGCGGTGCTCGTGATCGCCACGATCACCGTCGTGCTGTGGGGTGACGTGCTTGCCGATACCTTCCCGGTGCGCGTGCAGGCCAGCCTCGGCTGGGCCGCCCTGTATGCGGTCCTGGTCCTCATCGTCGCGGCCAGCGTGGTCGGCGACCTGTTCGAATCCCAGCTCAAGCGCCGCGCCGGCTTCAAGGACAGCAGCAAGCTGCTGCCTGGCCACGGCGGGGTGCTGGACCGCGTGGACGCGCTCGTCCCGGTCCTGCCCTTGGCAGCCCTGATCGGCGCCTGGCTGTAGCGCTACCCCCGTATCAATCTAAGGAACACCACAATGCAGCGCATCACCATCCTGGGCGCCACCGGCTCGATCGGCGCCTCGACCCTCGACGTGCTCGCCCGCCATCCCGACCAGTACAGCGTGTACGCGCTGACGGCCCACGGCCGCGTGGAGGAACTGGCCGAGGCTTGCCGCCGCCACCGTCCGCAACGTGCAGTAGTGGGTACGGCGGAAGCGGCGGCGCGCCTTGAAGCGCTGCTCGACGGCCTCGGTATCAGCGTGGAGCACGGCGAGCAGGCCCTCTGCGATGTGGCCTCGCATGCGGACACCGACACCGTGATGGCCGCCATCGTCGGCGCAGCCGGCCTGGCGCCGACCCTGGCCGCCGCGCGCGCCGGCAAGAAGGTCCTGCTGGCCAATAAAGAAGCGCTGGTGATGTCCGGCCAGCTCTTCATGGACGCGGTGCGCGAGCACAAGGCGACCCTGCTGCCGATCGACAGCGAGCACAATGCGATCTTCCAGTCGCTGCCGGGGGCGTATGCGCGCAATCCCGATGCCGCGGGCGTGGCCAAGATCCTGCTGACGGCATCGGGCGGACCTTTCCTGAACCGCGCCGTCGAGACCCTCGGCGACGTGACCCCCGACGAAGCCTGCAAGCACCCGAACTGGGTCATGGGCCGCAAGATCTCGGTCGATTCCGCCACCATGATGAACAAGGGCCTGGAGGTGATCGAGGCCCACTGGCTGTTCGGCGCCCCGGCGGAGCAAATCGAGGTGGTGATCCACCCGCAGAGCGTGATCCACTCGATGGTGTCGTATGTGGACGGCTCGGTGCTCGCCCAACTCGGCAACCCGGACATGCGCACCCCGATCGCCCACGCACTGGCCTATCCCGAGCGGATCGCGTCGGGCGTCGCCCAGCTCGACCTGACCGGGATGGCCGCGCTGCAGTTTCATAAGCCGGACTTCGCCCGCTTCCCCTGCCTGGCGCTGGCCTTCGACGCCTTGCGCGCGGGCGGCACCGCGCCAGCCCTGCTGAACGCGGCCAACGAGATCGCGGTCCAGTCCTTCCTCGACCGCGAGATCGGCTTCCGCGACATCGACCGCGTGATCGCAAACGTGATGGATGGCGTGCCGCACGGCCCGGCCCCCTCGATCGAAGCGGTGCTGGAGCAGGATGCGCGCGCCCGCGAAGCCGCGCGTTCCGCGATCTCCGCCCTGCGAGCCTAAGCCCATGAGCCTGCTGTACACGATCCTCGCCTTCCTGCTGGCGCTCGGCCCCCTGATCGTCCTGCACGAACTGGGCCACTACCTGGTGGCGCGCGCCTGCGGCGTGAAGGTGCTGCGCTTCTCGGTCGGCATGGGCCGCGTGGTGTGGTCGCGCCGTTTCGGCAAGGACCAGACCGAATGGGCCATCTCGGCGCTGCCGCTGGGCGGCTACGTCAAGATGCTCGACAGCCGCGACCCCGAGACCGCCCCAAAAGACGAATCCGAGTTCGCCCGCGAGTTCACGCGCCAGAGCGTGTGGCGCCGCATCGCCATCGTGGCTGCCGGCCCGATCGCCAACTTCCTGGTCGCGATCGGCCTGATGGCCGTGCTCTTCATGCATGGCGTCGACGAACCCTCGGCACGCCTGCGCGCGGTGCCCGCGGGCTCCGTGGCGCAGCTGGCCGGCGTGCGGGGCGGCGATACCGTCGTCGCCGTGAACGGCAACCCGGTCCAGTCCTGGTCCGAGCTGCGCTGGCAGATCCTGCACGCGGCCGTCGACAAGACCGAAGCGCGCCTGTCGCTGCGCGGCCAGCATGGCGGCGGCTACGACGCCGTGATCCCGGCGGCGGCAGTCGCCAGGCTGGACGTGGATGGCGACGTGATGAAGGTGCTGGGCCTGGACCTGTGGCGCAAGCCGGCCCGCATCGAAAAGGTGCTGCCGGGCGGGGCAGGGGAGCGCGCCGGCCTGCAGGCGGGCGACACGGTCCTGCTCGCCGACGGCAAGACGGTCGACGATGGCCTGAGCTTCACCGAGACCATGCGGGCCTCAGCCGGTCGTCCGGTCCAGCTCGAGATCCAGCGCGGCGGCCGAACCCTGCCGATCGTCGTCGAGCCCGAGCGCGACGCGAACGGCCGCGGCGTCGCCAAGGTCATGCTGGCCCAGCCGGTCGAGATGGTCACCGTGAGTTCCGGCCCGATCGACGCCCTGGTGAAGGGGGCGGAGCGCACCTGGGAAACCAGCGTGATGACCTTGAAGATGATCGGGAAGATGATCACCGGGGAAGCATCCTGGAAGAATGTGACTGGCCCGATCACCATCGCCGATTATGCGGGACAAAGCGCGCGGGTCGGGCTGGCCACCTATTTGCAGTTCATCGCATTTATTAGTATTAGCTTAGGCGTAATGAATTTGTTACCAATTCCGGTTCTGGATGGTGGCCATTTACTGTATTATTCGCTGGAAGTTTTGACCGGGCGTCCCCTGCCTGCGCGCGTTGGAGAATACGCACAGCGCTTCGGGGTCGGCCTGCTGTTCATGCTGATGGCGCTCGCCGTCTTCAATGACCTGGTGCGGTTGCTCTAGCGGTTGCCCACAGAGGCCCGCGCACCGGCAAGAGAATATGTATGTTGTCCAATGACTGACCCAGAAATCCAGCCAATGAATTCACAACCGAATCGTTTTGCCCTGCCGTTCATCCGTCGCAGCATGATTGGCGCAGCCGTCCTGGCCCTGTGCGCCGGCAATGCACTCGCCGTCAATCCGTTCGTGGTCAAGGACATCCGGGTCGAAGGCATCCAGCGTACGGAAGCGGGCACCGTGTTCAGCTATCTGCCGGTGCGTGTGGGCGAGACCTTCGACGACGACAAGGCGACCGCCGCGATCAAGGCGCTGTTCGCCACCGGCTTCTTCAAGGACATCCGCCTGGAAGAAGAAAACGGCGTGCTGGTCGTGCTGGTCGAGGAACGCCCGGCGATCTCCTCGGTGGACTTCACCGGCACCAAGGAATTCGAGAAGGACAACCTGGTCAAGGCCCTGCGTGAAATCGGCGTGGGCGAGACCAAGATCTTCGACAAGGCGGCGGTCGACCGCGCCGAGCAGGAACTCAAGCGCCAGTACCTGTCGCATGGCCTGTACGGCGTGAAGATCACGACCACCGTCACGCCGATCGAGCGCAACCGCGTGACGATCATGTTCAACGTCGACGAAGGCGACATCGCGAAGATCCGCCAGATCACCTTCGTGGGCAACAAGGCCTTCAGCGACAAGGAACTGCGCCAGCAGATGGAGCTGAGGAATTCCGGCTGGTTCACCTGGTATTCGAAGGCCGACCAGTATTCCAAGCAGAAGATCACCGGCGACCTGGAAGCGATCAAGTCCTGGTACCTGGCCAACGGCTACCTGGAAGCCAACGTCGAATCGACCCAAGTGTCGATCACCCCGGACAAGAAGGACATCTACCTCACCATCAACATCACCGAAGGCGAGAAGTACACCGTCTCGAGCGTGAAGCTGGAAGGCGAGACCTTCGGCCGCGAGGAAGAGCTGAGCCGCCTGATCCTCCTGAAGCCGGGCAAGACCTATTCGGGCGACCTGCAGGAAGCGACCAACAAGCTGATCGCCGACCGCCTCGGCACCTTCGGCTATGCCTTCGCCAACGTGACCGCCAACCCGGAGATCAACCGCGAGAAGCGCGAAGTCGCCTTCACCTTCTTCGTCGACCCGGGCAAGCGCGCCTACGTGCGCCACATGAACATCCAGGGCAACACCGTGACCCGCGACGAAGTCATCCGCCGCGAGTTCCGCCAGTTCGAAAGCTCGTGGTACGACGCCAACCGCGTCAAGCTCTCGCGCGACCGCGTCGACCGCCTCGGCTACTTCAAGGACGTCAAGATCGAGACCCCGGAATCCCCGGGCACCTCGGACCAGGTCGACGTCAACGTGATCGTCGAAGAAAAACCGACCGGTAACTTCATGATCGGCGGCGCCTTCTCGCAGGCCGAGAAGTTCACCTTCACGGCCTCGATCTCGCAGGCGAACTTCGCGGGCAGCGGCAACACCGTCGGCATCGAAGTCAACACCAGCAAGTACAACCGCACGGTCGCGGTGTCGCAGACCAACCCGTACTTCACGGACGACGGCATCTCGCGCTCGTTCCAGCTCTACCACCGCAATTCGCGTCCGCTGTACGGCTACGGCACCTACTCGACGCGCCAGACCGGCGGCAACCTGACCTTCGGCGTGCCGTTCTCGGAAAGCGATACCGTGTTCTTCGGCGCCGGCCTGGAACGCACCGAGATCGAGACCGATGCGAACAGCCCTTTCCTCTACCTGCAGTTCGTGAGGGACAACGGCGGCGACCCGAGCGGCATCGGCCGCGCCAGCACCACCGCGATCCCGCTGACCGCGGCCTGGGGCCGCGACACCCGCGACAGCGCGGTGACCCCGACCCGCGGCCGCTTCCAGCGCGCCAACCTCGAGGTCGACGCGATCGGCGACGTCAAGTACGCCCGCGTCGTCTACGAGCAGCAGTGGTACCGTCCGCTGACCTCCTGGATGACGCTGGCCCTGCGCGGCGAATTCGACTACGGCAAGGGCTTCGGCGGCAATGCCTACCCGGTCTTCAAGAACTTCTACGCCGGCGGCATCGGCTCGGTGCGCGGCTACGAAAGCTCGACCCTGGGCGTGGTCGACCAGAACTACGGCTACGCGATCGGCGGCGCCAAGCGCATCATCGGCAACGCCGAGCTGCAGTTCCCCTTCCCGGGCGGCGGCAAGGACCGCAGCCTGCGCTGGTTCGCTTTCGTCGACGGCGGCCAGGTCTACCAGGAGAAGGAGAAGATCCTGCTCGACCGGATGCGCTACTCGGCCGGTCTCGGCCTGCAGTGGATTTCCCCGGTGGGCCCGCTGAAGTTGAGTTATGCTAAGCCCCTGAACGCCAAGCCGGGCGACCAGCTCGAACGCTTCCAGTTCCAGATGGGTACCGGCTTCTGATCGGGCCGTATACGGCCTACCTGAATTGCGGAGAATGACCTTGAATAAGCTGATTGCCTCGTTGCCCCGGACTCTGCTGCTGGCTGCGCTGTGCCTGGCGCCGCTCGGCCAGGCGCAGGCCCAGGGCCAGGCCGGACCGAGCCGGATCGGCTTCGTCGCCACCGAACGCCTGATGACCGAATCGAAGATGGCCAAGACGGCGGACGCCCGCATCCAGGCCGAGTTCTCGAAACGCCAGAAGGTGGTCGAGGAGACGGTCGCGAAGCTCAAGCAGATGTCGGAGAAGTTCGACAGCGAGGCGGCCGGCCTGACCGACGTCGAGCGCACCCGCCGCACGCGCGAGCTGTTCAACATGGACAAGGACGTCCAGCGCATGCAGCGCGAGTTCCAGGAAGACCTCATGCAGCGCAAGAACGAGGAGCGCGCCGCCATCGCGACCCGCGCCTACAAGATCATCGAGCAGGTCGCCGAGCAGGAAAAGCTCGACGCCGTGCTGGCCGAAGCCGCGTGGTTCAGCCCGCGCATCGACATCACCGACAAGATCCTGAAGCTGCTGGACAAGTAGTTCCCTGGGCCTCGTTCCCGGACTGCCCCCGGCGGCTTGCAGCCACCTGGATTCACGACATTGACTGACACCCGACACACCCAGCCCGGCGTTCGCCTGGCCGACCTGGTCGAGCGCTTCGGCGGACAGCTGGTGGGCGACCCCGAGCTCACGGTTGCCGCGATTGCGCCGCTCGACAGCGCAGGCAGCACGCACATCAGCTTCCTCAGCAACAGCAAGCTGCGCGCGCTCGCCGCGCAAAGCCAGGCCGCGGCCCTGATCCTGTCGCCGCTGGACGACCCGACGGTCAGCGCGACCTACGAGGGCGCGCGCATCGTCACCACCAACCCCTACGCCTACTTCGCCCGCACCGCCCAGTACTTCGTCTCGCTGGACGAGATTCCCGCCCAGCCGGGCATCCACCCGAGCGCGGTGGTCGACAAGGATGCGCTGGTCGACCCGAGCGCCCACGTCGGCCCGAACGTGACCATCGAAGCGGGCGCCGTGATCGGCGCGCACGTCGTGATCGACGCCGGCTGCTTCATCGGCCGCGACGCGCGCATCGGCGAAGGCAGCCACCTGTTCGCCAACGTGACCTTCCACGCCGGCTGCCGCATCGGCGCGCGCGGCATCATCCACTCGGGCGCCGTGATCGGCACCGACGGCTTCGGCTTCGCGGTGGAGGCGGGCAAGTACATCAAGATTCCGCAGACCGGCGGCGTGGTGATCGGCGACGACGTCGACATCGGCGCCAACACCTGCATCGACCGCGGCGCCCTGGCCGATACCGTCATCGAAGACGGCGTGAAGCTCGACAACCAGATCCAGATCGGCCACAACTGCCACATCGGCGCGCACACGGCCATGGCCGGCTGCGTCGGCGTGGCCGGCAGCGCGAAGATCGGCAAGCATTGCACCTTCGGGGGCGCGGCCATGGTGCTGGGCCACCTTGAGATCGCCGACAACGTCCATATCTCTTCCGGCAGCATGGTGTCGCGCTCGGTCCTCGAACCGGGCCAGTACACCGGCTTCTACCCGCTGGCCAAGAACGCCGAGTGGGAGCGCAGCGCCGCCATCGTGCGCAACCTGGCCTCGATGCGCGAGAAGATCCGCTCCCTTGAAAAAACCATTCGAACGATTACAGAAGAAAAATGACCACCGAAGCTCAGACCATGAATGAAGTGAAGACCCTCGACATCAACGCGATCAAGGAATACCTGCCGCACCGCTACCCGCTGCTGCTGGTCGACCGCGTGCTGGACGTCGAACTCGGCAAGCGCATCACCGCCATCAAGAACGTGACCGTCAACGAAGAATTCTTCAACGGCCACTTCCCGCACAAGCCGGTGATGCCGGGCGTGCTGATGATCGAAGCGATGGCGCAGACCGCCGCCATCCTGTCCTTCATGACCATGAACGTGAAGCCGGACGAGAACTCGGTGGTCTATTTTGTGGGCATCGACAATGTGCGCTTCAAGCGTCCGGTCGAGCCGGGCGACCAGCTCAAGATGGACATCGAGATCCTGCGCGTCTCGCGCGGCATCTGGAAGTACAAGGCCGTCGCCAGCGTGGACGGCAAGGTGGCGGTCGAGGGTGAGCTGATGTGCACCATCCGCGCGAACGAAGCAGCGGGTAGCTAAAATGAGCAACATCCATCCTAGCGCGATCGTCGACCCCAGGGCGGAGCTGGACAGCTCGGTCGAGGTCGGCCCGTATTCCGTCATCGGTCCGAACGTGCGCATCGGCGCGGGCACCGTGGTGGGCCCGCATGTGGTCATCGAGGGCCACACGACGATCGGCAAGGACAACAAGTTTTTCCAGTTCTGCTCGATCGGCGGCGCGCCGCAGGACAAGAAGTGGGCCGGCGAGCCGACCCGCCTCGAGATCGGCGACGGCAACACCATCCGCGAGTTCGTCACCATGAACCTGGGCACCGCCCAGGACGAAGGCGTGACCCGCCTGGGCGACGACAACTGGATCTCGGCCTACGTCCACCTGGCGCACGACTGCCGTGTGGGCAGCCACACCATCTTCTCGAACAATGCCCAGCTGGCCGGCCACGTGCACGTGGGCGACCACGCCATCCTGTCCGGCTACTGCGGCGTGCACCAGTTCTGCAAGATCGGCGCCCATGCCTTCATCGGCATGTACACCAGCCTGACCCAGGACGTGCCGCCCTTCGTGCTGGTGTCGGGCAACCCGGCGGGCCAGCGCGGCGTCAATATCGAAGGCCTGCGCCGCCGCGGCTTCACGCGCGAGCAGATCGACGGCATCCGCGCCGCCTACAAGCTGCTGTACCGCTCCGGCCTGACCCTGGAAGAGGCGAAGGCCGCGCTCATCGAAGAAGAAGGCCGCTCGCAGGCAGCCGCCGGCGACATCCGCGCGATGCGCGACTTCCTCGACACGGCGACCCGTGGCATCGTCCGCTAATTCGTCCTTCGACCCGCAGCGCCCGGGCGTGAGCCTGGCCATGGTCGCCGGCGAGGTGTCCGGCGACATGCTCGCCGCGCGCCTCATGGCGGGATTGAAGCCGCACCTCCCGAACGTGCGCTTCCACGGCATCGGCGGTGAGCGCATGATCGAGCAGGGCATGGTCTCCGATGTGCCCATCGAGACGCTGACCGTGCGCGGCCTGTTCGAGATCATCCCGCGCTACCGGGAAATCAAGGGCATCCAGAACGCCTTGCGCGACCGCCTGCTCGCCGAACGACCAAGCGCCTTCATCGGCGCCGACTACCCGGGTTTCAACCTGGGACTCGAAGAGCAGCTGCGCGCCGAGGGGATCCCGACCGTGCACTTCGTCAGCCCGCAGATCTGGGCCTGGCGCGGCGGGCGCATCAAGAAGATCAAGCGCGCCGTGTCGCACATGCTGGTCATCTTCCCCTTCGAGGAAGCGATCTACCGCGCGGCCGGCGTGCCGGTGACGTATATCGGCCATCCGCTGGCCGAGATGATTCCGCTGGCGCCCGATGTGGCGGCTGCGCGCGCTTCGCTCGGCATTGCGCCGGATGCGCGCGTGGTGACCATCATGCCGGGCAGCCGCATGGGCGAGCTGAAGTACCTGGTCGAACCCTTCGTGCGCGCCGTGAAGCTGCTGGCGCAGCGCGACCCGAAGCTGGTGTTCATCGCGCCGATGGCGGGCGAGCGCCAGCGTGGCTTCTATACGCAGATCGTGGAAAAGGCGGGCCTGGCGGACGTGCCCGTACGCCTGCTCGACGGGCAATCGCACGCGTGCATCGCGGCGGCCGATGCGGTGCTGGTGGCATCGGGCACGGCGACGCTGGAAGTGGCGCTGTTCAAGAAGCCGATGGTGATCGCCTACAAGGTGATGGAGGCCTCCTGGCAGATCATGCGCCACATGGGTTACCAGCCATGGATCGGCCTGCCGAACATCCTGGCGCGCGAGTTCGTCGTTCCGGAGTATCTTCAGCATGCGGCCACCCCGCAGGCGCTGGCCGATGCGGTGTGGCGCCAGCTGAACGACCCGGCGGGCAGCGAGCTTCTGGCGCGGCGCTTCACGGACATGCATCACAGCCTGCTGCGCAACAGCGCCGAGGCGAGCGCGGACGCGGTGCTCCGCGTGATCGGGAAACGGAAATAAGCGGAAACAAGCGGAAACAAGCGGAAACAAGCGGAAACAAGCGGAAACAAGCGGAAACAAGCGGAAATGAGCAAGAAGAAGTTCAATTTTTACCCCGGCCTGCCGCCCCGGCTGCGGCCCTTCACCGACCTCGACATCGTCTGCGGCGTGGACGAGGCGGGCCGTGGTCCGCTGGCGGGTCCGGTGTTCGCCGCCGCCGTCATCCTCGACCCGAAGAAGCCGATCGAAGGCCTGCGCGACTCGAAGAAGCTGACCGAAGCACGCCGCGACGAGCTGGCGCCCCAAATCAAGGAACACGCGCTGGCCTGGGCCATCGCCGAGTGCACCTGCGAAGAGATCGACACCCTGAACATCCTGCACGCGACCATGCTGGCGATGCGCCGCGCGGTGGAAGCGCTCTCGCTGCTGCCGACCATCGCCCTGATCGACGGCAACCGCTGCCCGCCCATGGAGGTCAAGGCCCACGCAGTGGTCGAGGGCGACGACAAGGTGCACGCCATCTCGGCCGCCTCGATCCTGGCCAAGACCGCGCGCGACGCCGCGCTGGTCCAGCTGCACGCCCAGTATCCGCAATACTGCTTCGACCAGCACAAGGGCTACTCGACCGCGCTGCACCTGGAACGCCTGCGCCTGCACGGCCCGTCGCCGGTGCACCGCCGCTCGTTCGGGCCGGTGCGGGATCTGCTGCAGACCGACCTGTTCGCGGCATGAAGAGTATTACCTCGCGCGACAACGCGTTCTATAAAGAGCTGAAAGCGCTCGCCACCAGTTCGCAGGCGCGCCGCAAGGCCGGCCAGAGCCTGCTGGACGGCGTGCACCTGTGCCAGTCCTGGCTGGATCTGCGCGGCGCACCGCTGCACTGTGTGGTGTCGGACGGCGCACTGGGCAATCCGGAGGTGGCCACCATCGTGGCCGAGTGCGAAGGCCGGCACGCGCAGGTGACGGCGCTGCCGGACGCGCTGTTCGGCGCCATCAGCCAGGTCGAGAACGGCGTGAACATCGTCTTCGTCGTCGAGTCGCCCAAGCCGTCCAAACCTGCGGGACTGATCGAGTCGGCCGTCCTGCTCGACGGCGTGCAGGATCCCGGCAACGTCGGCTCGATCCTGCGCAGCGCGGCGGCGAGCGGCATCAAGCAGGTCTACTGCAGTCCTGGCACGGCGTTCTGCTGGTCGCCCAAGGTGCTGCGCGCCGCGATGGGCGCCCATTTCGTCCTCGACATCTTCGAGAACGTCGAGCTGGGGCCCCTGGTGCGTGAGGCGAAGGTGCCGGTACTGGCCACCAGTGGCTACGCCAGCGAGCAGCTCTATACCTTGGACCTGCGCGCCCCGGTCGCCTGGGTGCTGGGCCACGAAGGGCAGGGCATCTCGCGCGAACTGCTGGAGCTGGCGACGCACCGGGTCGCGGTCCCGCATGCGGGCAAGGTGGAATCCCTGAACGTGGCCGCCTGCGCCGCGGTGTGCTTTTTCGAACAGCTGCGCCAGCAGCAGAGATCAGGCAACTAAGTGCGGGATAGACGCCAGGCCGGGCTCAAGGTAATCTAGGGCCTGGCAGAGTGGAGTAGAGATGGACATCGCGCATTTGCATTTCCTGGTGGCGGAAGCCGACGCGGCCCAGCGCAGAGCGCTGGTGGAGCTGCTCGGCCAGTTGGGCGCCAGCCGGGTCACCGACGTACCCGACGGGCACCTGGCCCTGCAGCGCCTGGAAGCGGGCATCGGCCCCAGGGTCGACGTCGCGATCGTCGACCTCGCGCTGCCCGGCATGGACGGCCTGGAACTGCTGCGCAACCTGGGCGGCTTGCCGAGCGGCCCGCGCCTGATCGTCACCGGCGCCCAGCCGGCCAACCTGCTGTTCTCGGTCGAGACCCTGGCGCTGGCATTCGGCGTCGACCTGCTGGGCACCATTGCCAAGCCGGTCACCGCCATCAAGCTCAAGCCCCTGCTGGACAACTACACCCCGGCGGTGCGGCTCGAGGACCGCCCCGCGGCTCCGCGTTTCAGCTTCCAGGACATCGGCATCGGCCTGCAGAAGCGCCAGTTCGAACCCTTCTTCCAGCCCAAGATCGAGCTTGCCACCGGCCAGGTGAAAGGCCTGGAAGCCTTCGCCCGCTGGCGCCATCCGGAACACGGCGTGCTCGGCCCCGCGTCCTTCATCGACGCGCTCGAACAGAACAACCGGGTCGATTTCCTCGACTGGAGCATGATCGAACTGTCGGCCGAGCGCTGCCGCTGGCTCCAGGACCAGGGCATTCCCGTTCCGATCTCGCTGAACCTGGCGCCCGAAACCCTGGCGCACCCGGCTTTCGTCCGCCAGATCACCGCCTGCATCGGGCGCCACGGCATCATGCCGGAATACCTGACCTTCGAGATGCCGGAATCCTCGGTCCTGAACACGGATCCGAACTTCATCGAACGCCTGGTCCGCCTGCGCATGATGGGCTTCGGCCTGGCCATCGACGACTACGGTACCGGCCGCTCGAACCTGCAGCTGCTGGCGCGGATTCCCTTCACCGAACTCAAGATCGACCGCAGCTTCGTCGACGGCGCCTCCAAGCGCCGCCCGCTCGGCACGGTCCTGCGCTCCTGCCTCGGCCTGGCCCACAGCTTAGAGCGCATGTCGGTGGCAGTCGGCGTGGAAACCCGCCAGGACTGGGACTTCCTGCAAAACCTCGGCTGCACCTACGCCCAGGGCTACCACATCGCCAACCCCATGGAGGCCGCCGCCTTCCCCGGCTGGCTCGAAGACTGGCGCCACTTCTTCTAGCCCGAACCGCGGGGGAACCGCGGGGTCAGAGTCAAATTGTTGAGCAATTCCCCAGAATTGCCCGCAATTCGACTCCGACCCTCATTGCTACAAGCATTTTGCCCAAAAAATGAAATAGGGTCAGAGTCAAATTGTTGGGCAATTACTTGGAATTGCTCGATAATTCGACTCTGACCCTCATTCGTTTGCCAGCAATTCTTGCTGCTCGCAATCGAAAACTTTGCCGGATCAATTGTCCGAGTGAATGAATTGCTGGGCTAACTGGTATTCGCTTATTTCAGGCGCCAAACCGTCGAGGGTCAGGGTCGATTTATTGGAAAACTCGAAAAGTTATCAAAGAATTCGACTCTGACCCCAATTGTTGGGAAATAGCTCGAGAAGAACACGAATGAGGGTCAGAGTCGAAATACGGGAAATTTTCAAAAGTTTCCCAACAATTCAACTCTGACCCCGCGGTTAATATTCGCGGCGGTCCGGCTTGATTTCTTGCAGGATGGTGGTGGCGATTTCTTCGATGGACTTGGTCGTCGACGAGAGCCAGCGGATGCCTTCGCGCTTCATCATCGCTTCCGCCTCGTTCACCTCATAGCGGCAATTCTCGATCGACGCATACTTGCTGCCGGCGCGGCGTTCGTTCCGGATCTGGGACAGGCGCTCGGGCGTGATGGTCAGGCCAAACAGCTTGGATTTGAAGGGCGGCAGCGAAGAGGGCAGCTTGCCGCGTTCGAAGTCGTCGGGAATCAGGGGGTAGTTGGCGGCCTTCAGGCCGTACTGCATCGCCAGGTAGAGGCTGGTCGGGGTCTTGCCCGAGCGCGACACGCCGACCAGGATCACGTCGGCCTCGGCCAGGTTCTTGTGCGACTGCCCGTCGTCGTGCGCCAGCGAGAAGTTGATCGCCTCGATGCGGTTCTTGTACTCCTCGGTATCCACCGCATTGTGGATGCGTCCGATGGTGTGCGTCGACTTGATGTCCAGTTCCTGCTCGAGCGGCGCCACGAAGGTCTGGAACAGGTCCATGTGCATGCCGTTGGCCGCCCGGATCACGCTCGACAGGTCGTGCTTGACCAGGGTCGAGAACACGATCGGCCGCTGGCCGTCGCGCGCGAAGCTGTCGTTGATGCGCCGGGCCGCGTCGTGCGCCTTGTCGATCGAGTCGATGAAAGGCAGGCGGATCTGGCGGAAGCGCATCTCGAACTGGCTCAGCACCGCATGGCCGAAGGTCTCCGCGGTGATGCCGGTGCCGTCGGAGACGAAGAAGACGGTGCGCGCGCTGGGCGTCAAACCGGGGGCTGGTGGGACGGTTGCTTCGATGGTCATGGTGTCGTCTTGCTAAGTCGTCGTGACAAAGTTGCAGCATTGTGCGGTGTGCATCGCCCGCGCACGGGTTAAAATGCTCGGCAACGGGTCTGCATTGTGCTGCACGACGGCCAGAATAACAAGAACACTCCGTCGCCCAGCTCATGATCAACTACGGCCAAAAGGTTTCTATCTCAAGTAAGGGTGTATCACCATGACTAACCTGTCTGTAGCGGCATTGAAGGAGCCTGACCAGGCGACACGTACCTACGTGGCGTCGTTCGAAAACCTGCGCATGAGCGACGTCGAATCCGTCGGCGGCAAGAACGCTTCGCTCGGCGAGATGATCTCGCAGCTGGCCACCGCCGGCGTACGCGTCCCAACCGGTTTCGCCACCACGGCCGACGCCTTCCGCGACTTCCTCGAGCACAGCGTTGGCGGCCCATCGCTGGCCCAGCGCATCGCCACGCGCCTGGAAAACCTGGACATCGACGATGTCCGTTCGCTGGCTGCCGCCGGCGCCGAGATCCGCCAGTGGATCGTGGACACGCCCTTCCAGCCGCGCCTGGAAGCCGAGATCCGCGACTTCTACGAGCGCCTCGTGGCCGACTCCAGTACCGAAGTCTCCTTTGCCGTGCGCTCCTCGGCCACCGCCGAAGACCTGCCCGACGCATCCTTCGCAGGCCAGCAGGAAACCTTCCTGAACGTGGTCGGCATCGACAACGTGCTGGAAGCGATGAAGCACGTCTTCGCCTCGCTCTACAACGACCGCGCGATCTCCTACCGCGTGCACAAAGGCTTCACCCACGCCGAGGTTGCGCTGTCGGCCGGCGTGCAGCGCATGGTGCGATCGGACACCGGCGCGGCGGGTGTGATGTTCACCATCGATACCGAATCGGGCTTCAAGGACGTGGTGTTCATCACCTCGAGCTACGGCCTGGGCGAGACCGTGGTGCAGGGCGCCGTGAACCCGGACGAGTTCTACGTCCACAAGCCGATGCTCGCGCAGGGCAAGTCGCCGGTCATCCGCCGCAACATCGGCTCCAAACTCATCAAGATGGAGTTCACCAGCGAAGCCAAGGCCGGCCGTTCGGTGAAGACCGTCGACGTGCCGATCGAGCTGCGCAACCGCTATTCGCTCACCGACGCCGAAGTCGTCGAACTGGCCAAGTACGCCGTCATCATCGAGAACCACTACGGCCGTCCGATGGACATCGAGTGGGGCAAGGATGGCCGCGACGGCAAGCTCTACATCCTGCAGGCGCGTCCTGAAACCGTGAAGTCGCAGCAGAAGGCCACCGACTCGCAGCAGCGCTTCAGCCTCAAGGGTTCGGGCACGGTGCTCACCTCGGGCCGCGCCATCGGCCAGAAGATCGGCGCCGGCCCCGTGCGCGTGATCCACGACCCGAGCGAGATGGAGCGCGTGCAGCCGGGCGACGTGCTGGTCGCCGACATGACCGACCCGAACTGGGAGCCGGTCATGAAGCGCGCCTCGGCCATCGTCACCAACCGCGGCGGGCGTACCTGCCACGCGGCGATCATCGCCCGTGAACTGGGCGTGCCGGCGGTGGTCGGCTGCGGCGACGCGACCGAGACCCTGAAGGACGGCACGTTCGTCACCGTCTCCTGCGCCGAAGGCGACGAAGGCAAGATCTACGACGGCCTGCTGGAAACCGAGATCACCGAAGTCTCGCGCGGCGAACTGCCGCCGATCCCGACCAAGATCATGCTCAACGTCGGCAACCCGCAGCTGGCCTTCGACTTCCAGTCGGTGCCGAACGGCGGCGTCGGCCTGGCGCGTCTCGAGTTCATCATCAACAACAACATCGGCGTGCACCCGAAGGCCATCCTCGAGTACCCGAACATCGATGCGGACCTCAAGAAGGCGGTCGAATCGGTCGCCCGCGGCCATGCGTCGCCGCGCGCCTTCTACGTCGACAAGCTGGCCGAAGGCGTCGCCACCATTGCCGCGGCCTTCTGGCCGAAGCCCGTCATCGTGCGCCTGTCCGACTTCAAGTCGAACGAGTACAAGAAGCTGATCGGCGGCTCGCGCTACGAGCCGGACGAAGAAAACCCGATGCTGGGCTTCCGCGGCGCCGCCCGCTACCTGGCCGAGGACTTCGCCGAGGCCTTCGAGATGGAATGCATGGCCATGAAGCGCGTGCGCGAAGAGATGGGTCTCACCAACGTCGAGATCATGATTCCGTTCGTGCGTACCCTGGGCCAGGCCGAGAAGGTCATCGGCCTGCTGGCCAAGTATGGCCTCAAGCGCGGCGAGAACGGCCTGCGCGTCATCATGATGTGCGAGGTACCGTCCAACGCCATCCTGGCCGAGCAGTTCCTGGAGTACTTCGACGGCTTCTCGATCGGCTCGAACGACCTGACCCAGCTGACCCTGGGCCTGGACCGCGACTCCGGCATGGAGCTGCTGGCCAAGGACTTCGACGAGCGCGACCCGGCCGTGAAAGCCATGCTCTCGCTGGCGATCAAGGCCTGCCGCGCCCAGGGCAAGTACATCGGCATCTGCGGCCAGGGGCCGTCGGACAATCCGGACTTCGCCGAGTGGCTGGTGGGTGAGGGCATCGAGTCGATGTCGCTCAATCCCGATTCGGTGATCGATACCTGGAACAGGCTGGCAGCGAAGTAATGCAGGGTGGGCGGGGTACTTCAGGTCAGTGGCCTGAAGTACGAACGCCCACGCGTTCAAGCAGACGCCGAGCCGCTTCAACAGCAATGCTATGCGCCACCAATAATCCAGGGCCGGAACCCTTCCATTCCTACCTACACCTGCTACACTGACATAGACAACTCTCTGCCAGAAAGCACACAATAATCGAGCGCACCGACACCATGGAACCCTCGCCGCCTCTTGCAGGCCGCGGGGGTTTTTTACTTTCTCAAACCTTACGAAAGGAGACAAACCGATGACCGATTTGATGAGCTGGCTGGTAGCGGCCGGCATCCTCGTGATCGCCGAACTGTTCACCGGCACCTTCTATCTCCTGATGATCGCGATCGGCCTGCTGGCCGGCGCGCTCGCCGCCTGGCTCGGTCTGAGCGGGCCGCTGCAGACCTTCGCCGCGGCCGCCGTGGGCCTGGTGGCCACCGCCATCCTGCACCGCAGCCGCTTCGGCCGCCCGGCGCGCCGGGACGCCACGCGCGACAGCAACGTCAACCTCGACATCGGCCAGCGCGTGCTGGTCGATGCCTGGAACGATGGCCGCGCGCGCGTCATGTACCGCGGCGCCCTCTGGGACGTCGAGCTCGGCCCCGGAGCGCTGCCGGAAGCGGGCAACTTCCGCATCGTCGAAGTACTCGGCAACCGCCTCATCGTCGCCAATTCATAAGATCAACGAATAGTTGACTAACATTTATAAGGGATGCTCATGGAATTCACCTTCGGTACCGTCGCCCTGGTTTTCTTCATCATCGCGCTGGTCTTCATTTTCAAGACGATCAACGTCGTGCCCCAGCAGCACGCCTGGGTCGTCGAACGCCTCGGCAAGTTCCACGCCGTGCTGGCCCCGGGCCTGAACATCGTCGTGCCCTTCGTCGACCGCATCGCCTACAAGCACAGCCTGAAGGAGATCCCGCTGGACGTGCCGCCCCAGGTCTGCATCACCAAGGACAACACCCAGCTGCAGGTCGACGGCATCCTCTACTTCCAGGTGACCGACGCCATGCGTGCTTCCTACGGTTCCTCGAACTACATCCAGGCCATCACCCAGCTGGCCCAGACCACGCTGCGTTCGGTGATCGGCAAGATGGAGCTCGATAAAACCTTCGAAGAGCGCGACCACATCAACACCACCATCGTCAACGCCATCGACGAATCGGCCGCCAACTGGGGCGTGAAGGTGCTGCGCTACGAGATCAAGGACCTGACGCCCCCCAGCGAGATCCTGCATGCGATGCAGCGCCAGATCACGGCCGAGCGCGAGAAGCGCGCCCTGATCGCTGCCTCGGAAGGCCGCCGCCAGGAACAGATCAACATCGCCAGCGGCGAACGCGAAGCCGCGACCCTGCGCTCGGAAGGCGAGCGCCAGGCCGCCATCAACCGCGCCCAGGGCGAAGCCAGCGCCATTGTCGCGCTGGCCGATGCGAGCGCCGCCGCGCTGCGCCAGGTGGGCGCGGCGATTCGCGAGCCGGGCGGCATGGACGCCGTCAACCTGCGCGTGGCCGAACACTACGTCGACGCCTTCGAAAAGCTGGCCAAGACCAACAACTCGCTGATCGTCCCGGCAAATATGGGCGACATGAGCAGCGTGATCGCCAGCGCCATGCAGATCGTGAAGGCGCAAAAATGAGCCGTGTCGTCGTCATCACCGGCGCCTCGGATGGCATCGGCGCCGAGATGGCGCGCCAGCTGGCTTCAAAAGAGGGCGCCGGCATCGCCCTGGTGCTGGCCGCACGCAACGCGGCGCAGCTCGAAGCAGTGGCCGGCGAGTGCGCTGCCCTTGGCGCGCAGACGCTCGCCGTTCCGACCGACGTCGGCATCCAGATCCAGTGCCGGCGCCTGGTCGTGAGCGCAATCGAGGGCTTCGGCCGCATCGACGTCCTGGTCAACAATGCCGGCCGCTCGGCGCATGCGCTGTTCGAGGAGGTCGAGGACCTGTCCTGGTACGAGGAACTGATGCGGGTGAACCTGTGGGGCAGCGTCTGGTGCACCCAGGCCGCGCTGCCGGCCCTGAAGGCCTCAAAGGGCAAGATCGTCGCCGTGTCCTCGCTGGCCGGCCTGGTCGGCGTGCCTGGCCGCACCGCCTACAGCGCCAGCAAGTTCGCGATGACGGGCTTCTTCGAAGCCCTGCGTGCCGAAATGAAGGGCTATGGCGTCAGCGTCACCACCGCCTACCCGGGCGTGGTGGCCACGCAGATCCGCTACCGCGGTTTCAATGCACAGGGGGAGACGATGGGATCGAGCGCCCTGAAGGAAGAGGGCGCCATGAGCGTGGAAGAGTGCGCGCGCCTGATCGTCGCCGGGATGGACGGGCGCAAGCGCGAGGTGGTGATGACGGCCAAGGGCAAGGTGGGGCGCTTCCTGAAACTGCTGGCGCCAGGGCTGGTCGAGAAGATGGCCCTGGCGGCGCTGAAGCAGGACGTGCGCCCGCATTAAGCTCCCGCCTGCGCGGGAGCGCGCTGCATCAGAAGTCGACGGTCGCCGAGACCACGACGCTGCGCGGGTTGCCCTGCACCAGATAGCCGTAGCCCGGATAGCCGCCGCTTGATGCCCAGTAGCGCCTGTCGGTGACGTTGTCGATGCGTGCGCGCAGCGTCACGTCGCGGTCCATGAAGCGCAGCAGGTAGTTCGCGCCGATGTCCAGGCGGGTCCACGATGGCAGCTGCTGGGTATTCGCGTCGTTGGCGTATTGCTTGCTGGTGTACAGCACGCGCGCGTTCAGCGCCAGGCCCTGCACGCCAGGGACATCCCAGTCGGCGCCCAGGTTCAGCTGGGTCTTCGGCACGCCGATCACGTCCTTGCCGCTGCTTTCCTGTTCGGCGTCCAGCAGGGTCAGGCCGCCCAGCAGGCGCAGGCCCTGCATCGGCATGCCGAACACGTTCATCTCCACGCCGCGGTTGCGCTGGGCGCCGTAGATGCCGAAGCGGTTGTCGACCACCGCGCCGCTCGGGCGCGAGGTGGTGAACAGGGCCGCGCTCATGCCCAGCTTGCCGCTGTCGACCTTGACGCCCACTTCCTTCTGGCGCGAGACGTAGGGTGCGAAGACTTCGCCCTGGTTGACGATGTTGACGCCCGAAGCGACCGGACCTTTCTGCAGTGCTTCCGCATAGTTGGCGTACACGGACACGCCCTTGGCGGGCTTGTAGACGATGCCGGCCACCGGCGTCAGTTCGCCTTCTTCATAGGCGGCGTTCGGTGCGCCGGTGCCGTAGTCGTAGCCGTAGTCCTTGAGCTTCTGGTAGCGCGCGCCCACCGTGACCAGCACGCGCTCGTCGAGGAAGCCGAGGGTGTCGGCGATCGCCAGGCTCGAGGCGATGGTTTTCTGGGTCAGCAGCGGATCGTTCATCTTGCCGCCAGTGAAGAAGCTGCTGGACGGCGCCGGAGCGTCGACCGGACGATACAGGTTCGACGGGAAGCCGGCGAAGTCGCTCATCGCATAGGCATTCTTCGACTCGGCGTGGAAGGTCGATGCCGAGGCGCTCAGCTTGTGCGAGACCGCGCCGGTTTTCAGTTCAGTGCGCACACCGGCTTCGCCGGTGCGCACGTCGTCTTCGCGCACGTTGTCGAAGCGGGTCATGGTGGTGGCGCCGTTCACGGCCGTGACGGTCGGCGAGGAGATGATGTTGGATTCAATACCCTTGCGCATGCCCAGCGCCGCCCAGGCGGTGGCGCCGCCCGGCAGGTCGGCTTCCGCGCGCAGCGTGCCGAAGGTGTCGCGTTCGCCTGAGAAGGTCCAGGGCTGGGCATAGTTGCTGTCGCTGTCGGGCGCAGCCGGGATCGGCAGCGCGTCATTCACGGTGACGCTCGGGCGGGCGCCGCGCAGCTGGTGGTCCTGGTGGCCGAGGTCGGCCGACAGGCGGTAGCCGCGGCCGCGGTAGTCCATGCCGACCGCGTACACGCTCAGCTCGCGGCTTTCGCGGTCCACTGCGGTGTCGCCGTCGCGGCGCACGGCGTTCACGCGCACGCCGAGGCGGTTCTCTTCACCGAAGCGGCGCGAGACGTCCGTGGCGAGGTAGCCCTGGCCGCCCGTTTCCACGCCGGCTGTCACCTGCGTGAGCGGCTTGTTGGCCGCACGCTTCGGGAGCAGGTTGATCGAGCCGCCGATGCCGCCGCTGCCCGGGGGGGCGCCGGTGACGAAGCTGTTCGCGCCGCGCAGCACCTCGACGCGTTCCAGCAGCTCCGAGGCCACGAACTGGCGCGGCAGCAGGCCGTACAGGCCGTTGTAGGCCATGTCGTCCGAATAGACCGGGAAGCCGCGGATCATGTACAGCTCTTGGTAGTTGCCGAAGCCGCGCGCCGAGCGCACCGCCGGGTCGTTCGCGACCACGTCGCCGACGCTGCGCGCCTGCTGGTCCTGGATGATGCCGAGGGTGTAGTTGGTAGTGTTGAAGGGCGTGTCCATGATGTCCACATTGCCCAGCAGGCCGAGGCGGCCGCCGCGGGCGACCTGGCCGCCGGCGTAGGCGGAGGGCAGGCCCTGGGCCGAGGCGTCGGCCGAGGCGCTGACGACGACGGTGGCGACGGGCTCGGTGGGCGTTTCCTGGGCTGAAGCGGCGAAGGTGGCAATGGCGAGGGCGATCGGGGAGAGGCGAAGCAGTTTCATCAGAGTACGGTGGGTTCTTATTGAGAATGATTGTCATTTTACCGGTTTCGGCTTGCCTCTGTAAATGAGAACCATTATTATTCCCCTGTTCAAGCAATCTCGTCGCCTCATGTCCCCCTCGAAACTCCGGCGCTGGAGCTGGATCCACAAGTGGAGCAGCCTGGTCTGCACCGTCTTCATGCTGCTGCTGTGCCTGACCGGCCTGCCGCTGATCTACCACCATGAAATCGGCCACCTGCTCGGCACCGACGTCGAGGCCCCGAGCCTGCCGGCCGAGATGGGCGCGCATCCCCCGCGCGGCAACATCGACGCCGTGCTGGCCTCGGCCCAGGCCCTGTATCCGTCCAAGATCCCGATGTACATCTCGATGGAAATCGACGAGCCGGCGATCTGGAACGTGACCCTGGGCGACCATCCGAACGACGAGCACTACAAGCCGATCGCCGTCGATTCCCGCACCACCAAGGTCATCACCGAGCCGGCCTTCGAGGGCGGCGTCTTCATGTCGACCATGCTGCGCCTGCACGTGGACATGTTCGCCGGCCTGCCGGGCATGCTGTTCCTCGGCTTCATGGGGCTGCTGCTGCTCGTGGCCGTGGTCAGCGGGGCCGTGCTCTATGCCCCCTTCATGCGCAAGCTCGACTTCGGCGCCGTGCGCCACGAGCGCAGCCGCGTCATCAAGTGGCTCGACCTGCACAACCTGCTCGGCATCGTCACCCTGGTCTGGGTCTTCGTGGTCGGAGCGACCGGCATGATCAACACCTGGGCCGACCTGCTGCTCAAGTACTGGCAGAACAACGAGCTCGCCGTCATGCTCAAGCCCTACGAGGGCCAGCCGCAGGTCACCAGGATGTCGTCGCTGCACGATGCCATCGTGCGCGCCGAAGCCGCCGAACCGGGCATGCGGGTCGGCTTCGTGGCCTTCCCCGGCACCCCGTTCTCCAGCCCGCACCACTACGGCGTCTTCATGCGCGGCGAGGAAGCCTTCAGCTCGCGCCTGTACAAGCCCGTGCTGATCGACGCCGCCACCGGCAAGATCACCGACCAGCGCGAGCTGCCCTGGTACCTGACCGCGCTGCTGCTGTCGCAGCCGCTGCACTTCGGCGACTACGGCGGCCAGCCCATGAAGCTCCTGTGGGCGCTGCTCGACATCGGCACCATCATCATCCTGGGCAGCGGCCTGTATCTCTGGCTCAAGCGCAACCGCGCTCCGAAGCCCGTCAAGCAAGGGCAGGGCACGGCGCACGAGACGCCGGCGCTGGCCGCATCCAACAAGGCATCATGATCCGCACACGTTCCCAAATCTGGGGCGCCCCCATCCTGCTGGGCGTGCTCACCACCATCGGCCTCATCGCCGCCCTGCTGGGCGACGGCGTCTGGGATCTCGTCTCCGCCCTGACACTCGGCGCTCCGGTGCTGGTGGGCGCCTGGTACGGCCTGCGCCGCCCGCAAGCGAAGCGATAAGGTGCGCGCGCCCCTGCAAAAGGGCGTCCCGACCTTGTATACTGCTCCCGACGACACCACCAGACGAGAGCGCATATGTTCGCAGCAGTGGACCTCGGGTCCAACAGCTTCCGGCTTCACATCGGCGAGCCGGCGGGCGGCCGCATGCACATCGTGCGCACCGCGCGCGATCCGATCCGCCTCGCGGCAGGCCTCGACAAGGACAATCTGCTGAGCGACGCCGCCATGCGCACGGCCGTGCGCACGCTGCAGGACTTCCGCGCCATCCTCGACGAATACACGCTCGACGCCGTGCGCGTGGTGGCCACCAACACCCTGCGCGTGGCGCGCAATGCCGACCAGCTGCTGCCTCAGCTGGAGGCGGCGATCGGCCATCCCATCGAAGTCATCTCGGGCGAGGAAGAGGGCCGGCTGATCTACATGGGCGTGGCGCGCGCCATCGACAAGCCGGACGAGCGCCGCATCGTGGTCGACATCGGCGGCGGCTCCACCGAGGTCATCGCCGCCATCGGGCCGGAAATCACCCTGGTCGAATCCTTCGGCATCGGCACCCATCCGCAAACCGCCGCCTACTTCGCCGACGGCCGCATCACGGCGGGCCGCTTCGACGCCGCCGTCACCGAGGCGCGCGCCCGCTTCGAGGACGCCGCGGACCTGTACAAGGCCCAGGGCTGGGACGCGGCCTATGGCTCGTCCGGCACCATGCGCGCCATCGCGGAAGTGATCGCGAAGAACAGCATCGGCGACGGCAGCATGTCGCAGGCCAGCCTGCATGCGCTGCGCGACATCCTGCTCGAACTCGGCCACGTCGACGCGTTCAGCATGCCGGGCATCAAGAAGGAGCGGGTGCCTGTGATGGTGGGGGGGCTGACGGTCCTGATCGGCGTGATGCAGGAACTCGGCATCGAGCGCCTCACCGCCATCAATGCCGGCCTGCGCCTGGGCGTGCTGTCCGACCTCGAACTGCGCGCGAACAGCCGCGACCGGCGCGACGCCGCGATCCGCGCCTGCATGCGCCGCTTCGGCGTGGACGGCCAGCGCGCCATGCGCACGGCCGGCATCGCCTCCAAAGTCTACGAGCAGCTGGAACCGCTCGACTCCCGCCGCCCCTACCTGTGCTGGAGTGCGATGCTGCACGAAGTCGGCCTGGCGATTTCGATGACGGGTGCGCACAAGCACGGCGCCTACATCGTCGAAAACGCCGATCTGGCCGGGTTCACCACGCGCGAGCAGCGCCTGATGGGCACCCTGTTGCTGGGCCAGAAGGGCAATCTGCGCAAGATTCGCGACGCCCTGTTCGACCTGGATCTCGCCAAGGCCGTGCTGGCGCTGCGCATGGCGGTGGTGTTCATGCATGCCCGCGCGGATGAGGACCTGGCGGGATTGAAGGCGCGCATGAAGGCGACGCGGATCGAGCTCGATCTGCCGGCCCAGTTGCTGGGCAAGCACCCGACCTTATGGCCGTGGCTGATGAAGGAAGAAGAAGCCTGGAGCGAGATCGGGATCGCGTTCCAGGCCCGCGAAGTGTGAGCGCCTTTCGCTAGGGTGGCGGTCTCCGCCCACGCGTTCAACGCCACGGTGAGCTGAGGCGTCTCGTCCGCTTTCGCATTGCCTGAACGCGTGGGCGAAGGATCGCCCACCCTACGTTGGGTGGCAGTCCAGCCGCCGGTGGCAGCCTAGCGCAGCTGGCCGACGAAGTCCGGCCCGACGACCAGCTTCACATAGGGCGCATTGCCCTCGTCCTTGTCGCTGCCGGCCTTCTGGCTGATCCAGAACACCCCCGCCTTGCGGATGCGCCAATCCATCTTGCTGCCGGCGAGCACCAGCGACGCCACTTCGCCCAGCAGGGGCTGGTGGCCCACGATGAGCACCGGTTGGCGGTGGTCCGGCCAGCCGCAGGCATCGAGGATGGCTTCCGCCGACGAATACGGCGCCAGCGCTTCCACCAGCTTGTAGTTGCGGCCCAGTGCCTCGACCGTCTGCACGCAGCGCCTGGCGGGGCTGCTCAGTACCCGCACGTCGTCCGGCAGCTGGCGGTGCAGCCAGGCGCCGACGCGGGCGGCGTGGCGCTTGCCCTTGGGAGTGAGCGCGCGTTTCAGGTCGCCTGTCTCGTCGCCTTCCGCGACGTGGGGCTCAGCCTCGGCGTGGCGCCACAGGATCAGGTCCATGCTCGTTCTCCTTGTTCGAGTGGACGCCCGCGCCGAGCGTCTCCATCAGGGTTTGTTGGGCGCTGAAGGCTTTCTGGCTGCCGCGCGTCTTCTTGCGGCGGTAACGTCCGTCGCTGCCCAGTTCCCAGGCATTGACGTTGTCCTTCAGGTAGGGATGCAGGCCTTCGCGCAGCACGCGGCGCTTGAGTGCCGGCGAGCGGATCGGGAAGGCGACTTCGACGCGGCGGAACAGGTTGCGGTTCATCCAGTCCGCGCTCGACAGGTAGATGTCGTGCTTCAGGCCGTTGCGGAAGTAATAGATCCGCGAGTGCTCGAGGAAGCGCCCGACGATCGAGCGCACCTTGATGTTCTCGGACAGGCCGGCCACCCCGGGGCGCAGCGAGCAGGCGCCGCGCACGATCAGGTCGATGCGCACGCCGGCCTGCGAAGCCTCGTACAGCGCCTTGATGACCGAATCGTCGGTGAGCGAATTCATCTTCGCGATGATGCGCGCCGGGCGGCCCGCCTTCGCGATCGCGGCCTCTTCGCGGATCGCCCGCACGACTTCCTTCTGCAGCGAGAAGGGCGCCAGCCACAGGCTGGTAATGGCCTTCGGGCGGGTCAGGCTGGTGAGGTGGATGAAGACCTCGTTGACGTCCGCCGTGATCTCGTCGTCGCAGGTGAGCAGGCCGAAGTCGGTATAGAACTTGGCGGTGGTCGAATTGTAGTTGCCGGTGCCGAGGTGGGCGTAGCGGCGCAAGCCGTTCTCTTCGCGGCGCAGCACGAGCGCGAGCTTGGCATGGGTCTTCAGGCCCACCACGCCGTACACCACCTGGGCGCCGGCCTGCTCGAGGCGCTCGGCCCAGTTGATGTTGGCTTCCTCGTCGAAGCGCGCCATCAGTTCGACGATGACGGTGACTTCCTTGCCGCGCCGCGCGGCGGCGATCAGCGCTTCCATCAGGTCGGAATTCATGCCGGCGCGGTAGATGGTCTGCTTGATCGCGGCCACGCAGGGGTCGCTCGCGGCCTGCATGATGAAGTCGATCACCGGCTGGAAGGACTCGAAGGGGTGGTGCAGCAGCGCGTCCTGGCGGCGCAGGGTGGCGAAGATGTCCGGGCCGCCGAGCTTGGGCGGGAAACCCGGCGTGAAGGGCGCGAACTTCAGCTCCGACTTGTCCGGGGTATTGGCGATTTCCAGCATGCGGCCCAGGTTGACGGGACCGTCCACGGCGAACAGGCGCGAGCGGTCGATCTGGAACTGGTCGAGCAGGAAGTTCGACAGGTGCGGCGGACAGGCATGGCCCACTTCGAGGCGCACCGCGAAGCCGTAGTTGCGGCTATGGAGTTCGCTCTGCAGGGCCTGGCGCAGGTTCTTGACCTCGTCCTCGTCCACCCACAGGTCGCTGTTGCGGGTGACGCGGAACTGCGAGTAGGACACCACTTCGCGGCCGGTGAAGAGGTCGGCCATGTGGGCCTGGATGACGGAGGAGAGCAGGCAGTAGGACTCGCCCTTCTTGTCCGACAGTTCGCTGGGCAGCCGGATCACGCGCGGCAGCACGCGCGGCGCCTTCATGATGGCGATCCCCGTGCCGCGCCCGAAGGCGTCCTTGCCCGCCAGCTCGACGATGAAGTTCAGGCTCTTGTTGACCACGCGCGGGAAGGGGTGGGCCGGATCGAGCCCGATCGGCGTCAGGAGCGGGCGCACTTCCTTGTCGAAGAAGGCCTTGACCCAGGCGCGCTGGGCCGCATTGCGTTCGCTCCGGCGCAGCATGTGGATGCCGTTCTGGGACAGAAGCGGGAGGATCTCCTGGTTGAACAGCTTGTACTGGCGGTCGATCAGGTGGCGGCACTCGGTGCTGGCGCGGGCCAATGTCTGGTGCAGGGCGTGCGGGATGCCGTTGTGGCCGGCCTCCATCTGGTGCTGGGCCAGCAGGCTCGCCACGCGCACCTCGAAGAACTCGTCCAGGTTGCCCGACACGATGGTCAGGAAGCGCAGGCGCTCGAGCAGGGGAATGGACGGGTCCTCGGCCTGGGCCAGCACCCGCCGGTTGAATTCGAGCAGCGACAACTCCCGGTTCAGGAAAGCGCCTCCGTCGGGAACGGGCCTGGCCTCGATCTCCAAAGCCTTTTGTTTCATATCCATGGGTCTGAGTCGTAGTGGCGGCGCAGGCAGTGTAGTTGGAGAATATGACAACGTTGTTACACGCCACCCGTGATTAACATTTAAGCATTGCTAAAGGATGGCCGCGTATAACGTTCTCATCATAACAAGAGGAGGGTTGTGCGATGAAAGCGTTCCTGCGTGCCAATAAAGGTTTCCTGGCGTTCCTGCTGCTGTTCGGCGTGTTCCGCACTGCCGTGGCGGACTGGAACCCGATTCCATCGAGCTCGATGCGGCCCAACCTGCTGGAAGGCGACGTGGTCTTCGTGAACCGCCTGGCCTACAACGTCAAGCTGCCGCTTACCGACGTGGTGCTGGCGCGCACCGGCGAGCCGCAACGCGGCGACGTCGTTACCTTCACCTCGCCCGCGGACGGCACCCGCCTGATCAAGCGCGTGCTGGCGCTGCCGGGTGACCGGGTCGAGATGCGCAACGAGCGCCTGGTCATCAATGGTGTCCTGTCCGACTACACGCCGCAGGAGACCGCGACCGAGATCGCGCCGGAAGGCGAGCTCGAAGCCGTGCGCTTCGTCGAGGTGGTCGACGGCCGCCAGCACCGCATCCAGCTGATGCCGCAGCGCGACGTGCCGCGCAACTTCGGCCCCGTGACCGTGCCGGCGGATGCCTACCTGATGCTGGGCGACAGCCGCGATAACAGCGCGGACTCGCGCTACATCGGCTTCGTGCCGCGCCACCTCCTGATCGGACGCGCCGAGCGCATCCTGGTCTCGGCCGACTACCAGGGCAACTGGATGCCGCGCTTCGACCGCTTCGGCAGCTCGCTGCGTTGAGCTCTGCCGTTTGAAGGGGTGCTCGGGAAGGTCCGCATGAAATCCAGTACAATCCCGTCCCCCGGGATCCTGCTGTTTGCAGTGCCGGTTACGATTTTTCGACACCGCGCCCTCGCGGTGTCGTGTGACTATCCAAGGCACTGCCATGCAACGACTTCTCACGACCATCCTCGCCTGCCTCGGCATGACCGGGGCCCTCGCCATCGACGCCTACCTGCCGTCCATGCCGGCCATCGGGGTCGAGTTCGGGGTGGGGCCGGTGGCGGTGCAGCAGACCCTCAGCATCTTCCTGTTCACCTTCGCGCTCATGATGCTGTTCTACGGGACGCTGTCGGATTCCTTCGGCCGCCGCCCCGTGATCCTGGGCGCCCTGGCGCTCTACACGCTGTCCTCGCTGGGCGCGGCCTGGGCGCCGACGCTCGGCTGGCTGCTGGTGTTCCGCGCGCTGCAGGGCCTGTCGGCGGGCGCCGGCTCGGTGATCGGCCAGGCCATCGTGCAGGACCGCTTCAGCGGCGCGGAGGCGCAGAAGATCATGTCGCACATCATCATGGTGTTCGGCCTGGCGCCCGCCATCGCGCCGGTGCTGGGCGGCTGGCTGCACGTGACCTTCGGCTGGCGCGCGACCTTCCTCTTCCTTGCCCTGTTCGGCGTCGCCATGATGCTGCTGGTGACGCGCATGCTGCCGGAGAGCCTGCCGGTAGAAAAACGGCAGGTCTTCCACCCGGTGACGATCGCCCGCAACTACCTGATGGTGCTGAAGAATCCGCAGTTCGTGATGCTCGCGCTCTCGCTCGGGCTGGTGTTCGGCGGCCTGTCGCTCTACATCGGTTCGGCCGCCAACTTCGTCATGGAGATCCTGGGCCTGCCGGAGACGGCCTTCGCCTGGATGTTCATCCCGCTGATCGGCGGCATGGTGCTGGGATCCGGCTGGGGCGGCAAGCGCGCGGCGAAAGCGCCGCCGGGGCGCCTGCTGTGGATCGGCTACGCCGTCATGGCCGCGGGCTCGGTGCTGAACGTCGGCTACAACCTGCTGTTCCCGGCCACGATTCCCTGGGCGGTGCTGCCGCTGGCGGTGTTCACGTTCGGCCTCGCGGTGGCCATGCCGGGCATCCAGCTCGCGGCCATGGGCCTGTTCCCGAACAACCGCGGCCTGGCGGCGTCGATGGTCGGCTTCATCCAGATGATGTCCTTCGCCCTGGTCTCGGGCCTGGTGGCGCCGCTGCTGTTCGGCAGCGCATTGAAGCTGGCCAGCGGTGCGGCCATCGGCGTGCTGCTGAGCTTCCTGATGTGGCGCCTTTCCCGGCGCTTCGCGGCGCCCGGCGCGTAGGCGTGGCCCGCCACGCTGGAGGCGCGCTTGGCGCCTGAGCATCCTTTCTTCCTGCTGCTGCGCAGCCGGCGCGCATGGTATCGCCGGCAGTCCTTTGCGCTTTACCTGCGCTATGCGCACGTGCTGGCGGTCGTGCTGGCCTTGAGCGGCCCCGCGCTGGCCGAGCGCCCCGAAGTGCTGGCCGCACCGATCCTGCATTTCTGGCGCGCGCCAGGCGACCCGCTTGCCAGTGCCGGCTGGGCGTTCGGCTGGCTGGCCTGCGTGTTCGTGTGGGTGCGCGTGCACCGGCCCTTCATCGCGGGTGGGGCGCTGGCGGGCTTTGTCCGTTCCCTGCCGGGCGCCGTGCGCGCCGGGCCCTTTGTCGATGCGGCGATGCTGCTCGTGAGCCTGCAGGTCTTCCTGGTGCCGGCCGGGCTGGCCGCGTGGACCGTCGCGCGCGGCGGCGGAAGCGGCGCCCTGTTTGCTGCACAGGCGCTGCTGCTGGCGGTGCTCACGCTTGGCGTGGCCAGGCTCGCGATGGGTGGAGCAGGGCGCCTGGCCTGGGCGCTGCATGTCCTCGGCTTCGCAGCGCTGTGCGGCCTGGCCGAGCCGGTGGGCGTCTCGCTAGCGGCGCTGGTAATTGGCGCAGCGGTGGCGAGGATGGCGGTGCGCGCGGGCACAGTGCTCCGCGTCGGCAGGCCACGTGCGGCCGGCCGCAGCCCGGACGGCGCGAGCGCGCTCTTCCTGCTGCGGCTACAGTGCATCGTGCTGGCGCGCCGCCACCTTCACGCGACCTTGCCGCGCCTGGCGCTGGCCGCCGGGATCATGGCCGCCAGCCTGTGGATGGTCTTCGGTGCCGGCAAGCTCGCCGAATCGGGCGCGTTCGTGAAGGTCGGCTGCTGGCTCGCGATCGCCGTGATGTCCGGCTTCTACTACCTGTTCTGGACCACGCGCCAGCCGCTCCAGCCCTTCCTGGCCAGCCTGCCGCGCGGCGCCATGCGCATGGCGCTGAGCGAGCATCTGGTGGTGCTGGGCGCGAGCGGCCTGCTGTTCGCCGGCGCCTGGGCGGCCTGCCTGCTGCAGCCGGATCACGGCGCGCAGGTCGCCGCGCAGCTCCTGCGCCACGGCGCGGCGGCCCTCGCCGTGCTGCCCCTGCTGGGGCTTCCCTTCCTCCAGCGCCACCAGGATGGCGTCCTGATCAAGGTCGCGATCCTGGTCGCGAGCTTCCTGCTACTGTGAACCCGTGATGACCCTGCTCGAAGCCGAAGGCCTTGCTGTGCAATTCTCGGGACTGGCGCTGTTCAGCGGCCTGTCCTTCTCGTATGGCCCCGGTGTCGTCGCCCTGATGGGCGAGAACGGCGCCGGCAAATCGACCCTGCTGTCGCTGCTCGCGGGCGTGCAGCCGCTGCAGGAGGGCAGGATCGCCGTCAAGGGACATGACATGGCGGCGTTGCCGCGGGAGGCGCGGCGCCAGCTGGCCTGGGTGCCCGACGAGTCGGTGGCCTATGAGTTCATGACGGGCGATGAGTTCCTGCGCATGGTGCTGGCCCTGCGCGCCCAGGGCGAGGCGCCGGCGCTGCCCGGATTGCTCGATGGCTTCGGCTTGAGCGCCCATCGTGGCAAGCGTTTCGGCCAGATGTCGCTCGGGACCCGCAAGAAGTTCATGCTGGCCAGCGGCCTGGCGAGCGATGCGGCCGTGGTGCTGATGGATGAACCGACCAATGGCATCGATGCGGATGCGAAGGCCTGCATGATGGAGCGACTGCGGGAAGGCAGGGAGGCGCGCCTGTTCTTCTTCTCGACGCACGACCAGGAGGCGGTCGCGCAGTCGGACGCCCGGGTCTTCGCCCTGCCGGGGTGATCAGCGGCGGTGCTGTTTCATCGCCGAGGCGACTTCACGCTTGGCGTCGCGGTCCTTCTCGGTGGCGCGCTTGTCGTGCTGCTTCTTGCCCTTGGCCAGGCCGATCTCGCACTTCACGCGGCCGCCCTTGAAGTGCAGGTTGAGCGGGACCAGGGTATAGCCGGCGCGCTCGACCTTGCCGACCAGCTTGTCCAGCTCGGCGCGGTGCAGGAGCAGCTTGCGCGTGCGCAGCGCCTCCGGGTGGCTGAATGCGGACGCCGTCGTCAGCGCGCTGACGTGGGCGCCGAACAGGAACAGTTCGCCGTTACGCACGACGACATAGGCTTCCTTGATCTGAACCTTGCCTTCGCGGATGGCCTTGACTTCCCACCCCTCCAGCACGATGCCGGCCTCATACCGGTCCTCGATGAAGTAGTCGAAAAAAGCTTTTTTATTGTCAACAATACTCATGAAATAGCGAAAATCCGCGTCTCGGTTAAACTACTGCTGTGGCGCCGGCGGTACAAACTGCGTGGCGCAAAATGCAACTCGTCCAACATCATAACAAACGGTTGACCAATGGCAGTAGTACACAAATCAGTTTTTCTCGGCTATAGCACGGAGCAGATGTTCGACCTGGTCGCCAAGGTCGAAGATTATCCGAAATTCCTCCCCTGGTGCGGCGGCGTGAAAGTATTGGAACGCAGCGAGGACAAGCTGGTCGCCTGCCTGCAGATTAACTTCCACGGCGTCAAGCAGAGCTTCACCACCTCCAACCACAACAACCGCCCGACGCAGATGAAGATGCACCTCGTCGACGGCCCCTTCAAGATGATGGAAGGCACGTGGAGCTTCAAGGCCCTGCGCGAAGACGCCTGCAAGATCGACTTCGACCTGCAGTACGAATTCTCGAGCATCATCCTGGAACAGATCATCGGCCCCGTGTTCGGCATGATCGCCAACAGCATGGTCGACTCCTTCTGCAAGCGCGCCGAGGCGGTCTATGGCTGACATGCTGCAGGTCACGGTCTGCTACGCCAGCGCCGGCTTCGAATTCCTGCACCCCATGCAGGTGCGCTCCGGCACGACCATCGGTGAGGCGATCGAGCTGAGCGGCGTACTGCAGGCCCATCCGGACATCAACCTGAGCACCCAGCCGGTCGGTATTTACGCGAAAAAGAAAACCCTCGACACGGTGCTGCGCGAACGCGACCGCATCGAGATCTACCGCCCCCTGGTGGCGGATCCGAAGGAATCGCGCCGCAAGCGCGCGGCCAAGCGCGAAGGCGCCGCCTAGTTTTGCTTGCGTGCCGGCCTGACAATATTGCCTTGCACATCAGCATAATCAATTGCATCTAAGGAAGATATAGGGGCCCGGTTCGCGGTATCATACGGATGAGTCTGCGGCCCGCAACGGACGGCCCGGCCCAGGGCTCGATTTTTGCAGCGCGGCCGGCCCGGATTGACACCGGGTCGCGGCATTGCCGTCATACCGTCCGCTGTCGCTTCCATCCATGCTGAGTACCCTGAGCCTCCTGTTGGTCACCACCGCGCTGTCGGTGGTCATGCTGCTGGTCCTGTCGTCGCTGTCCGGCAGCAAGGTCGCAGGGATCCGCGAATGGGGGCAGGCCAATGCCCTGGCCATCCTCGGGCTGCTGTTCTTCGCTTCGCGCGGTGTATTGCCCGAAGTGCTGTCCATCGAGCTGGCCAATGCGCTCTATCTCGCCACGGTGGCCCTGATGTACGTGGGCTTCCGGCGCCACCTGGGCCTGCCGGTCCCGTTCCGGCTGCTGTGGGCGGGCGGCACCGCCGCGCTGGCGGGCGTCGTGTTCTTCCACTTCGGGCCCGAGTCGCTGTCGATGCGGATCAGCTCGGTCTCGGTCTACCATGCGGCGGTCTGCTTCGCGATCTTCGCCAGCGTGCCCCCGACCCCGGAGCGGCGCCTGCGCTATTCCTTCTCCTTCACCCGCATCGCGGCGCTGTCCCTCGGCGTGGGCCATACCTTCCGCGGCCTGTTCTACATCGTCGACGCGTATGAGCCGGTGTCGCTGCTGGACCCGGCCGCCATCAACCTGGCCTTCTTCGCGATCGGCACCCTGTTCATGCCGGGCCTGACCCTGGGCGCCGTGATGATGGCCAATGCACGCGTGCTGTCCGAGACCGCCTACGCGGCCGACCACGACCACCTGACCGGCGCCCCCACGCGCCGCGCCTTCTTCGAGGTCGCGGGCCGGGAGCTGGCCCGCGCGCGGCGGCAGGCGGGCAGCGTCGGCCTGCTGCTGGTCGACGCCGACCACTTCAAGCGCATCAACGATACCTATGGACATGGGGTGGGCGACCAGGTGCTGCGCGACCTGGTCCAACGCATCATGGGCGTGATCCGCAAGAACGATTTCTGCGCCCGCCTGGGCGGCGAGGAATTCGCGGTGCTGCTGCCGGATACCAGCATGGAGACCGCGCTGGTCGCCGCCGAGCGCCTGCGCGCCGCGCTCGACCGTTCGGCGCAGGCGCCCGGCGCCGGCGCACCCTATACCGTCAGCATCGGACTGGCCATGCTGGAACCGGGCGAGGAATTCGACAGCCTGATGCAAAGGGCGGACGCGGCCCTGTATGCCGCCAAGGAAGCCGGACGCAACCGGGTGATGCGCGCGCAGGCGCTGCCGCGCCAGGGCGTCAAGGCAGCCGGACGCGCCTGAGGCGCGCTCAGCGGCACTCGGCCAGGATCTTATTGGCCTGCGCGAACTGCGCGGCGCGCTCTTCGTCCGTCATGATGCGCGACTGGCCCGCCGCGTCGACATCCCTGATGCGTACGCCGGATTCGACCTGGGCCCTGGCACTGCGGGCCATCGCGCAGCGTTGCGCGAAATCCCGCTGGCGCTCGGCCTGCTGGGCGTCCTTCTTTTCCTGTTCCTCGCGCTTCTTCATGCGCTCCTTGTAGTCGGCTTCGCGCTCGGCCAGGGTCGGCGCGGCCTTGGGCGCGGCAGGCGCTTCGGCGGGCGCTTCGGGAGCCGGCGCCTGCGGGGCGGCGGCCATGCGGCCAGGCGTCTTCAGGATCTTGTGCGCCGGGGTCGAGGGCGGAGGAGGGCGGTCGGAGAAATGGCGCACGCCGTTTTCGCCAATCCAGGAATACTGTGCCTGGGCCTGGCCGCTGCCAAGGAGCAGGGCGCAGGCGGCGAACAGGCGAAAGGGAGTGGTGGAGCGTGGCATAAAGTTTTCCTCAGGTAACAAGCGGATTTCGCCACGCCGGCGCCCGGCTGTCAATGAGGGATGCACTTTGGCAGCGATTTTTAGGCATGGCTGCGACAGTCTTTTGTACTTTCTGTATAATTCACTTTTGCGCCTATAGGAAAATACTATGCGTCTCCTCCAGAAAGCACTCACCTTCGATGATGTGCTGCTCGTCCCGGCCTACTCCAACGTTCTTCCGGCCGAAACTTCCCTTCGCACCAAACTGACCCGGAATATCACGCTGAACATTCCGCTGCTGTCGGCTGCGATGGATACCGTGACCGAAGCGCGTCTCGCGATCGCGATGGCGCAGGAGGGGGGCATCGGCATCATCCACAAGAACCTGCGCCCGGCAGACCAGGCGCGCGAAGTCGCCCGCGTCAAGCGCTACGAATCCGGCGTGCTGCGCGACCCGATCACCATTCCTCCCACCATGAAGATCCGCGAAGTGCTGGCGCTGTCGCAACAGCACGGCATCAGCGGCTTCCCGGTGGTCGAGGGCAAGCAGGTGGTCGGCATCATCACCAACCGCGACCTGCGTTTCGAGGAAGACCTGGATGCGGAAGCGCGCGCCAAGATGACCCCGCGCGAGAAGCTGGTGTACGTGAAGGAAGACGCGAATACCGACGAGGCCAAGCGCCTGATGAACAAGCACCGCCTGGAGCGCGTGCTGGTCGTCAATGACGACTTCGAACTGCGCGGCCTCATCACCGTCAAGGACATCCAGAAGTCGCACGAGCACCCGCTGGCATCGAAAGATTCGCAAGGCAAGCTGCTGGTCGGCGCGGCCGTCGGCGTGGGCGCACGCGACGAAGAGCGCATCGAGCTGCTGGTCGCGGCCGGCGTGGACGTGCTGGTGGTCGACACCGCCCACGGCCACTCGCAAGGCATCCTGGACCGCGTGAAGTGGATCAAGGAACGTTACCCGCACGTGGACGTCATCGGCGGCAATATCGCTACCGCAGCGGCCGCCAAGGCGCTGGTCGAGCACGGCGCGGACGCGGTCAAGGTCGGCATCGGCCCCGGCTCGATCTGCACCACCCGTATCGTCGCCGGCGTCGGCGTGCCGCAGATCACCGCGATCTCGAACGTGGCCAAGGCCCTGGAAGGCACCGGCGTGCCCTGCATCGCCGACGGCGGCATCCGCTTCTCGGGCGACATCTCGAAAGCACTGGCGGCAGGCGCGCACACCGTCATGATGGGCAGCATGTTCGCCGGCACCGATGAAGCGCCGGGCGAGACCATCCTGTATCAGGGCCGCAGCTACAAGTCCTACCGCGGCATGGGCAGCCTGGGTGCGATGGCCGAAGGTTCGGCCGACCGCTACTTCCAGGAAGCCTCCGCCAAGGCCGACAAATTCGTCCCGGAAGGCATCGAAGGCCGCGTCGCCTACAAAGGCAGCGTGCTGGCGATCATCTTCCAGCTGGTCGGCGGCGTGCGCCAGTCGATGGGTTACTGCGGCTGCGCCACCATCGAAGAACTGCGCGAGAAAGCCGAGTTCGTCGAGATCACGTCGGCCGGCATGCGCGAATCCCACGTGCACGACGTCCAGATCACCAAGGAAGCGCCGAACTACCGCTCCGAGTAAGCTCATTCCATGAAACGCGGCCGACAGTGGCCGCGTTTTTGCATGACCCGATTCATTTCCTATCGTTGCCTTCTACATGCACTCCAAAATCCTCATTCTCGACTTCGGTTCCCAGGTTACCCAGCTGATCGCGCGCCGCGTGCGCGATGCCGGCGTGTTCTCCGAGGTCTATCCCTACGACGTCAGCGACGAGTTCGTCCGCAACTACGGCGCCTCGGGCATCATCCTCTCGGGCAGCCACAACTCGACCCTCGAAGGCGATTCGCCGCGCGCCCCGCAAGCCGCGTTCGAAGCCGGCGTGCCGGTGCTGGGCATCTGCTACGGCATGCAGACCATGGCCGCCCAGCTCGGCGGCAAGGTCGAGAACGGCAAGGTGCGCGAGTTCGGCTACGCCGAAGTGCGCGCCCGCGGCCACACGGCCCTGCTGAACGGCATCAACGACTTCGTGACCGATGAAGGCCACGGCATGCTGCGCGTGTGGATGAGCCACGGCGACAAGGTGCTGGACATGCCGCCGGGCTTCAAGCTGATGGGTTCGACCGACAGCTGCCCGATCGCTGCAATGGCCGACGAAGACCGCCGCTTCTACGCACTGCAGTTCCACCCGGAAGTGACCCACACCACGCAGGGCGAGGCCATCATCGGCCGCTTCGTGCACGAGATCTGCGGCTGCAAGTCGGACTGGAACATGCCGGACTACATCGGCGAAGCGGTGCAGAAGATCCGCGAGCAGGTGGGTACGGATGAAGTCATCCTCGGCCTGTCGGGCGGCGTCGACTCGAGCGTGGCCGCAGCCCTGATCCACCGCGCCATCGGCGACCAGCTGACCTGCGTGTTCGTCGACCACGGCCTGCTCCGCAAGGATGAGGGCAAGATGGTCATGGACATGTTCTCGAAGAACCTCGGCGTGAAGGTGCTGCGCATCGACGCCGAAGACCAGTTCATGGGTCATCTGGCCGGGGTGACCGATCCGGAACAGAAGCGCAAGATCATCGGCCGCGAGTTCGTCGAGGTGTTCCAGCAGGAGGCCGGCAAGCTGACCAATGCGAAGTGGCTGGCGCAGGGCACCATCTATCCGGACGTAATCGAATCGGCCGGCAAGGGCAAGAAGGGCCAGACCATCAAGAGCCACCACAATGTGGGCGGCCTGCCGGAGACCCTAAACCTCAAATTGCTCGAGCCGCTGCGCGAGCTGTTCAAGGACGAGGTGCGTAAACTCGGCGTGGCCCTCGGCCTGCCGCATGACATGGTCTATCGTCACCCCTTCCCGGGTCCGGGCCTGGGTGTGCGTATCCTGGGCGAGGTGAAGAAGGAGTACGCCGACCTGCTGCGCGAAGCGGATGCGATTTTCATCGAAGAGCTGCGCAATACGCCGTTCGAACTGCCGGCCGTTGCCGGCATCGATCCGGGCAAGGCGCCGGTGAACTGGTATGAGGCGACCAGCCAGGCGTTTGCCGTGTTCCTGCCGGTGAAGTCGGTGGGAGTGATGGGTGACGGCCGTACCTATGAGTACGTGGTGGCGCTGCGCGCGGTGCAGACCCTGGACTTCATGACGGCGCAGTGGGCGCATCTGCCGCACTCGCTGCTGGGGAAGGTGTCGAACCGCATCATCAATGAAGTGCGCGGACTGAACCGGGTGGTGTATGACATTTCGGGCAAGCCGCCGGCGACCATCGAGTGGGAATAATTCGCAGCTCAGCGGTAGATTTCAAGAAGTAAGCTTAAGCCCCTGATTTCAGGGGCTTTTTTATTGGCAGAGCTTGGCAATGTCGGGCAGGTTAGAGCAAGAAAGTTTGATGGTATCGACCATGGGATCGCGTGAACTGCCATACCATTTGAATGTGCCCATACCATGTTGCCGTCGATCTTCGAACATGGTATCGCCGGTAGCCAAGTTACTGATTTTAATGAGGAAAACGGCGAGATAACGGGTGTCTTCAATCATGGTACGGGAGGCTCCTATGCTGACAGATGCCGGGCTGCGCGCCTTGAAGCCCCAAGACAAACCCTACAAGAAGGCCGACCGCGACGGCCTCTACGCGTACGTCACCCCGTCCGGGACGATCTCGTTCCGCTTCAACTACGCGATCAATGGCAGGCAGGAGACGCTTGTTCTTGGCCGCTATGGGCCCGGCGGCATCAAGCTCAGCGAGGCCCGGGAGCTCCTGATGGAGGCGAAGTCCTCGCTTGCTGCAGGACGCTCCCCCGCCCGCCAGAAGAGCGCCAATGCAGCGCGGCGCCGCGATGCTGAATCGTTCGGCCAATGGGCAGAGGAATGGCTCGTTAAGTACACGATGGCGGAGTCGACGCGCGACATGCGGAGATCAGTCTACGAGCGCGACCTCGCGAAACCGTTCGGCAGGCTGAAGCTCGGGGAGATTACAGCGGAGGAGTTGCGCGGGCTCTGCGACCGGATTGTTGCAAGAGGCGCACCGGCGACCGCGGTCCACGCGCGTGATATCGTCATGCTCGTGTTCCGGTATGCGCATGACCGGGGCGTAAAGTTGCCAAATCCGGCCGAAGAGGTCCGCCCGTGCAGTATCGCCAGGTTTCAACCACGCGACCGTGCGTTGAGCGAAGAGGAAATCGGGCTTCTGTTCAAGTACCTTGAAAAGGTACCGACTGGTCCGACGATCCGCCTTGGTGTGAAGCTGCTGCTGCTCACGATGTTGAGGAAGTCGGAGATGGGTGAGGGCACTTGGGACGAAGTCAATTTCACCAAGCGCGTCTGGGTCATCCCGGCTGCCCGCATGAAGCGCAGAAATCCACATAACGTGTACCTCTCGGACCAGGCCCTGGATATTCTGGTGACGCTCAAGACGTGCGCAGGAAGCTCTCGCTTTATCTTCCCTTCACGGTACGACGGCGATGAACCGATGAGCAAGGCGACCATGAACCGTGTGACGGCGGCAGTTCTGGAAATGGCGCACGCTGACCGGGTGCCGTTCGCAAACTTCACGCCACATGACTTCCGTCGAACAGCGTCGACGATGCTGCATGAGGCCGGGTTTCAGTCGGACTGGATCGAGAAGTGCCTGGCGCACGAACAGCGTGGTGTCCGTGCCGTTTATAACAAGGCTGAGTATGCCGATCAGCGGCGCCACATGATGCAGTCATGGGCAAACATGGTCAACCAGTTCATTACCCAAGCTGCTTAGTGCCAGGAGGCTGCGGCTGGACTGCTGCTGCCTGCTGCCTTGCAATCCAGGCGTCTACCTCTTCAACGTCCCACACAACGACGCGCGCGGAAATCGAGAAGCGCCTTGGGAATTCGCCGCGCTTTTCCATATCCAGAATGGCGCGCTTCGACAGGGGTACCTTCTGCAGGAGCTGCTTGCGGTTGATGACGACTCGCCCCGGGGCCGGTGTCAAAGGAGTTTTTGGCTGCACATGTTCATCCGACATTTCTAAACGCCTTTACGTCCAAATTAGCAGTTCTCCAAGCGATATTCGAGCCCGAAGGTGGAGACCATAGTCTCCCTGATCGAGTCGCAATGCGGAAGAAGAGAAGCACCCCGATTCCGGGATGCTTCTAGCGCCAAGGCCGTCTGAGCTCGGGGAGGCTGCACCGAAGCGAAACGGCTGCTGGCCGGAATGTGGGGCTACTGCCCGCACGCAACCGACGAACTATGCAGGTGTGCTTTACCGAGCGCCAAGACAGCGCGGACGGCTGTGGCATTACCAGGGACCGTGACCTCTACCCCTGCCAAGCGACAAAGGTCACGGAGATGGCCTGTAGCTGCACCGCGCACATCGGCCTATTGTGCGCAGATGGATAGAGGTTTGGCCCGAAGGCCTGGGAGTCTTCAAAATGTGCTACTGGCAGTGCGCCGGATTTCTCCGGTCAGCGCTACCTCCCGCTTGCGCGGGCACGCGGCGCCAATGCGCCGCGTCGGGCTCCGGTGATGCAGGAGGCCCTTCTCAACATCGTCTGCACGTTCTCGCCGCTATCCGTTCGGCCCTCCCACCAGGCCGTCGGCGATACGCGCAGCTGCCGTCGTGTGCCGGCCCTCAGGGAGTCGGGATGCACGACGCACCGCCCATGGGCAGTGACGCAACGCGTTGAACGTGGATCTGCATGGAACTGCTCGCTGGCTGCCAGTCAGGCCGGCAGGCATCAGGTCGGGCCCGGCGCAATCGTTCACTTGACCGGGGCGGACTTGCCGCTGACCGATGCAATGTCATTGCTGCGACGGTCGGGCCGTGCACAGCTTCTCAAGTTGCTTGCAGCTGGATCGTGAAGTGTCTGCAGTGCAGACACACTGCAGGGCTGCCCGTCAGGCAGGCCGGCCAGCGGCACCATGCCCCGTTGGGGTAGGTGGCCGCTACTGATGTCGCCTGCTTGCGCAGGCAGCGCCCTGTCAGGCAGGGCTGGATTGAAAGGCGATGAAACGCCCAAGGATGCGTGCGGGTATCGGTCGCTCCGCCACTTTCGACTAGTGTCGCGAGGTGTGGTCCTCTTTGCCATCAAGCTTCGCAAAGCCGTGGTGTCCTGTCAACTGCCCCTTCCATGTTCCGAAAGGGTCTCATTTACCCCCGAATTATTGACTCATGGCCTCGTGGGTGCAGTTCTACATAGGGAGCGCAGGTGGGTCGCGTACACCTCTGTTTCTCACCTCAGTTGTTTGAGCCGGTTGTCCGACACCGCTATGGCGTTCGAATGGGGCGCGATCGACAGCGGAGTTCCGTCGCCTGAACGGCTTCTTCTCGCAAGAGGGTATCTCGTCAAACACCTTGATCGGCTGGAACGGATGGGCGAGAGTAGGTTCCGAAAAAGTGTCATTTACCCCAAAATTTATGAATCACCGTCGTATGGCGGCAGATTCTCATAGGGAAGGTTGGGACATTGGGTTTACCTCTGTTTGTCGCCCAGTGCTGAGCAGGTTGTTCGAGACTCCCCCTTCGACTTGGAACGGGCGGTCGACAGCGGAGTGCCCTCCACCAGAATGACTTCCATTTGGCAAGAGCGTACCGGGTCAAGACCGTGGTTGCTTCGAATGGCCGAGCGTCAGCCGGTCGAGGAAACGAAAGAGATGAAGGTTGAGTATTTTGCTACCACTCACTTATTTAGTGGTTATGCAACGCAAGTTGTTTCGTAGACACTTTCGCCTCTATACTTGAATCTAGATACTTTAGCTCCGCGCAGCCTTGTATCGAGAATCTTTACAGTTGGCTGAATCAATTGCGCTAAATACTAAGAAGAAGCGAAGAAACCACCGTGTACATATCAGAGATCTACGCAAGCGGCTTTCGCTGTTTCGATCCAGCTGCCCCGCTACACCTGAATCTATCGCGCGGACTGAATATCCTTGTAGGACCGAATGACGCCGGGAAGAGCGCGATTGTCGACGCTGCCCGCTACGTCCTCTGGACACGCGGCGACGACTTTATTCGACCCGACGAGCAGGACTTCTTTATCGATCAGAACGGCATGCGTGGCTGTGATTTCATTGTCCGCTGCACGTTCGACGATTTGAGCGCAGACGAGGAAGCCCGTTTCCTCGAGTGGTGCACCAACGAGCAGGGGAAGCTGAGGCTCCATGTATGCATGCGGGGCACACGCCGGGTGTCGTCTGGCGGCGGCAGCATCATCGCAAGCCAGCATCGTGCCGGCTGCGAAGCGGATGGATTGCCGCTTGATGGTGAGCTGCGTGAATACCTTAAGGCGACTTATCTTAAGCCGCTTCGCGACGCGGAGCGCGAAATGCGTGCAGGCCGGCGCTCGCGTTTGTCACGGATCTTGGGCGCGATGCCTTCGATGGAGCCTCAAAGCAAGCCGGCAGAAGAAGGGGGAGACCCAACTCTTCATGATACGTTGGCAGCCGCCGATGCTGCGGTGCGGAACAACGCAGCAGTCGGTGGCCTTGCAAACAGCGTGAATGTCAATTTTCTTGACAAGCTGTCCTTTGTGGATGACCGCCTCTCCGCAACGCTCGATCTCGGCACTGGGGGCTCGTTCGATCAGATTCTTGAACGTTTCGAGCTGTATCTGAATGCAAAAATAGGGACGGAACGAGTCCAGCGTGGACTGGGTTATAACAACCTGCTATTCATGGCCGCCGAGCTGTTGCTGTTGCAGTCCCATCCTGACCAAGTGCCTTTCTTGCTAATCGAAGAGCCAGAGGCGCATCTCCATCCACAGCAACAGACCCTGTTTATGGAAGTGCTCGCAGCGCGCGCTGCTGCACGGGACCTCGCGAAAGGCGAGACGCACCAGCAGGTTCAGGTTCTGCTCACGACGCACAGTCCACAGCTCGCCGCAGGTGCCGAACTGGAGACGATAACCATGGTCGTCGATCACCATGCTTACCCACTGGGCGCAGCCCATACGCGCCTCGAACCTGATGACTACGAGTTTCTTCGCCGCTTCCTTGATGCGACGAAAGCCAATCTGTTCTTTGCCCGTGCGTTGATGGTGGTCGAGGGCGATGGCGAGCACCTCCTTCTGCCAGCGATTGCCGAGAAACTTGGCCGCCCCCTCAGCCGCCATGGTGTATCGATTGTGAACGTGGGCCACCGTGGCCTGTTCAGGTATAGCCGCATCATGCAACGCAAGGAAGGAAGCGCAGTCCCTGTGCCAGTGGCCTTAATACCTGATAGGGACATTCCGCCCCGCGAGGCGAAGGCGCTTGTCGGCGACCGCAAGACCGAGGACGAGCTGAGCCAGGACGAAATCGACGCGCTCCTGAGAACGCTCGTACGTGATGTCGGTGATCCCGTCGACGCGTTTATCGCTGACAGCTGGACCCTCGAGTTCGATCTAGCTCTTCAGCCCGAGCTCGCGGAGAGTGTGCATCTGGCGGTTCAGCTTGCAAAGACCAGTAGTCGAAAACCCGAGCGGCTGGCCCGGATCAGAAAAAGCGCCGGCGAAACCTACAAGGAGTGGAAAGATGAACGCCTCTCTGCGACCGAGATCGCGGTCAGGATCTACCGCCCCGTCCATGAGAAACTGGCCTCGAAAGCCGAGGTCGCCGAGCAGCTCGCTGCGATCCTGCGCGAACGGAGCGATACGCCGGAGCAGATGCGTGAACGCCTTCCGCCCTACCTGGTGCGGGCAATCGACTATGTGACCGGTGGTTATGTGCCAGGAGCGCCTCCGACCGCCCCTGACCCCGAGGCCGACGACCATGACCCCGCAGGAGTGCCGCCTAAATCGACTACGGCCATTCAAGGGTAGATCATGTTCGAAATCCTGCCTCTTACACCTGAACTGCTTGCCGAACTTGGCGACGAACTGGGCGGTTGCGATTTCACCCATCCGAGCCAGACTGATTTCCTGGCAAAGATGAGCGCATGCGATGTCCAGGCGGCGCCCGGCAATGGAAAAACGACGCTGCTGGCGGCCAAGCTCGCGCTACTTTCACGTAATTGGTCTACCCGCAAGCAGGGCGTATGCGTCATATCGCATACGAATGCTGCGCGGACCGAGGTCGAAGAACTGATTGCCCGCCATCCTTTGGCGGCGCGGCTCATGACTTATCCGCACTTCACGGGAACGGTCACAGCATTCATTAATCAGTTCATCGCTTTCCCGTATCTCCGTGGACTTGGCTGGAGTGTGCGGCTGATCGACGACGATGCTTTTGCAGCCGAGGCATTGCGACGGTATCCACGCTGGCGCGCGCTGGACAGTCTCTCCAAGGACAAGAAACGCAACCTGAAGCGCAGCCTCGAGGAGTGGATCGAGCATCTTGAACTGGACCCGGAATTCACGTTTACCGGTAAGGACCCTAGGTCCCTGATGGTACGAAGGAGGCCGCGCCAGTATGGCGCCCACACCGATTGCGGAAAGGCGCTCGAGTCGCTAAAGGCATCGATGGTAAAGAGCGGATTTTACCGGTACGCGGACATGACCGCGCTTGCACGGCGTGCCATCCGCGAAACTCCGGCGCTGGCCGAACGGCTTCGCCAGCGTTTCCCCCTCGTTATTCTAGACGAGGCGCAGGACACGAACGGGGAACAGCTCCAGCTGCTGGAGCATATCTTTAAACATGACGATACCGCGTTCCAGCGGCTCGGGGACAGCAATCAGACACTGTACGAGGATCGCGGAGCCAAGCCGGCCTACTGGACGCCGGGACCTGAGTGCATTCCGCTCGATGACAGTCGACGCTTTGGAGAGCATATCGCGACATTCGCCAGCAGGCTGACTTCTCGTAAGCCGCAAGCGATCGTCGGGCTTGGGACCAAACCGGTGTCGCGGGTCATGTTCCTGTTCGATGAGGCCACCATTGGTGGCGTGCTTGGTGCCTTCGCTGGAGAAGCTCGTGCGTTCTGGGGACGGAATTCTAGTGAACGGGATGTGTGGGCAGTCGCTTCCCGCCACAATCTGGCTCGTAACAAGGGCGCATGGAAGCCGAAGAGCCTTGTAGATTATCACCCGGCATACCGCTGCGAGAGTGGGACGAGCGCAAAGGCCAATGTCCTGTGCCGGCAACTGCAGAAGGCGGCAGTGCATCATGCTGCGCGACGCTCACCTGCGGAAGTGGGCGGAATGCTCGCTGCCGGTATCGCCGGGCTGGCGCTGGCGTACGGCTGGACAGCTGCCAACGGCCGTCCCATTACCGTGCACAACCTATGGTCGACCCTGTCTGCTCGAGATTCCGGCTTGCCACGTGCAGTCAGACTGCTGCTACGAGAACATGTGCTTTGCGGTGAGGCCGTGTGGAAGGAGGATCACTGGTTGGCCTTCGTGGAAGCACTGCAGACACTCTTCGGCGCGCCGGACGAAGGGCGCAACGATGAGATCGAGCACTTTTGCGGCTTCGTCGCTGAGGAGCAGGCGAATGCCGCCGATCCGCAGCACCGCCCGACAAAGAAGATACGCTTCGCCGATTTGACACTCAAGCTGGGATCGATCCATTCGGTCAAAGGCAAGAGCGTGGACGGCATCCTCGTAGTCGAGAGCGAGATCTGGAAAGGGCCCGGGGCGGACGAGAAATGCTTCGACCTCGGCAAGGTTCTTCCGCGCGCATTTGGCGTCACAGACGAAGCGTTCAGTGGTATCGGGATCACGGCGGCCACGAATGTTTTCGTGGGCGTGACAAGGCCACGCGAACTGCTCGGACTGGCGCTCCGTAAATCTGAAGCGGCACCTATTATCGGGCCCGCTACTGAGCAGGGATGGAAGGTCATCGACTTGGTGATTCCATAGTTGGCTCAGCATTGCCACCCATTGGTATCTCAATCCGTCTTGTTTGGATGCTCGGCTAGTCGCTACCGTCATATCTGCTGGCGTAGCAAGTGGTTCGGTTTGGCATGATCAACAAGGTAAAAGCTCAACATAGTGACGAAATGAGTAGCAGCAAAAAACTTGAAAGTAGGCAAAACCGTTAGATGAAGTCGCGCTGAAGGTGGGAGCCGAATCCACGTGATTAGGAATAAGGGCAACGGCTTCCGGACGTTTCGTCTTGAACTGGTCCAGAACCACGAATGACAGGTAAACATGAAAGACGAACTGGCCAAGCTGGTCGCAACGCAACGTAGGAATTACAGCGAGCAACCCTCGCGCATGGTGAGCGACTACAACCGGGAACGTCAGCTGATTGGCGAGTACAACGGCCGGCAAATTCTGGAAATGCTCCAGAACGCCGACGATGAGGGGGCAGACGCGGTACTCATCAGGCTTGACGTGGAAAACGGCATACTGACGATCGCCAACAAGGGCAATCCATTTACGGTCGACGGCTTCGAATCTTTGATGCTCGCGAATCTGAGCACGAAGACCAAGCTCAAATACATCGGCAATAAAGGACTGGGCTTTCGCTCAATTATCAACTGGGCCCACCAGATCACCATCGACAGCGACACAGTTAGCGTCACCTTTTCAGAAGCAATCGCCCGTCAGACATTCGAACAGCTGTTCGACGAAGGCCAGCGCGCCCAGATCTTGCAGAGCAGAAACTTGAGCGCGCAGGCAGTTCCTGTCGCCTTCCTTGCAGTCCCCGAGTTCGCCGATCGTACGCGCAGTGGCTGGACGACCGAGATTTCGATTCATTACCGCCCGGAGTTCTTGGTCGGAATCAAGGAACAGCTTGCGAATGTGGAAGCGAAATGCCTGCTGTTCCTCAACCATATCAACGACATTGTCATTGTGCGTCAGGGCGAAGAAACGCGCTTGCAGAGGAGGGTGGGTGAGGGCATGGTGAACATTGACGGGGAAACGTGGACGATCAAGTCGAATAGCGCTCCGCTGCCCGAGCAGTATCAAAACGCCGACAAGGCCGAGCAGGAGTGGTACAGCCTGAAACTGGCTTTATCACCCGGCCTGACAAAGGGGGCGAAGACCCTGTACACCTTTTTCCCGACGAAGGTGAATATTGATCTGCCAATGGTCATCCACGGCACGTTCGACCTCGACAGTTCGCGCAATCAACTCATCGATTCATCGCGCAACCGGTTCTTGCTCACGGAACTGGTCAAGCTGATCGTCGACACTGCCCAGTCCTTACGCGAGGATGGAAGCGATCCATGGATACAGGTTCGTACATTGCGCTACAGGGACAACAATCCAGTACTTAAGGAACTGGGTTTTTACCAATACATCGAGCGGAGCGTCCGCGAGCTCGAGATTTTCCCGTGCGTCGACGGTCGTTACAGGCGTGCTGCCGAGGTGTATTACATCGGTGACGCGTTCTCTGAGCTAGTACTTCTGGCTGGATGCGGCGCGGAATTTCCGGGACTTGTTTATCCGGGGCAAGAAAACCTACTTCACAGTGACAAGTACCGGCGGGCTCGCGAAGTTGCAGGATTCACCGAGGCAGTGAATCTGCTCAGCGCACACCTTCTAAAGCATGACCTGACACATCGCGTCACGTTGATCAGCATTCTCTGCAGCGAAAAAGAACTCGCGGGCAGTTATTCACTTCTGGTGAACGATAACAATGAGCTGATCGATGCCGCCACCGATGCCTACACGCCGCTGACCGCAGGCCTGAACTCGTTCGTCATTCCCGGCTTCGTGAACATTGATTTCATGAGCCACGGGCTGTTTGAGCAGTTGGTCGCTCGCCTCGGTGCCGACGCGGGTGAAAAAGCGCGCGATATCCAGCGCAAGCTCAAGTCGGTCACCACCATTCACAGCTACGAGCCGGCGCAGGTCATCCGCTCGATCATTAGGGGTGCCACGACCGCACAGGGAAGACAGAGCGCGAATGCACAGCAGATCATCGGAGAGATGGTTTCGGCGCTACTCACGAATTTTTCAGCGCTTGGTGCGCCGGCCGCACTGCAAGATGTCGGCGTTAGGCTCCTGAATGCCAATCTTGAGGTTGCGGACGCACGCGAGCTGTTCCTATCGCGTAGTTATCCGACTGGGGTGCATACCGAGCGGCTCTTCGCGCAGATCTACCAGTCCGGCCAGTTTCTGGCAGCGCCATCCGCGTTTGGCAGCAAGGTGGCCGACGCCGATCCTGCGCTTCTGGAACGCCTGTTCCTGTGGCTTGGCGTCAACCGTTTCGTCCGCTATGTGCCAATCAAGTCGAGTCCACGCCAGGAATATGTAGATCATATCTTTAGCGTCGTAGACAAGCCTACTTCCTATCGTGAAGCGAGCGTTACATGTCTCGCGATCGACGAGTCAGTCCTCGCGACCATGCTTGGTGGGGCTATGAAGAGGGAAGAGCTGGTGGAATGGCTCATCCGTGACCCCGATGCCCGTAAGCGTCTGGAGCCGGACAATCCCGACGTCTTTGACTATTCAAGGGTGAACGAAAATAAGGACACTTACAATCACCGGCTGGCACCCAAGCCATCGTACCTGCATTTCCAACTACGTAAGGCAGCGCTTTTCGACGGATTTTTGCTGGACCGGGACGTACCAGCGGCCGAACTCGTCAACCCGTTCACGTTCGATTTTGCCGTATCAGGGCTGACGGGAAGTGGTGTGGAGCGCCGCGAAATCGAAACCGTGATGTCGCGCCTCGGCGCGAAAGACCGGTTCGACCAACTGCCATTAGAGGCCGTGGCAGGGGTACTGCGCAGGCTGCCAGAGTCCGATCCCCAAGGCAAGCTCACCCAGCGAATCTACCGTCTGGCATTGACGCACTTTGACGCTCGCAAACAAGCCCTGCCTCGAGACGTACCGCTGTTCGCTTACATGGGACAGGAAGGCAGGTACTATCCACAAAACAAGGTGTACTACAGCGATAATATCCGCCTGCCGCGCAAGATTGTGAACCAATATCCGGTTTTCGATTTCTCGCGGCGTGGCGGTGGGGACAAGGTAGCGGCGTTTTTTGGCGTAAATAGCCTCAACCAGATTCCCATTCATGTGCACGCACGCGTACCTGTACCTGCGCTCACAGAGGCGTTGGCGTCGATGCTCAAGGCAAAGCTACCCTTCGTGTTGGCATACCGTATCCACGGTCTACAGAACAACAGGAAAGCCGAGGCTGTACGTCTGGCAAAGCTGGCCATTGTGCTGTGCACGGACATTACGTGCGAGGTGGGCGGAGAGTCCTTTCCGCTCGCCGTCAACGATTACGTGAAAGAGGATACCACCTACCTCATCAAGGTGGCCCCCGCGTCTACACTGGATGACCTCACGCGCGACCCGCTGTTCTGCGATACCTTCGCCGACATCATCGCCTCTGTCTTCACCGTCAACGAATTTCGCGCCGAAATCAGGGGCGTGTTCAAAGACCCTTTAATCGAGGTCGAGCATTTGGCCTATAACGAGCTCGGGGAACAAACCGTGCGCGAGGCCCGCCAGCTCCTCGGGATGGCAGACCCGGAAACGGCTTTTTGGACAGCGCTTTGGGCAGCATCCCATGACACCGCACCCGAAAACGTACGGCCTGACCACATCGATCTCCTGCGCGGTCGGCTTCGGCAATTTGGCATCGATGCGGTTGGCCTCGACTTCGAACAGATTTCTGCACCAGAAACCCTAGCCCGGGTCATCGCGATCCTGAAAGCCGTCGACGTCCAGGTGGAAGCTTTCAACAGGCTGGCATTTTATAAGATGGACCTAGGAGACCAACATCGAAAAACGCTCCTGGACAGGCTGTACCAGTACTTTGGCGCCTTCAGGTACGCTTTATGGAAACGCCTCGAGCGCGAGGACTGGTCCGCGCGCGGCCGGTTCCTGGCGCTGGTGGCCGACTATGAACATCCCGGGTGGATTGACGATGTGGCGAGGCGACATCGCGAGCAACCTGAGCTCGACTACGATGGGATGATCCATGAGCGCATCCACTCGCGCTTTGACGATATGGTGCTTTCTCCCTCGCAGGACCATGAGGTGTTCTACAGGCAGCAGAGCCGAGCATTTTCTACGGATGAATTGGCGTCGCTCTCAGCGGAAGCACGGAGCTTTTTGTATTTCGAAGGCGGACTCGACCGCGTGCAGGAACAGGCTGCCCAGGAAAACCCTGCAGCAGCGTCGCAGCGGGACGATCCAACACCAGCCAAGACACTGCCTGCCCAGAGTTCGATTCCGATTGCGGTTCACTCGACATTCGATCTGAGCACAAAGCCGGGCGGTTCACACAAGCATAGCCCTGATCAGGATACAAAGAAGCGCGCTAGCGGCGAGAGTGCTGAAAAGCTCGTCATCGCGAGCCTGATTGCTGTCCACGGCGAAAAGAATGTCGTGCATGTGGCGCACCAGCGTGACGGGGCAGGCTACGACATCCGCTATTCCGCTGATCAGGGGGTGACCTGGCGGCATGTAGAGGTGAAGCGGTACACGCAGAACTGTATTCATCTCAGCAGGAACGAGTACAGGTTCGCTGCCGCCAATCGGGCCACGTACGAGCTTTTCCTGGTTACTGCGACGGACGAGATTCACTGTCTGCGCGACATCAACTTCGGCGATCCGGACAGGTTCGGTGTCATCGCCAGCGAGTTCATCGTCTCCTTTAGGCTGGAGGAAGGAGACATCGGCTATGGTCATTCGATGTCAGAGGAGAGAGGGAGCCGAGGACGGGCGATCCTCGTCGAGGAAACGGATCTAGCCCTTTAGGCAGGCAATCGACAGCTAACAAGGGCTGCGCCGACCGCTAACTAGACGGCGCAATGTGATCAGTGTTAGAGGGAGACGGCCAAGCAGGCAGGTCGTTTCAACGCGGACGCGACGGTCGCTGGGTAAGTCCTTCTCCCTTGAGGTTGCTGAGTGTCACAGTACCTTCAAAACGTCAGGCCGACGCAGTGCCACTCTGGAGGTTTTGTGAGATGGTATAAGTTTCAGAAACATCGAACTTATATTCGTTGTAGGTTTATCAAAATGAAACGATTATTAATTGTTGGCTCGTATCATTAACTGTTCTAAAGGGATGTCGTGAAGATTTGCTTTCTTTGGGTTCGGCGTTTCCGAAATTTCGAAAATTTTGGATTAAATTTATCTAGCACAGAAAAGTTTCGATATGAACACGGGCAGTTAACTGTCGCAAAGTTATCACCGCTTCCAGACGGCTTTTTTGGTCACGAAATTTCTGAGGTAACTGGAATTGTGGGCAAAAACGGGGCTGGGAAAAGTAACGCTCTGGAATTGATCTGCCATGCAACAAAAGGAGGGAAGACGTCAATCAGTGACGATTTTCTTATCCTTACATTGGAAGATGGAAAGTACGTTTGTCATTATTCATTTGCATCTGATCTCCCGCCGGAAATTCCTTCCGATATTGAACTTCGTGTCTATGACCCGAAATTTTGTTCGTCTAAAGTGATTTACTTCTCGAATGTGTATGACGAGCGGCGGACTACTTTCCACAATGATATTGCGGATATTTCATTGAACGCTTCAGTTAAGCGGTCGTTTTCAAGCAGAGCTCAGATAACAAGTTTTGAGAAGCAAATTCGCTTAGTTAATTCCAGAGTGTTTAAAAACTTGGAGATTGATCTCCCTAAAAAGGTGCAGTTGTTGAGCAAGCTTTGGTCGCCACGCACAATATTCCGAGTCGAGAACTCATACACGGATATGTCGCGCGAAATAAAACTATTCCGTTCAAGCTTTAGAGAGCGTGTTCGCGACATTACTGTTGGTAATAAATTTGTGGCGATGTTTAAATTTGGCTATTTTTTTGAAATGTATATATATTACGAAAGAATTAGCCGGTCCAAAGGGCAGAAAGCATCAAAATTTTTGAAAGGTCTGCAAAATCTCTTTCTTGAGTTGGAAAAAATTCGTTCAACAGAAGAAATAAGCGAAAGACTGATTGATTATTTGATACAGACATTTCAACCTGCGGAGTTCCAAGTATCTGATAAGACCGCGGCGATGAGATATCGTGAGGGTCAAATTGGATTGGTCGCATTTGAGGAGCAAATTAAATTTATTAGACGCCTAAAGGAATCTATCTCAGAGCTGCAACTCGAATATTATTCTGAAGGCCTACGCGCCAAGAATATTGAATATTTTACGTTTGACTACCGATCGAAGGGTGCGAGAAGGTTCATATCCGAATACACTGAACTGTTTGGGAAGGCCGAATTATTTGATGTCGACTGGGTGGGGATCAGTTCTGGGCATAAAGCATATCTAAACATTTTTGCATCACTATATCAAGAGTTGAAAGCTACGCGGCAAGACACACTAGTGCTATGCATAGATGAGGGTGATTTGTACTTGCACCCAAAGTGGCAGGTAGAGTTTTTCGACAAGTTAATTAGTACTATTCCAAATCTATTCGCTGGTAAGGCGCACCTGGTTTTGACGTCACACTCACCATTTTTACTCTCCGACCTACCTCGCCAAAATATAACGATTTTAGATCCCGAGCTTTCTGGGGGCACGATGAATGGCGTAGATTTATTGTCCAATACCTTCGGTGGTAATCTTTACGATTTATATGCTGAGCCCTTTTTCTTGGGCGATAAGAAAACTAGCGATTTTGCGTATCGAAAGATCAAAGAAGTTGTCGAGAAAGTCGAGTCTGGAAATCTATCGAAAGCCGAGCGAGATAATGTTAAAAAGAACATATCTATCTTTGGCGACGATATCATTCAATTTCGTCTTCGTGAGATGCTCGGAAAATGATATCAATCTGCGATCACCTTGACCGTCCAGATGCGGACACCTACCTGATTGGACTCGCTCGTCAACATTGGAACAAGCTAAACGGTGTTCGTATGGATGGCACGTATAAAAGTAATTCGTTGATTGCCAAAGTGAATAAATATCTTGAGCTATCCGAACACTTGGATTACTTCGTCACGTATGCTGAGCGTAATTCGGAAAAATTGACGAGGCAGCAAAACTTTTTTAATACGTTGCTCGAATACGATAATCTGTGTCTTGAGCAAATCATCACTTCGAAGCCTGATGAGCTTACATTGCTTCGTGAAGAGATAATGGGTGTGCTAGAAGACGATGACCTCTATTTAATTCAGGACGGCAGTGAAAGTCAGACTCCTTTTGGCCAATTATTAAGCAGCAAAATTTTTTCTTATAAGACTTTTAGAAATTCTCAGTCTTGCGTACAATTGCTCAAAGCAATTGGATTTGGATCGGTAACCTGTCCATATTGCAATTATAATAAGTTAGACGTTGTTCCGAATCTGGGGTCGAAAAACGTGTCAGATGATACAACTGCTTATTTAGATATGGACCACTTTTTTTCGAAAGTGCGTAATCCGTTCTTTGCTGTTTCTTTTTTTAACCTGGTTCCAAGTTGTCATTCTTGCAATTCGACAGATAAGGGCGCGAAGGTCTTTTCGATCGATTCGCAAATTCATCCCTACTTCAACTCTTTCGACGATTACTTTCGTTTTCGTGTGTCGCTGATTGCGCTTCTTGGTGGTGTAAATGATGAAGTATTTATTGATTCTATCAAAAGCCGTGCAAGCGATCAGACGGTGAGGGACTTCAATTTATTGGCCAAATATAATCACATTCTGCCCGACGTTAAGTCTCTTGTAAATCGATTTATAAAATACAAAAGCTATATCGGTACTGCTGAGGAGCCGATGTTTGTTGAATTGCTTCTTGGAGATATACCGCAGGATCGCAAAAATATCCTTCGGCATCCCACAGCGAAATTTAAAAGGGATGTACTAAGGCAAATCGATATCAAAGGCGTTTTGAAGATTAACTGAGGGGATTCAGTACGATATTTCTGCTAAAGATTACTGGACAGGTGCAAGCCGCTGCCATAATACGTTGGAACCGCTCCTTCTAGAGTGTCGGTGGACATTGGACTCATCAGTGCATAGTACTTTGGATGGCATTGATGAGGTGCAAGGCAAGAAATGTTTGATCATTCAGCCTCTTAACTCAGCCATTGGTGATCGAGTGGGAGTTAGGTTTCCTTTGGGAAGCCCTGCTGATGAGGTATAAAAAGCTCGCTTCAGCGAGCTTTTTTATGAGCTTAAGCGATTCGCGTAAGGTCGTCTTGAGTCATAGGCCAGAATGTCTAGCAGAGTGGGGAAGTTCAATGCCGCTTCGGGAATGTCTAGTGGATTAGGGAGTTCGTGCGAACAGCCCCATTGGATCTATGTTTTTTGGTTTTGGTCCGATTTTCGATCCAAGACGCCTTGTGAAGACGCGGGCCAGTTGTTCAGTTGTTGGGTGCCGCTTAGCATGACACCAATCGGTCCTATACCATAAGTCCGTCCACGGAAAGGCAAATTCGCCTTTACCTTATTTATGCAACAGAGCCTGCGCACCCCCGAACCACCATGCCGTAGGTGTTGCCTCGGCGATTCGCTTCCATTAGGCTCGCGGGTTTCCTTTGCGGTCGTTTAGGTGCACTTTCATGGTGGACATTCTGGTCTGGTAGCGCTCGGCCAATTCAATAGACGTTCGATCGCTGCCTCGCTGACCCCGTCCGCCTCCAGGAACACATCGGGAACTCCACCTCCAAAGAATCGCACGTTGTCGCGTCCGAAGATGTCGATCGCTGCTCTTACGGTGCTGTTGTCTTCCACTAATTCTGAGCTGATGCTGGCCGGTTCGTACCAGTCGGGATATCGATCGCTCTTCCCGACGACCGTGCAATAGACTGGGGCACCTCCAAACTTTTGGCGCTGGCATCTCGCAGAAAAGAACGCGCGGTAAGTGACGTCGTCCAGAGGTAAGGAATAGCCCATGAAGATGACATGGTCCGCTTTCATTGCGACGGCTCTCAAGTCACGTTGGATCTCCTCGATAAAGGAGGGCGGCTGAGCTTTGAAGGAACTTTGCATCACCATCTGAGTGTGATGCGCAAACGTCAATGTCCCGCAATGCAAACATGCTCTTGCATCGATTGCGCCGCCTTCACGTTGCTTTCGCTCTGGTCCGCTGATTCGATCAGGACAGGGCTCGGATTCAAAAGCCTTCAGAGGAGGAGGAAGAAACAGCCCGGTAGACTGGAGACTCCACTCATCTCCATAGTAGGACGACAGTTTTCCGCAATCGGGGCATTCGCGCCAGCAAAGACAGCCATGTGGAAAAAGGAATTTGGTCAACCGTACTTTCGGGGAACCGGAACCTAGTTCGTTCAACCGCTGGGCAGTTGCTTCATTCATCGGATACCATGGCCAATCTGCAGCCGGTCCTACGATGCGTCGCGAGGGAATCAAATGTCCGGAATCATGGAACAGCTCGAGGGGAGTGTCGTCTCCACCAACACGCGTCTCGCCTTTCTTGTTCAGAGCGCGGTTGGCCAGGAACTGAACCCAAAGCGCAATCGGATCATAGTTCAAGCTCACGAAAGCGACATCGGCTTGATAAAACTCTGGCGTATCCAGTTTCGTTCGCGCGCACGCCAGCGCCTCCCCTTGTCGAAGCACGCGTCGCCCGAGAAGCGTTGCGAAGTCTTGATATTGCTCGAGAACGTGGGGCTTTTTCCGTATGCAAACCTGATAATCAATGTAAAACAATGCTCCCAGTAGCATCTTGAGTGCGTTTGCCGCGCCGGCGAGTCGGCGGGCGTCGAAAAACTGTTCGGCCGCCATATGCCGGGTTTGCGCGCGCACGCCAAACCCAGAAGGCCCGTGCATATCCAACACATTGAACAAGTCGTTCAATTTAAATGACTCGCCAGCGCTGCCTGGACAGATACCGACAAGGGATTTCAGAGCCGGCCAATCGTAGAACAAGCGAAGATTCACGATTCTGCTCTTGATTTCGGCATCGTCGCCCTTCCAGCTCCGACGCATGGCCGCACACTCGTCGTCATTTATTGCGTCGATATTTTTGTAGTTCTCAGGTCTGTCACCAAGGATCGTGATCAGGTCGCACAAGGCGGAACGTAGCGATACCGTAATGTCATGGGAGTCGAGCGCGCGTGCGACGCGGTCTTCGATGGGCGGTATTAGCTCCGCATAAGTCCCAGCAATACTCTGAATGAAACGGCCCTGCCTGGCCGTCACTCTGATCCCGAGCGCGGCTGTCGCCCCGGCCCCCCAAAAAATTACCTTGTTCGATGGCGAATGGTTCATACAGGTCAGGCCTTGATGTACAAGGGAAGATAGTGTTCGTAAAAGTGCCCAGATCGCAAGGCATTATATGTCTGAGTACTATGTATTTTGCTGGGCGCGGAGCGGGCGCTCGGGCTGACGACTATGGATCAGATCTGGTGGAAGGCAGGAATCGAAACTACTGCGCCAGCTGCGCTTTACCGGTGGATGAGTCTGCCCGTCGAGACCGGCGCATCGCGAACCGGACCTCGACAATTCCGGGCGCCCACTTCACCGACCGCGTCTCTCGGCGACTGGAGCATTGCCCCAACCGGGGCGATGCTAGCGGAGGCACAGAGCGAAGGCATCAGCACCACTCGCGTAGCGCGCTAGATCGACTCACGCATTGGACACCGCGATCATCGTCGCGGCTTGATGGCGATCGAGGCGGACGCTACGCCCTGACGGGCCGAGCCGTGCTGGGAGTCTTGATTGAGCTGCCCAGGTTTTTGCAGAGGCTGGTTTGTTTGAATCCGGCCGGCCCTAGACCGTTTGCGGTACCATGAACGTAGGATCTACGGCGGAGGCCGGTGGTCGCGGGAGGGGAAAATCGAGGTAATGCCCGTTGTTGCCGGGTCAAGGATCGAAGACCTTGGCATGGTATCGTGAATGGTACTGGGTCAGGAGTGCCATTAAATTGCTAAGCAATTCATAGGCTTACCTCAGCCATTGACCATCGAGTGGGAGTAAGCTTCCCTCGTGACTCTGCTTCTGTAATGTAAGAGAGCTCGCTTCGGCGAGCTTTTTTACGGGCCTTACCGATCAAAGCGGGCTTCCGGCTTGACCTTACCCGATTATTTCGGCGGTGTATTGCTGGAGCGAACCCAGACAAAGGCGCAGACCGCCGCAGCCGCAGCACTGGCGGCGCACACCGCCATCGCCACGTGGAATGGCGCCAGCAAGGCGCGACCCTGCGCGGTGAGCATCACGCCCAGCAGTGCCGTTGCGATCAAGCCTCCGCCACGCGCCACCGCGCTGTTGAAGCCGGATGCGATCCCGGTATGGCGTCCATCCACCGACGACAACACCGCCGTGGTCAGCGGCGCCGCTACGCACGCCATGCCCAGGGCGATCGTCAGCATTGCCGGCAGGACCGTCGCCGCATAACTGCCAGGGCCGATGCGCAGCGCCAGCAGAAAGCCCCCGGCAACGATCAGCGAGCCGATCGAAAGTGGCAGGCGCGAGCCATGGCTGGCCGCAACGCGCCCCATCAGCGGCGAGGCGATCGCCAGTACGATCGGAAACGGCAGCAGCGCCGCACCCGCCTGCTTGGCCGAGTAGCCCAGTGACTGGATCAGCACGAACGGTAACAGCAGCATCAATGCGCCGAGCGCGCCGTACAGCAGGAAGGTCATCAGGTTCAAGCCGGAAAACGCGCTCGAGCCGAACAGTTTCAGGGGCAGCATGGCCCGCTCGCCGGCGCGGCGCTCGATCCACAGGAAGGCCAGCAGGATCGCGATGCCGGCCACCAGCGCGATTGCGCCCCACATGGTCAGCTGCTTTTCGGCCGACGCCTCCGCCAGGCCCCAGGTGATGCAAGCAAGCCCCAGACTGGCGGATACCGCCCCGAGCGGATCGAGCGCGACCGGCTTGTCGCAGGTGCTCACCTGCACGAAACGCCAGCCCATGAAGATCGCCAGCGCTGCGATCGGCAAATTGATATAGAAGACCGCGCGCCATCCCATGGTGTCGATCAGCCAGCCGCCCAGCAATGGCCCGACCGCCCCGGCGGCGGCGCCGGCGGCAGCCCAGATGCCGACCGCCCGCCCGCGCTGCTTGCCTGTGAAGGTCGCGCTCAGGATTGCCAGGCTGTTCGGCAGCAGCATGGCTGCGCCCAGGCCCTGCAACAGCCTGCCTGCGACCAGCAGCCCCAGCGTCGGCGCGAGCGCGCAGAAGAGGGAGGCCAGCGCGAACACCAGGATGCCGCCCAGCAGGACACGTTTGCGCCCGTAGTGGTCGCCCAGCGCGCCGCCCAGCAGCAGGAGCGAACTGAGCGGCAGCAGGTAGCCGTTGACGACCCATGACAGATCGGCGCCCCCACCGTCGAGATCCCGCTTGATCGCCGCCAGGCCGACGTTGACGACCGAGCCGTCGATGAACGCCAGGCTGCTTGCCAGGATCGAGGTGCACAGCACCAGGTTCGGATGCAGCGCGGCCTGGGCACGGGCCGGAGCGGCGCCGGCGGCGAGCGCGCGGTCGCAGTCACTGGGCAGGGTGCTCAAGCGCACGCCTCGTGAGGGTGGCGTCGGTAAGGTGGCAGCATGACCGCATCGTGCGCGTCCGGCGGCACGGGCGTCTGTTCGCGTGCACACACATCAGGTGTTGGCGGACGAGCCGCCTGGACCTCGCCCCATCCACCCTCAACCCAAGTGCGCTGCCGGCCTGCCCGTCACGATGATGCCGATTGCCGCAAGCCCGCACCGGACTGTGGATCTGGCTGCACCACGGCCGGCCGGATACCCGCGCCGCCCTGGCGCAGGATCGGCGCCACCGCCGCCGCCCGCGTGCCCGGCGTGCGCCGTCCCACGGCAAAATCGGTGGGCCGGTTCAGCCCCGTGGCCACCACCGTCACGCGCATGGCGTCGCCCAGGCTGTCGTCGAACACCGCCCCGAACTTGATGATGGCGTCGTCGCTGGTCTGTGCGCAGATCGCGTTCATCACCAGCTTGGTCTCGCGCAGCCGCAAGGTCTCTTCCGATGCGGCGATGTTGACCAGCACGCCGCGCGCGGCGCGCAGGCTGGCGCCATCGAGCAGCGGACAGGCGATCGCGTCCTCGGCCGCCTTGACGGCGCGGTCTTCGCCGGCATGCTGGGCCGAGCCCATCATCGCCATGCCGGTCTGGCGCATCACGGTGCGTACGTCCTCGAAATCGACGTTCACCATGCCGGGCACCGTGATGATTTCCGCGATGCCGGTGACGGCCTTGCTCAAGACCTCGTCGGCGGCGGCGAAGGCGCGCCTTTGCGTGATGTCCTCGCCCAGCACTTCCTCGAGTCGGCTGTTGAGGACGATGACCAGCGAATCGACGCAGCGCGCCAGGGCCGCGATGCCTTCCTCGGCTACGCGCATGCGCCGCGGCCCTTCGAACTCGAAGGGCTTGGATACGACGCCCACCGTCAGGATGCCGAGCTCGCGCGCCACTTCGGCGACCACGGGCGCAGCGCCGGTGCCGGTGCCTCCGCCCATGCCGGCGGTGAGGAAGACCATGTCGGCGCCCTTGAGCGCGTCGGCGATGGCGGCGCGTTCGCGCACCGCGCTTTCGCGTCCGACCACCGGGTCGCTGCCGGCGCCGAGGCCGCCTTCGCCGAGCTGGATCCGCTTCTCGGCCTGGGTAGCCGACAGTGCCTGCGCGTCCGTGTTCGCGCAGATGAACTCGAAGGCGCTCAGGCCGAGCGATGCCATGTGGCTGACGGCATTGCCGCCTGCGCCGCCGATACCGATCACCTTGATGACCGTTTGCGGTTGGGGGAAGTTTGATTCGGACAAGAAAATACTCCGTGTGAAAAGGTGACTGCCAGCGTCGTAAGCAAATTACCGGCCACTGCCGAGCCCATTAGACTAAAGGCAAGCGCGCGCACGCGAAAGCGTGTAATCGTTTCAAAAGCAAGCAATTGTAAAAATTCGTGCGCACGACACGAAACAATGGTGACGGGTATGTACGTGGCCTATTGCATGCTCGACCATGTTTGCTTCCGAAAAGAAACGAACTGGCCAGCACTTGCGTCGCTATTCCGCGCCCGGCATGGCGCGCGCATCGGTGAGCGGCCGAACAGACCGCCCGGCCTTGCCTGGATAAGCTGAGGACTTGCATGCCACCTCGAACCTGCGCAGGAGCCGAATGGACATCGACGCACAGCGTTTCTGCTTCAATGGAGACGGCAGGATCAGCCTGGACCGGCTGCCCACCGAAGTCGACCCCGTCTACCGTTCGAAGCAGGATTACCGCGACATCCTCGACCGGCACGTTGCCCGCCTCAGCGAACGGCAGCAGGTCCTGTTCGCGTCGAACAGCCATGCGGTCCTGCTGATTTTCCAGGCGATGGATGCGGCCGGAAAGGACGGCGCGATCCGGCACGTGATGTCGGGCGTAAATCCCCAGGGCTGCCAGGTACACAGCTACCAGCATCCGGCGCCGGTGGAACTGCGGCACGATTTTCTCTGGCGGACCACGCTCGACCTCCCGGAACGGGGCCGGATCGGCATCTTCAACCGCTCGTACTACGAAGAAGTCCTGATCGCCCGCGTGCATCCGGAGATCCTGCGCAGCGAGGGCGTGCCCGGACCGGCCGACGACGCGGCGGTCTGGCGCGAGCGCTACCGTTCGATCAGGAACCTGGAACGGCATTTGTGCGCCAACGGCACCCGCATCATCAAGATCTTCCTGCACATCTCGCGCGACGAGCAGAGAAAGCGGCTGCTCAAGCGCATCGACGATCCGCGCAAGAACTGGAAGTTCAGCCTGGCCGATGTCCAGGAGCGGGCATTCTGGGACGACTACATGCGCGCTTACGAGGAATGCATCAAGCGCACCAGTACGCCCGCGGCGCCCTGGTACGTGGTCCCCGCCGATGACAAGAAGAACGCCCGGCTGATCGTCTCCCGGATCGTGCTCGACACGCTGTGCGCGCTGAAGCTCAGGTATCCCAGGGCGGATGCCCGCCAGCGCGAGGCATTGCGGGCGATCCGCGAGCGCCTGCTCGAGTGAATGCGGCGGAAGTCGTGGACCCAGCGTCTCGTTGCCACAAGTAATTGTCAAACGTATACTGGACGCCATGGCGGTGTTCCGCGCGACTTCCAACCGGGTGCTACTTGAGCTTGTTCCAACATATCTCCCTGATGATCCTGCTGGTGCTGGCCGCCGGCTTCCTCTCGCTCACGGAGATCGCCTTCGCCGGGGCGCGCAAGATCAAGCTGAAGCTGCTGGCCGAGGCGGGCGACGAGCGCGCCTTGAAGGTCATGGCGCTGCAGGTGCAATCGGCCGAGTTCTTTGCTGCATCCCAGATCGGCCTGAATGCGATCGCCATCCTCGGCGGCATCCTGGGGGAGGGGGCCTTGCGCCCCTTCTTCATCGACTGGGTGTCCAATGTGTACCGGGGACCGGCGCTGGACAATATCGGCTTCGCCCTGTCCTTCCTGTTCGTCACCTGCCTGTTCATCCTGTTCGCCGACCTGATGCCGAAACGGCTGGCGATGATCGCGCCGGAACGCATCGCCGTCGCGGTGATCCGGCCGGTGCAGCTGTATATCCGGATCTGCAAGCCGCTGGCCTGGGCGCTGAACCTGGTCGCCAACCTGATCTTCCGGATCTTCAAGATCGATACCACGCGCGAAGACAGCATCACCTTCGACGAGATTTCCGCCGCGGTGGAAGCCGGCGCCCAGGCCGGCGTGCTGCAAAAGCAGGAGCAGCATTTCATCGAGAACGTGTTCGAGCTGGAGTCGCGCTCGGTGGCCTCGGCCATGACGAACCGCGACAACGTGGTGTATTTCACCCTGACCGAGAACGAAGCGAGCATTCGCCAGAAGGTGGCCGGGCACTCGAAATTCCCGGTCTGCGACGGCAGCATCGACCGCGTGATCGGCTACGTGGATACGCGCGACATCCTGGTGCGGCTGCTGAACAAGCAGTCGGTGTTCCAGCTGAACGAATCGAGCGTGCGCACGGTCCTGATCATCCCGGACACGCTGACCCTGTCCGAACTGCTCGACCGGTTCCGCGCCACCAAGGAAACCTTCGCCGTGGTGATCAACGAGTACGCCCTGGTGATGGGGGTGATCACCCTGAGCGACGTCATGCTGACCGTCATGGGCAGCTGGGGCAGTCCGCTGGACAAGGATGACCAGGTCATGCAGCGCGAGGACGGCTCCTGGCTCATCGACGGCAGCACGCCGGTCGGCGACGTCAAGCGTACCGTCGGGCTCGAGAGCCTGCCGGACGAGGAGAACTACGAGACCGCTGCCGGTTTCATGATGTACATGCTGCGCAAGGTGCCCAAGCGAACCGATAGCGTCGAATACCAGGGGGTCAAGTTCGAGGTGCTCGATGTGGACCACTACCGGATCGACCAGATCCTCGTCAGGATCCTGCCGCCGGCGCATGGGGCGGCAGGATCGCCCGATCGGGAGGGCGGACCGGGATAGGTCCTTATTCCTGCAGCCCCGCCGATGAAGGCCAAGCGACTCAGCCGGCTGCCGGTCGCTGCAGAAAAATGTAACTAACCCACATTTCCCTTTCAATCCCCGGTCACTCCGCGACGTCCGCGGGAACGCCACCGCCGGCAAGGCCTTGACAGGGCATCCAGGAAAAAGCCTGGCCGCCGGCGAAACTGTTCGCGCGCGCCGTGGATGCCTTGTGAACGGCAGACAAGCGCGTCAGCGGCAGGCGCGCGTTATCATGGACGTCCGATCCGCCGCACGACCAGCAATGATTCCATTCACCTTCAACGACATCGAGACAGGCGCCCGCCTGTTCGAAGCCCTCGCACGCCAGGCCGCATCCCTGCGCGGCATGCCGATCACCTACGGCGACCTGCTGACGCTGGCGCGTTCCCTGCATCCGAAGGACGAGGTGCTCGGCCGGGCGGTACCGGTCGGGATCAAGCCCAAGCTCCAGTTCGTGGAAGCCTTTTGCGCGGCGCACGGCTTTCCCAACCTGGCATGCCTCGCGGTGAACAGGGAAACCTTGCGGCCGGGCCCTGCATACCAGGGCGACTGGGAAGCCGACAAGCGCGCCGTCGCCGGCTTCGACTGGAGCGCCGCCGATGCGCTGCTTCCGGCGTACGTGGAAGCGATGCGCGCCAGGGTGCCGGCACGCTGCAAGCCCCGCAAGGAACGGCCGGCGGACGTGGCCTGGTACGCCTATTTCTGTTCGCATCGGGCGGCCTGCGAGAAGCTCACGCCGGAGGACAAGCAAGAGATCATCAACCAGATGATGGCCGGACTCGACCCGGAGACGGCGCTGGCGCGCGTGCTGGCTGCGAAGAGCGAATTCGGCAGCGTGTCCTGACGCGAGGCCAGGGCGCTGCAGCGACATTCCGCGGCCGGCGGCGCTAAGAACGCGGGACGACCGCAATTCAAACAGGAGAGAAACGGTATGCAAGAACTGTCGAAAGGGGCACGCGTGGCGCTCGCCGCCGACGTATTGGAGGGCGAGCTGCAGCTCACGCTGGGAGGGCAGGGGCTGCCACTCGACTTCGCCTGCTTCGCCATCGACGCAGCCGGCAAACTGGTCGATGACAGCTACATGACCTTCTTCAACCAGCCGGCCACGCCTTGCGGCGGCGTCGTGCTCAATCGCCGTGGGAACGAGGTCGATGGTTTTGGTTTCCGCCTCGCCAGGCTGCCGGCGCAGGTCGAGCGCCTCGTCGTCACCGCCAGTATCGATGGGGGCGGCGTCATGTCGCAACTCGCGCATGGCCACGTGGCGCTGCATGGCGCGGGCGCCGAGTTCGCACGCTTCGCCTTCACGGGCGCAGACTTCGCCCAGGAACAGGCCGTCATGCTCGGCGAACTGTATCGCAGGGACGGCGGCTGGCGCTTCATGGCGGTCGGCCAGGGATTCAACGGCGGCTTGTCCGCCCTGGTGCGGCATTTCGGCGCCGACGTCGCGCAGGACGCCGCGCCGGCGCAGCCAGCGGCCGCATCGCCGAGCATCAGCCTGGAGAAGCGCGTCGAGGCGAAGGCGCCGCAACTGGTCAGCCTGGTGAAATCGGCGGGCGTCTCGCTGGCCAAGGTCGGACTGGAGGCGCACCGCGCCAGGGTCTGCCTCGTGCTCGACATCTCCGGCTCGATGAGCGCGCTGTACCGCAAGGGCCTGGTGCAGCGTTTCGCCGAGCGCATCCTGGCGCTGGGATGCCGCTTCGACAACGACGGCGACATCGACGTGTTCCTGTTCGGACGCAACGTCCACCAGCCCGAGCCGATGGGACTGTCCAACTGGAGCGCTTACATCGAGAAGGCGATCGACCGCCACCCGCTCGAGGGCGACACCCGCTACGGCGCCGCCATGGCTGCCGTGCGCCGCCACTACTTTCCGGATGCCGGCGGGGGCGAACGCAGCGCGCCGCACCCCGCGCCACTGCCGGTCTACGTGATGTTCGTGACCGATGGCACCACCTCGGACCAGCCGATGACCGAGCGCCAGCTGCGCTGGTCGAGCCGGGAGCCGATATTCTGGCAGTTCATGGGAATCGGAAAAGGGAAGAAGTCCAAGGCCAGGCGGCTGGCGGACTTCGCCGACTCCGACTTTCCCTTCCTGGAAAAGCTCGACGACCTGGGTGGTCGGCTGATCGACAACGCGGATTTCTTCTCGGTGGCGAGTCCGGACGAGCACACGGACTCGGCCTTGTATGACTTCTTGATGACGGAATATCCGGACTGGGTAAGGCAGGCGCGCCAGAACGGCTTGCTGCGCTAGGTATGCTGGGCCGCCGTCTTTTCGTCCTATTACTTTTCTATAGACTCTCGGAAATTTCGTAATGAAGCACTAAACAGGATGAACAAGGTATGGCGCCGGCGCCCTGGCGCTCAGCGTGCACGACGCCGTTCGCGCCATCGCGGCATCGCGGCGGGCGAAGGGGAGAAGCCCGTTCACCAGGGCCTGCACGGCATCCGGGAGCGCGCCGCCCTCATCCATGCCGACGTACGGTTGCGCACCGCGCCCGGCGCGGGTACGACGTGGTGCGTCGAGATCAAGGCGGCGCTGGCATATGCGGATGCCCGGCCGAGGGCGCGCCGGCCCTGACGTTCCTGAAGGACCGATAGAGGCCTCAGCGGGGAAGTGCTTCCCGCCGACGATGCACCCCTGCGACGTCAGAAAATGTAACTAACCAACTAGAGATTCTACCCCGCCATCAATTCCAAACGCCACGGACTACGGTAAAGCCAACTCAAAACTACCAAGGCTTCCAGCGGCAGGGCCTGACCACGCGCGTTGCGCGGCCAAGGTCGCGCGGCCAGCTTACGTCAGGTCGGGCGCGTCAAGGGGCGATCAGGGAGCGGCGCTTCATTTCCTCGCGAATGGATCGACCTGCTGCTTCAAATAACCATCCGGTAACCTGCTGCCGACGGCTCCGTATTTTTCAGGGAATTGCCGGTCCGTCTTCACGGCGGTGCCGAAGAGGTAGTCGATGAAGGCGAAGTGGGCCGCATAGTTCTTGTCGATGGCGACTCGCTCGCTGCCGTGGTGCCAGTGATGGAAATCGGGCGTCACGATCAGGTATCTCAGCGGGCCCCACGGAAGGTGCACGTTCGCGTGGTCGAACACTGCCTGGAAACCGACGATCACGATGTACATGTCGACGACGCTCTTGTCGAAGCCGACCAGAAATCGACCATCCGGGCCAGGTGGGGCTCCCAGTTGTCGCCGATGGCGCCGTCGTCCTTATTGCCGTAGATCCTCGCAAGCCGGCGTCTTGCAGCCCCGGGCTGGCCTCCCGGCCTCGCCCGTTTTGCGCGCTTCCCACGAAATTGACGAGTGACAGAGCCCATCCGGCTTTCTTGGCAGCTATTACGATTATGATACGTGGCAACAAGCGCTACCAAGGCCAGCCATGTCGACTCACAATCAGCAACGCATGCACCTCCTGTTCCTGACCGCGATCTGCGGCCTGGGCGGACTCCTCTACGGCATCGACATCGGCATCATCGATCCCGCCTTGCCCTACCTGCACCGGGCCACCAGCCTCACCGAAGGCCAGCTCTCGCTGGTCGTCGCAGCCGTGATGGGCGGTTCGATCCTCGGTTCGGTGGTCGCCGGCATGCTCGCCGACTGGCTGGGCCGCCGCCCGATGATGGTGGTCAGCGCGCTGCTCTTCGTCGGCAGCGTCACCGTCATCTATCTCTCGCAATCCTTCGTGCCGCTGCTGCTGGGGCGCCTGCTGCAGGGCCTGAGCGGCGGGGTGATCGCGGTGGTGGTGCCGCTCTACCTGGCCGAGTGCCTGCCGGCGAACCAGCGCGGACGCGGGCTGGCGCTGTTCCAGTTTGCGCTCACGGTCGGCATCGTGCTCGCCGCCTTCATCGGCAACCATTACCTGAGCAATGCCGAACTGGCGATCCAGGCGGCGGGCAGCGATGCGGTCGCAGCGACTGCCGCCGCCGACCGCGCCTGGCGCAGCATGTTCCTGGCGGTGCTGTACCCGGGCACCCTGTTCCTGCTCGGCTGCCTGTTCGTGAGCGAGTCGCCGCGCTGGCTGATCCGGCGTGGGCACGCGGCGCAGGCGGCGAGCGTGCTGTCCCGCCTGCGCCCGGCTGACGAGTGCGAGCGTGAAGTGGCCGAGATCGGCGCCGCGCTCGCGGAGGAAAAGGCGCGGCCGAAGCTCGGCCGCGGCGCGGCCCTGGCCGAGATGCTGACCCAGCGCCGCTACGTGCTGCCGTTCGTGCTGGCCTGCGTGATCCTGGGCTGCAACCAGGCCACCGGCATCAATTCGATCCTGCAGTTCATGTCGACCATCCTGCAGCATGCCGGCCTCGATCCGGTGAGCGCGTCGAGCTACGGTACCGCCATCAAGATCCTGAATTCGGTGATGACGGTGGCCGCCATCATGCTGGTCGAGCGCAAGGGCAGGGTGTTCCTGCTCAAGATCGGCACCGCCGGCATCATGGTGTCGCTGTGCCTGCTCGCGCTGCTGTTCCACCGCTTCGAATCGCAGCGCGTCGACGTGCGCGCCGACGTGGCGGCGCTCGTGGCCGGCAATGCGCTCGACCTGAACCTGGCTGACGCGCGTCTGGCGCCGCCCGCATCGGGACCCGTGCAGCTGACCATCCTCTACCAGTACGGCGACAAGGAGCAGGTGGCGGAGGCGTATACGCCGACGCCGGAGGCGCAGGCCGTGCTCGCGCGCGAGCAGGCGCTCGTGAGCACCCTGCCGGAAGCGCAGCGCGCCGTGCTGGCCCAGGCGCGCGCCGCCTGGAGCGGGCGTGCCGCCGCCGTGCCCGAGGGCGCACAGCAGCTGATCGCGAGCCTGCCGGCGCAAGCGCGCGCCACGTTGGAGGCCGCCCGCCGCGTCCACGTCGCCCAACGCATCGATATCCGGCCCGCCGACGGCGCGGCTGACGCCCAGCTCGAGATCGTGCGTGCCAGCGTCGGCCCGATCCCGGACAAGAACAGCGGCCTGCTCGCCGCGCTCTGCATCGCCGGCTTCATCGCCGCCTTCTCGATCGGCCCGGGCGTATGCGTGTGGCTCGCCCTGTCAGAACTGATGCCGACCCGGATCCGCTCGGTGGGCATGGGCGTCGCGCTCCTGATCAACCAGGGCACCGGCACCCTGATCGCCGGCGCCTTCCTGCCGATCGTGGGCAACTTCGGCTACCACATGATGTTCCTGTTCTGGGCCGCCTGCACCGCGGTGTACTTCATCACGGCGGCCTTCTTCCTGCCTGAAACGAAGGGCAAGTCGCTGGAAGAGATCGAGCGGCTGTTTGCGCGGACCAAGGCGGCCGAGTGATGCGTGTGATTGGAGAGAGAGACTTGACGAAGAAGACGATGTTGAAAGGCCCGATGGCTTCCATCCTGATGGCCGCGCTGATGGCGCTGTCGGCGCCGGCGGTTCTGGCCGGCCAGGGTACTGCCGTGGCGAACGTCGCCAATGCCGCGCGCCTGGACCTGCGCTGGGAAATGCAGCGCCAGCCAGCCGGCCTGCAGCTGCCCCAGGGCGGCTCGCCCGCGCGCTTCATCCTGACGAACAGGGACAGCGCGCCGCTGCCGGCTGCCGGCTGGTCGCTCTACCTGTCGGGCATCGACCGCATGCCGGCCGGCGCACAGTCGGCTGGACTGGTGCTGGAGGAAGTCGCCGGCAGCCTGTTCCGCCTGCGCCCGGGTCCGGATTTCAAGGGCCTCGCTCCGGGCCAGACACTGGAATTCGCTTACCGCCACCGGGATTCGGTGTTCATGCCTTCGCGTTCGCCGGCCGGCCCCTACCTGGTGTACGACGCGGCGCCGGATGTGGGCGTGCCGCTGCCCTACACGGTAACGCCATTGACGGAGCCGCCCCAGCGCGGCAAGGTCGGGAGTCCGCATTCGGCGGTGTCGCCGGAAGATACCTACTGGCGCAATGCCCGCGCCGAGCTGCTGCCGGCGTCGAAGGTCCCGCCGGTCCTGCCGACGCCGCTGGCGCTGCAGCCAGGCGCCGGCCGCCTGGTGCTGGCGGGACAGCCGGTCGTCAAGACATCCGCGGCCCTGGCCAACGAGGCTGCCTTGGCCCGCTCGCTGTTCCCGGCCGCCTTGCCGGCCAGCGGCGGCCCGGCCCTGCGCCTGAGCGTGGGCGCCGTCGAGGGACAGGATTCGCCCGAAGCCTACCGCCTCGAGATCGACGCGACGGGCGGCATCGACATCGTCGGCAACAGCGCGGCCGGCGTCGCCCATGGGCTGCAGTCGCTGCGCGACCTGATGCCGCTGCCAGGCGCCGCGGACCCGTCCCTGCCCGAACTGACCATCGTGGACGCGCCGCGCTTCGGCTACCGCGGCTTCATGCTCGACGTCGCGCGGAATTTCCAGAGCAAGGCGACGGTGCTGAAGTGGCTCGACCTGATGGCGCGCTTCAAGCTGAACAAATTCCACTTCCACCTGACCGACGACGAGGGTTGGCGCATCGAGATCGCCGGCCTGCCGGAGCTGACCGCGATCGGCGCCGTGCGCGGCCACAGCGCGACGCCGGGCGTGCGCCTGCAGCCGGCTTATGGTTCCGGGCCCGATCCGCGCGACCCCGCGGGCAGCGGTTACTACACGCGTGCGGACTACCTGGAGATCCTGCGCTACGCCGCGGCCCGCCACATCGAGGTGATCCCCGAGATCGAGATGCCCGGCCATGCGCGCGCCGCCGTGCAGGCCATGGAGTCGCGCTACCACCGCCTGAAAAACGCCGGGAACCGCGATGCCGCGCGCTACCTGCTGAACGACCTGGACGACCGCTCCGACTACCTGTCGGCCCAGTACTTCAAGGATAACGTGATCAATCCCGGCCTCGAATCGAGCTACACCTTCATCGAGCACGTGGTCAGGGAGATGGCGGCGCTGCACCGCGAGGCCGGTGCGCCCCTGAAGACCATCCACATGGGCGGCGACGAACTGGCCAACGGGGCCTGGGAAAAGTCGCCCGCCAGCGAGGCGTGGAAGCGCAAGCATGGCCTGGAGAGCAGCGCCGACCTGTGGGACTATTTCTACGAGCGGGTCGACGCCATCGTGCGCAGGCACGGCATGTTCACCTCCGGCTGGGAAGAACTGGCAGCCCGCAAGACGCGGCTGGACGGCGTCTCGAAGCTGATCCCGAACCCGCGCTTCACCCGCAACGGCTTTACCGCCTACGTGTGGAACAACACGGTGGGCCTGGAAGACCTGGCCTATCGCCTGGCGAATTCGGGCTACGACATCGTGCTCGCGCCGGTCACGCGCATGTACTTCGACATGGCGCACAACGCCAATCCCGAGGAGCACGGCGTCAACTGGGGCGCCTACGTGGAGCTCGACACCGTGTACGACTTCATCCCCTTCGACATCATGAAGGACGCGCCCGACGCCGCGAAGGCCGGCAAGGACCGCCTGACCGACTACGGCAAGCGCCGCGTGCGCGGCATCCAGGCCAACCTGTTCGCGGAAACGGCGCGCGACCCGGCGCGACTCGACTACCTGGTCATGCCGCGCATGGTGGCCCTGGCCGAGCGCGCATGGGCCGCCGACCCGGCCTGGGCCACGACCCTTGACCAGAACAAGGCAGCGTTTCTACACCGTAGCGCCTGGACGGGCTTCGCCAACGCACTGGGCCAGCGCGTGCTGCCGCGCCTCGACCTGGACGGCTCGAACGTCGCCTACCGCATCGCGCCACCGGGGCTGGTGCTGGACGGGGGCAGGGTGCTGGCCAACCACGTGCTGCCAGGGATGACCTTGCGCTATACGAGCGATGGGAGCGAGCCGACCGCGGCCAGCAAGATCGTGACCGGGCCGATCGTCGAACGCGGCAAGATCCGTGTGGCCGCATTCGATCGCAATGGCCGCAGGGGGGCGGTCGCCACCATCGAGGCGCGCTAGGGAGTCCGCCCAGGGTGGCGACGGCCTGGCGGCCCGGTTCGCGGCACGTCGTGAATGGGAGCCGAAGCAGGAACGAGAACGACCAGGCGGCCCAATTCATATATGCATGATGTAGCGCGGCGGCGCGCGGTGTCACGGGAAGCAGGCGGCCGAGCAGACCGGCGGCATCGTAGCGCATCAGCGCCTTGAATGCGGGCGGTATTGACGGGTCACTTGCGTCGCCGATGGCCAGGCGGGTCTCGGAGACCGGCGGGAGGGCGCTTCTCATGGCGCCGCTGTCCAGCGCGCGTATTTCCTTTTTCTTGCAAACCAGCGCCCGGTAGCTCAGTGGCTCCAGCACGTAGGCGAGCGGCTGCCCGGCCGGCGCCCGTACGAGTTCCTGGAGCACGACTTCGCACGGAACCATGTGTTCGTGCGTCAGGTCGGCCGACGGCACCAGGTGACTGGCCAGCGGCTTGCCGCCATTGCGCTTGCGGGCATTCTCGACAGTGAGGGCGGCAGGCAGGGTGATGAAGTCGACGGTGCAGTAGAAATCAGTGGATTCGCCCGCGACGCGGACGGGGTGCTTGACGACGCGCGCGGCCGGCGAGCACCTGTTCGAGACCCCGCTCAGCGAAGACCAGGTGCTGGCCGCGGACGATGCCGGCCGCCTGCACCTCGCCGCCACCGTGCCGAACACCCGCGCCCTGCTGTGGTGGCTGCTCGGTTTCGGCGACGGCGTCGTGATCGAGGAGCCGGCCAGCCTGCGCGAAGAGCTGGGCGGCATCGCACGCCGGATGGCGCAGCCAATGGCGACTGGTATGCGCATAACGTCGCACTCAAGCTTGGCCTGCATGCGGCATGGCTTGCGCAGCCGGAGCGGCGGGCGGAGCTGGAGCGCTACGACATCGTCACATGGGGTGGTGTGCGCGGGAACGGTCCGGAGACGCTGGCCGCTTACCACGGCAGCGACGCCCGGAGCAACATCGCCAGAGGGCACAAGGGGATTGCCAGCTGGTCCAAGGCGCTCAGCGTGCGCGATCCCCTCGCATTCGCGATTTTCGATGCGCGCGTTTCGAGTAGCCTGAACGCGCTGCAGATCATCCATCGCGACCGCATCGGCGCGTCGCGGCGGTTTCCGCTGCTGGCGTCGCAGAACCGCAAGGTCACCCGGGGAAATACGCTGCTGCGCCGGCACTTCGAGGCGCATGCCTGGCCGCGCGTGGAGGAACGGTTCTACGAGCACTACCTGGCGCTGTGCAAGGCGGCCGGCGAGCGGATCGGCGCTCCCGGCGCGCCACTGCCGATCTACGCTGTCGAGATGGCGCTGTTCGCCCATACCGAAGAACTGCTCGGGGCCGCATTCCCCGACGCGGCATAAGCCGCGCGCGGCCCAGGCCGGCAGCCCGGCCAGGGCTCCCTCAGCGCGTTCCGACAGCAGCAGTTCGACCGCCGCCTGTCCCCCCGCGTCGCCGTACACCTTGAAGACCCCGCCGTGCCGCAGCACGGCCGGTCCCGCCCTCACCCCCATCATTGGTTCACGAGACAAGCGCCGTAACGCTGCGACACCGCCTGTCGTCAGGGCTGCGACCATGCCTCCATTGGCACGCGGGGATGCCCGGGATAATCGTCGATTTAAATGGAAATTATTATTGGTTTTATCGTGTAAAGAATGATTCTTTACACGTTATTTTACATGTAAAAAAATACCTGGATTATTATGTTGACGGTCGGTTTGGAAATTCAATATTATGTCTGCCGGATGCACCAATTAATAAGCCGGAGAATGAAGAAACAGCTCCGTCTATATTGAATGAAGATTATTACTGCAGCGGATGGCCAGTGATGATTGACCCGACACCAAACCACCTCTCATGCAGGCTGGAACCGGCTGAACACAGGCGGGCCGCTTCATACCCAACCGACATTGGTGGAATCGGATCGAATATCGCCGTTTGCCGCGAATTGTTTTTGGAACCAGTTAATGCGTGCCATTATGCGAAAGGGGAGTGAAATGCCGTCGTCTTACAGGATGCTCTTCCGCGTCTCTTTCGGGCATGCGTTTTTCGCGGACGGCGTCCTGCGCGACCTGCGGATGGTCCCGGTGCCGCGCTGCTTCGATAAATTGCGCAGGGCGGGACTGGTACTGCGCCAGCAGGAAGACGGGATCGCCGCGTATGGCGACGATCAAGCGGTCGAGCGCCTGCGGCTGCACATCGGCGCGGCAGGCAGGTCGCTCGGCATGGCTTTCCAGGTGTTCTTCACCGATCCGCATTTTTTCGCGTACACGGCGCCGGCCTGGCCGAGCGGCAAGCTGCTCTTCCTCGACACCGCCGACTCGGTGACGGATGAGACGGGGCGCCGGATCGTGCATGCCACGCCCTATGTCGAAGCCTCCGCATTCCTCGAGCGCGAGCACGCCAGGCTTGCCTGCATCCTCGGCGAGCGCGTGCTGGCGCCGACACCGGCGATGGTCGTGCAGGTCGATGTCTCGAACGCCCTGCTGGACGTCGTCGATGCGCGGGCGCGCCACTTCCATGTGCGCTTCGATGCCGCCGGCAACCGGTTTCGGGACGGTGCGGCCGGCTGTGGCGCGGTGGATACAGACGCAGGGGAGCCGGCGTCCGGAGGCAGGCAGTTCGCCGGAGTGAACATCGCCGACCGCCATCGCGCCCATGTCTTCATGCCGCGCGGCGCCATCCAGATGCGGGAGGTAACGCCCCCGCGGGCGCGGCGGCGCACCCCGCTGGTCACGGTCGGCAAGGCGCCGGCCGGCAGGCCCTCGCCGGCCGGCCCGAACTAGGCCATTGCGGGAGAAGAGGGCGGAAGGGGGCCCAGCTTTCGGGGCACGCCCCGGCGGCGAGCGGTTAGAATGACAACTTGCATGCCGTGTGCGGCAGTGTTTTTTGTCAGGCCCCATGACCTATTCCGATTTCACCCTGACCTCGCCCCTGAGCGAGCTGGAAGACGGTGCGGCAGCGCTGCTCACCGTCACCATCGTCTGGCACCCCGACCGTAGCCGGATCGGTGAGCAGTTCGTCGGCGGCGCCGGCGGCGGCATCGTCGAACTGAACCGCTTCCTTCCCCTGTTCATGCATCCCGGTGGCGACGGCCTGCCGCTGGGCCATGGCGGCATCTCGCGCCAGCCCCTGCGCCTCGTACGCGATGCGAACGACGAGGTTACGTTGACCCTGCCCGCCAGCCCCATGGCCGTCGAAGTCAATGGCCGCATCGTCAAGGACGCCATCCACTTCAGCGCCGCGCAGATCGCGGACGGCCAGATCCTGACGCTGGGCCGCGCCCTGGTCCTGTGCCTGCACTGGATGCACCGCCTGCCCGTGCCCAACAGCGTGCCGGGCTTCATCGGCGTCGGCGGCGCCAGCATCGCGGTGCGCGAACAGATCCAGATGGTGGCGCGCACCGGCATGCCGGTGCTGCTGGTGGGGGAAACCGGGACCGGCAAGGAAATCGCCGCGCGCGCCATCCACGCGCTGAGTGGGCGCGGGCATGCGCCGCTGGTCGCCGTCAACATGGCGGCATTGGGCGAGGCCATGGCCGCAAGCGAATTGTTCGGCGCCGCGCCAGGCGCCTATCCGGGCGCGCCGGCGGCCCGCGCGGGGCTGTTCGCGCAGGCCGATGGCGGGACGCTCTTCCTCGACGAAATCGGCAACGCGCCGGCGGCCGTGCAGCCGATGCTGCTGCGCGCGATCGAGGGCGGCCACTACCGGCCGATCGGCGCTTCCGAAGACCGGCATTCGTCCGCGCGCCTGATTGCGGCGTCGGACCAGGATCTCGATGCCGCCGCCTTCAACCAGGCCTTGCTGCACCGGCTGGAAGGCTTCGTGATCCGCATGCCGCTGCTGCGCCAGCGGCGCGAGGATGTGGGCGTGCTGATCGTCGACCTCTTGCGACAGCAGGGCATCGACGCCGACCTGCCGGCGGCGCTGGTGGCGGAACTGGCGGCCCATGACTGGCCGGGCAATGTGCGCCAGCTGTCCAACGTGCTGCAGCGCGCCGCGCTGGTGCTGCGCGAAGGCGGTGTGCCGACGCTGGAGCAGCTGACGGGAAGCGCGCGCGCGAAGATGGAGGAGGCGCCGGAACCGGAACCGGTGGTGGAGCAGGAGCCTGCGGTATCGCGCCGCAGGCCCTCGAAGCTGAGCGACGCTGACGTGCTGGAAGCGATGGCCGGCAATGACTGGAACATCCAGGCCGCCGCCCAGGCCCTGGGAATCTCGCGTCCGAGCCTGTACAAGCTGCTCGAGGACCACCCGGACATCCGGCGGCCCGAGTCGATCGCCGAAGACGACATCGCCCGCGCGATGGCGGCATCGGCGGGCGATATCGAGCGCTGCGCGGCGCTCCTGAAGACGCCGGCGGAAGCCTTGCGGCGGCGCTGGCGTCTGCTGCGACCGAACTGAAATCCGATCAGGTCGAACCGACTTCCAGTTCCGGATCGGGCAGGAAGAAGAAGCTGCTGACACCATCCTTGGTGACGGTGGTGAAGGCGATCGAGAAGCCCCAGAAGCCGTCATGTTCGACCTTGATCTTCGAGCCCTGGGTCAGGGGAATCTGGGTCTTGTCGAACGGCGAGATGTCGCTCGACGGCTTGCGCGGCCCGGAGAACAGCGTGGCGCTTGCCAGCTCGAGCGTGGGCGTGTCCGGCATTTCGAAGTTGAATGCGAGCGTGTCGCCGACCTGCGCGGTGATCAGGGCTTCGATCTTCCCGTCGATGCTCCAGGTCGCCATCGGGTTGCCCGGATTGAATTGGATGATGATGTCGTATTGGGTTGCCATGGTCTCTTTCAGTTCACTTCGTTGGACGTGCTGTGCCAGCACGGGGAGTTCCGGCCGCGCTGGCCCGGACATAACGCTCGTCGCGCCGCAAGTCCACCAGGTCGGGCTCGGCATCGATGAACTTGACCGGATATCCCAGGCGACGGGCGTGATTGATGGCTTCGACTGCAGCGTCGCGCTGGCCCAGCAATTCATACGCCAGACCGGCCCGGAACTGCACGTCGGCGCTGTTGGGCGCCAGCGCGATCGCGCGCGGCAAGAGCGTGGCTGCGTCGGCGCGTGCCCCGGTGCGCGCGGCGTACAGGCCCATGCGCGAGACGAGCAGCACGTCGTCAGGTGCGCGCGCCAGGCGCGGCGCCAGCAGCTCGCGCGCCTTCTCGTAGGCGGCGCGGGCCTGGGCCTCGCGCCCCGGAATCCAGTTGAGCGTGTCGGCCAGGTTGGCCCACAGCTGGTACTCCATCGGCGCACCGCGCGTGGGCGAGACCGCGTTCTCGAAAGCCGCCGCGGCGCCGACGTAGTCCTGGCGCAGGAACAGGGCGTTGCCCAGGTTGGTGTACAGCTTGGCGCTGGGCCGGATCTGCAGGCCCTGCTGCAGCACCCGCAGGGCTTCCTCGTCGCGGTTCTGGCGCAGCAGGGCCGCGTTCAGGTTGGCGTAGGCGATGACCGCGTCCGGCTGCAGCGCGATGCTGCGCCGGAACAGGTCTTCGGCGGCGCGGTAGTTGGCCTGCTCGTATTCCACGCTGCCCAGTTCGTCGGTGAAGACGCGCTCACCGGGGAAGCGCGCCATCGCCTCCTTGAGCTGGGTGCGCGCCTCGTCGTAGCGGTGCATGCGGCGCAGGGAGGCGCCCTGGCCGTACCAGGCGAAGAAGTTGTTCGGGTCGAGCCGCAGCGCTTCGGCATAGGCGGCCAGCGCTTCGTCGCGCTTGCCCTGGTTGAACAGCACCCAGGCGCGCGCGATGTGGCTCAGGGCCAGCTGTTCGTTGAGCTGGGCGGCGCGCTGGGCGCTCGCGTCGGCGCGCTGCAGCCAGGTCTCGTCGCTCTTGTCGGTCTGGTAGCGCATCGAGTACATCAGCGACATGCCGGCCGCCGCCGCGGCGCTGTCCGGCGTGCGTTCCAGGATGCGGCGGAAGTGTCCCTCAGCGGCGTCCAGGCTTCCCGGGCGGTCGAACACCTTCAGCGCCGCCAGGCCCTGATCCATCTCGAGCGACTCGGAGAAGGGCGCCAGCGAGCTGCCCAGCGCCGCCAGGTGGGGCGCCGCGATCCAGCCGCCCGCGCCCAGCAGCGCCGCCAGCGTCGCGCCGGCCAGCGCCTTGCGCGCGCGCGGCGCCATGGGCTTCCTGGCGGGACGGATCGTCGCCTCGGTCGGCGCATCCAGCTGCGCCAGGCGTTCGAGCACTTCGGCCATGCCGGCCAGGCGCTGCGCGGGCTGGCGCGCCGTCATCGCGCGGATCAGGGCGACCAGCTGCGGGCTGGCGTCGACCGGATAGTTCCAGCCGTCCGATGACGCCTGCACCTGGGCCGCCGCCAGCGCCAGGCCGTCGAGCGTCGCGAAGGGCCGGGCGCCAGCGATCATCTCGTACAGGATCAGGCCGAGGGCATACACGTCGGCTTGCGCAGACAGCGGGGCTCCCAGCAAGCGTTCCGGCGCCATGTAGGCGATCGTGCCTTGCAGCGAGGAGCTTGGCAGGCTGGTGGTGGCGAGGACGTCCACGCTGTGGGCCAGGCCGAAATCGAGGATGCGAATCTTGCCGCCCGGTTCCAGCATCAGGTTCGACGGCTTCAGGTCGCCGTGCACGAGGCCGGACGCGTGGGCGTCGCGCATGGCTTCGGCGATTTGCCGCGTCCAGTCGAGCGCGTCTTCCGGCGCCACCGGGCCCTCGGCGATCACCCGCTTGAGGGTGCGGCCAGGCACCAGCTCCATGACGATCGACTGGGTGTCGCCATCGTCTTCGATCGCGTGCACTTTCACGAACGCGGCGTGATGCAGCGAGGCGCCCAGGCGTGCCTCCCGCATGAGGTCGGCCCCAGCGGGGGCGGCTCCGGCATGCTTGATGCACTTGATGGCGACCGGGCGACGCAGCTTGCTGTCCCAGGCCTCGTAAACCTGGCCGAAGCCACCTTCACCGAGGCAGCCGCGCACTTCGTAGTGGCCCGGCAGCCGGGGCGTTTCGTAAATCGTGGTAGTGGCGCTCATCGTCCGGTGCTTTGAAACTGATCAAAGATACATTACAGCAATCATTGCGGCAGCGCAATGATCGTGGACTTCATGCCGCATCGCTTGCACGGGATGTATCGAAAATGTCGATTTAAATTGCCGCAAAGCAATTTCTGAGCTGCTGTCGTTCACGCTGCCGCAGCACGGGCGTGCGCTGAAATCGGGTAGAATCACCCGCTTTACATCGCAGAGCCCTGTCCTCACAGTAATGCCGTTCAGTTAGCGTAGCGTAGGGTGGACGGCTTCGCCGTCCGCGCGTGCAAACAGTGCATGAACAGCATGCGGAGCATCCATTCACCTGGGAGTTGAACGCGCGGACGTTCGTAATTCCGGGCATTGCCCGCAATTACCCCGTCCACCCTACAACAGCTTTCACTTCGCTTGACTGAACGGCATTACTGTCCTCACAGGGCTTGCTATTTTGCGTCGGACAAAGGTTCGAACGTAGCCAGCCATTTTTAAGCATTCACCGGAATTCATATGGAAATCAAGGTCAACTTCCTCGACAAGCTACGTCTTGAAGCCAAGTTCGACGACTTCACCGTGATCGCCGACCAGCCGATCCGATACAAGGGCGACGGCTCGGCGCCCGGCCCCTTCGACTACTTCCTGGCCTCCTCGGCCCTGTGCGCGGCCTATTTCGTCAAGCTCTACTGCAACACCCGGAACATCCCGACCGAGAACATCCGCCTCTCGCAGAACAATATCGTCGACCCGGAGAACCGCTACCAGCAGATCTTCAAGATCCAGGTCGAGCTGCCGGCGGACATCTCGGAAAAGGACCGCCAGGGCATCCTGCGCTCGATCGACCGCTGCACCGTCAAGAAGGTGGTGCAGGCCGGGCCCGAGTTCGTGATCGAGGAGGTGGCGAACCTGGATGCCGACGCCCAGGCCCTCCTGACCCTGCAGCCCGACGCCGCAACCGCGACCTACATCCCCGGCAAGGACCTGCCGCTGGAGCAGACCATCGCGAACATGTCGGGCATGCTGGCCAGCTGGGGCATCAAGATCGAGATCGCTTCCTGGCGCAACATCGTTCCGAACGTGTGGTCGCTGCACATCCGCGACGCGCACTCGCCGATGTGCTTCACCAACGGCAAGGGCTCGACCAAGGAAAGCGCCCTGGCTTCGGCCCTGGGCGAATACATCGAGCGCCTGAACAACAACCACTTCTACGCCGGCGCCTACTGGGGCGAGGACATCGCCAACGCGTCCTTCGTCCACTACCCGAACGAGCGCTGGTTCCAGGCGGGGCCGGGCGACGCGCTGCCCGACGCCATCCTCGACGAGTACACCCGCGAGGTCTACGACCCGGACGGCGAGCTGCGCGGCTCGCACTTGGTCGACACCAATTCCGGGAACGCCGCGCGCGGCATCGTCTCGCTGCCCTTCAAGCGGCTGTCCGATGGCGAGACGGTGTACTTCCCGTCCAACCTGGTCGAGAACCTGTATGCCAGCAACGGCATGAGCGCCGGTAACACCCTGGCCGAGGCCCAGGTGCAGTGCCTGTCCGAGATCTTCGAACGCGCCGTCAAGCGCGAGATCCTCGAAGGCGAGATGGCGCTGCCGGACGTGCCGGCCGAGGTACTGACCAAGTACCCGCGCATCCTGGCCGGCATCCAGGGCCTGGAAGAGCAGGGCTTTCCGGTGCTGGTCAAGGACGCTTCGCTGGGAGGCAGGTATCCGGTCATGTGCGTGACCCTCATGAACCCGCGCACGGGCGGCGTGTTCGCCTCCTTTGGCGCCCACCCGAGCTTCGAGGTGGCGCTGGAGCGCAGCCTGACCGAGCTGCTGCAGGGCCGCAGCTTCGAGGGCCTGAACGACCTGCCGCCGCCGACCTTCGCGAGCGAAGCCGTGACCGAGCCCTACAACTTCGTCGAGCACTTCATCGATTCGAGCGGCGTGGTCTCGTGGCGCTTCTTCAGCGCGAAGACCGATCTCGATTTCGTCGAATGGGACTTTTCCGGCGCCGGCGAAGATTCGAATGCGCAGGAAGCAGCGACCCTGCTCGCCATCCTCGAGGACATGGGCAAGGAAGTCTACATGGCCGTCTACGACGAGCTGGGCGCCACCGCCTGCCGCATCCTGGTGCCGGGCTATTCGGAAGTCTATCCGGTGGAAGACCTGGTCTGGGACAATACGAACAAGTCGCTGCTGTTCCGCGAAGACATCCTGAACCTGCACCGCCTCGACGACGACGCGCTCAACGATCTGCTCGACCGCCTGGAGAATAACGAGCTGGACGAGTACGGCGACATCGCCAGCCTGATCGGCATCGAGTTCGACGAGAACACGGACTGGGGCCAGCTCACCGTGCTCGAGCTGCGCCTCCTGATCAACCTGGCGCTGGGCGAGCTCGAAGGCGCCCGCGAGCTGGTCGGCGCCTTCCTGCAGTACAACGACAACACCGTCGAGCGCAAGCTGTTCTACCAGGCGATGGACGCGGTGCTGCACGTGGTGCTGGACGATGAGCTGGAGCTGGATGACTACGTTACCAACTTGCGCCGCATGTTCGGCGATGCGCGCATGGATGCGGTGCTGGGTTCGGTCGACGGCAGCGTGCGTTTCCATGGCTTGACGCCGACCAGCATGGCGCTCGAGGGCCTGGACCGTCACCACCGCCTGATCGACAGCTACCGCAAGCTGCACGCGGCGCGCGCAAAGGCGTCGGAGAAGCGCTAAGGCGCAGTCCTGCAAACCCCGACGGTTCAGCGGCTGACGCGGAAATAGTCTGCGTCCAGCCAGCCACCCGATGGTTGGTCCGCGGCGCTGACGCTGTACAGCCCCATCTGCGCGCCCACCCAGTGCCCCTTGGTGGCGGCGAAGGGTGCGCCGGCCGGCTTGAAGTCCTTGCCGTCCACGCTGTAGAAGAAGCGCGCCTGCGCGCCCTCTGACATGGACAAGCGCAGGAAGACGGCGCCCGGCGCCGTGGGAAGGAGTACCGTCTCGTTCTCCTGGCAGCGCGGCTTCACCGGTTCGCATACGGTGTAGACCAGCTGCAGCTCTCCGCCGTGCCGGCGCAGGCCGACGGCGGCATAGCTCATCCCGTTCAGGATCAGGCCGGCGCGGTCGCCGTCCTGCGCCGGGTGCAGCTCGACGCGCGTGTCGGCCGTGAAGACGCTGGCGGGCAGCTTCTGCGTGAGGATGTTGGGAGCTGCGCGCACATACCCCTTCGTGTCCGGGGCGGCGAGCACCGGCAGGCGCAGATAGCCGGGACGCGCGTCGAGCGCGTACCAGCCCGCTTGTGGATTGGCGTTCCACTGCCACTGCACGCCGAGGGTCTTGCCGTCGAATTCGTCGGTGGTGGCTGGTACTGCGACAGCCTGGCCGGCCACCGGCTTGGTCCACCCGGTCACCGGGTTGCCGACACCGGGCTTGCGACCGGGCTGGCCGATGACGGGCCAGCCATCGAGCCAGCGCATGGGCTGCAGGTGGGCGACGCGGCCGTAGGCCTTGCGGTCCTGGAAATGGACGAACCAGTCCTTGCCGTCCAGGGCGCGCAGCCAGGCGCCCTGGTGCGGCCCGTTGATGGCGGTTTCGCCCTGTTCCATCACGATGCGGTCCTCGTAGGGCCCTTCGATGCGGCGCGCGCGGAACACCGATTGCCAGCCTTCCTCCACGCCGCCGGCCGGGGCGAACACGTAGTACCAGCCATCGTGCCTGTACAGCTTGGGGCCTTCCAGGGTGCGGTAGCCGGGCAGCCTGTTGCCGTCGATGACGACCTTGCCTTCGCTGTCGAGCAGGCGCCGGCCGTCCGGCGACATGCTGCGCAGCGTCAGGACGTTGTTGAAACCGGCGCGGCTCCTGGCCCACGCGTGGATCAGCCAGGCCTTGCCATCCTCGTCCCACAGCGGGGCCGGGTCGATGATGCCCTTGCCGGGCAGGAGCAGGTGCGGCGCGCTCCAGGGACCGGCGAAATCGGTCGCGGTGATCACGTAGACGCCGTGGTCCGGGTCAGGGTAGAAGATCCAGAACTTGCCGTCGTGGTGGCGCAGCGAAGGCGCCCACACGCCGGCGCCGGTACGCGGCACGGCGAAGTGCTGCTCCGGCACCAGCTTCGGCAGGGCGTGGCCGACCAGCGTCCAGTTGACCAGGTCCTTCGACTGCAGCAGCGGCAGGCCGGGTGCGCTGTTGAAGCTCGACGCGGTCATGTAATAGGTATCGCCGACGCGTATCGCGTCCGGGTCGGAGTAGTCGGCGTTGAGGATCGGGTTCTGGTACTTGCCGTTGCCCAGGTCGGCGACCCAGGGCGCATCCTTCGGCCCAGCATTGGCGGCCCCTGCCAGCAGGATGGACAGGAGCAGGGCGCCGGCGCGGGCGGCGCCGACCGGCGTCGTTGATTTCATGGCGCCTTCCGTTGTGGGGTTAGCGCACAGGCGGGGCCGCGAGCGGCCGCACCCAGATATTGCGGAAACTGACCGCATCCCCATGGTCCTGCAGCCGGATCGGCAGCGGACCATGCCTGCGGTAGGCCGGCTTGCCCATATGGACCGATTCGCCCTGCAGCGCCGCGTGGTTCTGCACCAGCACGCCGTTGTGCAGGGCGGTCACGTAGGCGGGCGAGACCAGCGCGCCGTCCGCCGCAAAGCGCGGCGCGGTCCAGACGATGTCGTAGCTCTGCCACTCGCCCGGGGCGGCGCAGGCGTTCACCAGGGGGATGTGCTGCTTGTAGATGCTGGCCGCCTGTCCGTTCACATAGGTCTTGTTGTCGTGGCAGTCGAGGATCTGGATCTCGTAGCCGCTGCCGTTGCCGGTCGAGGCGAGGAAGACGCCGCTGTTGCCCCGCGCCTGGCCAGTGCCCGTCAGGGTCGACGGCACGCGCCACTCGATGTGCAGCTGGTAGTCGGTGAAGCTGCGGCGCGTCTGGATGTCGCCGCTGCCGCCGCGCACCGTGAATGCGCCGTCCGCGACCGTCCAGGGCGCGGGCTTGTCAGGTGCGCCGGCCGAGACCCATTCGCCCAGGTCCTTCCCGCCGAACAGCACCAGCGCGTCCGAGGGCGCGCCGTGCGCCGCGCCGGGCTTCACGCGCCCGGGCTCGGGCGTCCACACTTCGGTGTCCTTCTGGGCCGCCTGGGCCAGGGCCAGGGACGCCATCGACAGTCCGGCCACCATCATGATCGCTTTCGCCAGCATCGCACGCTCTACAATAGGAAGGGAAGCAGAGCATAGCACGGCAGGCCGCGCGACTTCGCGCAAACCCCGTCGATCGGGGCAGGTGCGCCGGGCGGCCCGGCGCGTCATAATGATGCATTCCTTACGGAGGAAATCCATGCGCGATGCGATCGTCATCGGAGGCGGCCATAACGGCCTGGTATGCGCGTTCTACCTGGCCCGGGCCGGCCTGAAGGTGACCGTGCTGGAGCGGCGCGAGGTGGTCGGCGGCGCTGCCGTCACCGAGGAATTCCATCCGGGCTTCCGTAATTCGGTCGCCGCCTACACGGTCTCCCTGCTCAATCCCAGGGTCATCGAGGACATGGGATTGACCGCCCATGGCCTGCGCGTCGTCGAGCGGCCGCTGTCCAACTTCCTCCCCCTGGACGACAGCCGCTACCTGAAGCTCGGCGCCGGCAGGACGGCGCAGGAGGTTGCCAAATTCTCGCAGCGCGATGCCGACCGCCTCGAGGACTACGCCCGCCACCTGGACAGCGCGGCCGGGCTGCTGCGCGAGCTGGTGCTGCAGACGCCGCCCAACCGGGTGCAGGGCGGCTGGCTTGCAGCGCTGCCGGAACTGATCAAGGCCGGCAAGCTGGGAAAGCGCCTGCAGTCGCTGTCGCTGCCGATGCAGCGCGAGCTGCTGGACCTGTTCACCAAATCGGCGGGCGATTACCTGGACGGCTGGTTCGAGAGCGACCCCATCAAGGCCGCCTACGGCTTCGACAGCGTGGTCGGCAACTACGCCAGCCCCTATGCGCCCGGTTCGGCCTACGTGCTGCTGCACCACGTCTTCGGCGAGGTCAATGGCAAGAAGGGCGCCTGGGGCCACGCCATCGGCGGCATGGGCGCCATCACGCAGGCGATGGCGAAGGCGGCGCAAGCCCAGGGTGTGGAGATTCGCACCGGCTGCGCGGTCGAGGAGGTCGTGCTCGAGAAAGGCCGGGCCTGCGGCGTCGTCACCGAGCGGGGCGAACGCCTGGATGCGCGCGTGGTCGTGTCGAACCTGAATCCGCGCCTGCTCTACACGCGCCTGGTCGACCCGGGCGCGCTGCCCGCGGACTTCCTGCGCCGCATGCAGGGCTGGCGCTGCGGTTCCGGCACCTTCCGCATGAACGTGGCGCTGTCGGAGCTCCCGAGCTTCAGCTGCCTGCCCGGGAAGGAAGCCGCCGAACACCATGGCAGCGGCATCATCATCGCCCCCAGCCTGCAGTACATGGAGCGCGCCTGGATGGACGCGCGCCGGGACGGCTGGTCGCGCGAGCCGATTGTCGAGATGCTGATTCCGTCCACCCTCGACTCCACGCTTGCGCCGCCGGGCCGGCACGTGGCCAGCCTGTTCTGCCAGCACGTCGCGCCGCAGCTGCCCGATGGCGCCAGCTGGGACGACCACCGCGACGAGGTGGCCGACCTGATGATCGCGACCGTCGACCGCTACGCGCCGAACTTCAGGCGCTCGGTCCTCGGCCGCCAGATCATGAGCCCCCTGGACCTCGAACGCACCTTCGGCCTGGTGGGCGGCGACATCTTCCACGGCGCATTGGGACTGGACCAGCTGTTCGCCGCGCGGCCGATGCTGGGCCATGCCGACTACCGCGGTCCAGTCGCCGGCCTGTACACCTGCGGCGCCGGCACCCATCCGGGCGGCGGCGTCACCGGGGCGCCCGGGCACAATGCCGCGCGCGAGGTGCTGCGCGACGTCTCGCGCCGGCAGCGTCTCCATGCCTGAACGCCTTCCAGAGCTGCACATCCGCCCGGCCCAGGCGTCCGACGACGATTTCTTTGCCGCGCTGTACCGGTCGACCCGCGCCGACCTGCTCGCGCTGCTCGCCGACAAACGCTACATCGACGGGCTGGTCGCGACGCAGCGGCAGGCGCAGCTTGCCGGCTACCGCGAGCGCTACCCGGACGCCCTCTACCAGGTCCTGGAGCTGGATGGCACGCCCGCCGGAAGGCTGGTCACGGCATGCGTGGACGAGGCGCTGCGCGTCGTCGACCTTGCCGTCATGCCGTGGGCGCGCAGGCGCGGCGTAGCCACCGAGACCCTGCTGCGCCTGCAGCGGCAGGGGCAGCAGGAGGGACAGGCGCTGACGCTGGCGGTCCGCCGGGACAATGCCGACGCACGCCGGCTCTATGCGGCGCTGGGTTTTGTAGCGGAGGGCGAGGAGGGCGCCGTGCTGCAGCTGCGCTGGCGCGCTGCCGGCAACGCGGCGGCGATAGCAGCCAGCCGTTGAGCGCCCGACAGGACCGTCAACTTGCGTTTTATCAATTTTTCTTTGTTATCGAAAGTTTGAATCGACTCGCAGGGCCGCACGACGGCGCGAACACCCGGCGGCCATCATCCTCATCATCCAATTCGACGGACGCCTGGTCACCGGCATGAACCGGGAATCGTCAAGTGGCGTGGCGCAGGCCATGATTCGCCTGTTCGAGCACAGGAATGGGGCCGGGGCTGCATTCTGCGGCGTCCGGGCCTGCGCCCGCCCACCAACGCAGCAAGGACGCAATGAGCGGCCCGGGGGAGTGCCGCACCACGGCTTCGCAGCGCCCTGATATTCGTTCTGGTGATACCGGACCAGGGGTCATGGGTGTTCAGATATTTGAATTACTTATCGTTGAAATGGGAAATCGCAATTGGACTAATTTCTCGTCGGGGTCTATTCTGTGTTCATTGCCCAAGCACTTCAACATTCCAAAGGAACCAGCATGAACACCGCTACCATCGCATTTGCCCGTCCGGCTGCTCCGAACGTCTTCGCCAACCTGTTGTCGACCCTGGGCGCCCACCTGCGCCGCGCCATGGAACTGTCCGGCGACTCCTTCCTGGTGCAGGGCGCGCGCTACCTGTAAGCCGCAGCGCGCATCAGACGACAAAGCCCCTTTTCAGGGGCTTTTTCATTTCCGGGCGGGCGTGAGCAGGCCACGTTCGCGCAACCACTCCTCGGCGCGGCGTGGCCAGGCCGATGCGGTTCCGAGTCCGTCGCGCATGCCCATGCCATGCGCCCCGTGCTCGAACAGATACATCTCGGCCGGCACCTTCGCACGCGTGAGCGCCTGGTAGAACAGGATGCTGTTCTCGACCGGCACCGACCCGTCGGCCTGGGTATGGACCAGCAGCGTCGGCGGCGTCCGCGCCGTCACCTGGCGCTCCACCGACATCAGCTCCACCTCGGCCGCCGAAGGCGCCGCGCCCAGCAGGGCCTTGCGCGAACCCGCATGCGCCGCGGCGCCATCCATCGCGACCACCGGGTACATCAGCATCAGGAAGTCGGGCCGGGCGCTGATCGCGTCCAGCTGCGCCCCGGTGCGTCCCAGGGAATGGTCGAACAGGGTGCCGGCGCTGGCCGCCAGGTGGCCGCCCGCCGAACTGCCCATTACGCCGATCCGGTCCGGCTGCACGCCGAAGCGCGCCGCCTGTGAGCGCACCAGGCGTACCGCGCGCAGCACGTCGCGCAAGGGGGCGGGGTGGCCGAATTCGACCTGGCGGTAGGTGAGGACGAAGCTGGCGATGCCCAGGGTGGAGAGCCAGTGCGCGTACTGCTCGCCTTCGCGCCGCGTCGACTGGCGCACGTAGCCGCCGCCGGGGCAGATGATGACGGCGGTGCCTGTCGCCCGATCGACCGCCGCCGGGTAGACGGTGAGCCGGGGCTCGGTGATATTGGTGGTACGGCCATCCTCATCGATCCGGTTCGGCCCCAGTTCGGGCCTGGCGTCGGGCACACCTTCCGGCCACAATGGCAGCACGAGCGGGCCTGCCGGCGCTGCGCTGGCGGACAAGGGGCCGGCGGCGCCGAGCGCCAGGGCGGCGGCGAGCTGCGTCATCGTGCGTCTCCTGCTTTCATTCATTGGCGATCGATCCATGTTGAAGTGTTTTCAACCCGGCGGTATTCTCGCACGACCATGATCATTTCATCCGCCCTTGATTATCGAGAAGCCGCACGCCGGCGCCTGCCGCCCTTCCTCTTCCACTACCTCGACGGCGGGGCCGGCGCCGAACAGACCCTGCGCGGCAATGTGGAAGACCTGCAGACCGTGCGCCTGCGCCAGCGCGTCCTGCGCGGCTCGGAACGGCAGGACCTGTCGGTGCGCTGGTTCGGCCAGGACTACGACCTGCCGATCGCGCTGGCGCCGGTCGGCCTGGCGGGCATGTATGCGCGGCGCGGCGAGGTGCAGGCGGTGCGCGCGGCCTGCCGCCGCAACATCCCCTTCATCCAGTCGACCGTCTCGGTCTGCCCGCTGGCCGAGGTGGCGGCGCAGGCCGACAAGCCGATCTGGTTCCAGCTCTACGTGCTGAAGGACCGCGGCTTCATGCGCGACGTGATGCGGCGCGCCTGGGAGCTGGGCGCGACCACGCTCGTGTTCACGGTCGACATGCCGGTGCCCGGCGCGCGCTACCGCGACCTGCATAGCGGCATGAGCGGTCCGAACGGCCCGCTGCGGCGCGTGCTGCAGGCGCTGCGGCATCCGCGCTGGGCCTGGGACGTCGGTCTCCTGGGGCGTCCCCACGACCTCGGCAACATCTCGGCCTTCCTCGGCAGCGCCACCGGCCTGGCCGACTACATCGGCTGGCTGGGCGCGAACTTCGACCCGGGCATCGGCTGGGGCGACCTGCAATGGATCCGCGACGAGTGGAAGGGCAGGCTCGTCATCAAGGGCATCCTGGACCCTGAGGACGCGCGCGATGCGCTGGCCTTCGGCGCCGACGGCATCGTGGTCTCGAACCATGGCGGCCGCCAGCTCGACGGCGCGCCCTCCACGGCGCGGGCGCTGCCGGCGATCGCCGCCGAAGTGAAGGGAAAGATGACGATCTTCGCGGACGGCGGCGTGCGCACGGGACTCGACGTGTTCCGCATGCTGGCCCTCGGCGCGGACGGCGTGCTGCTCGGGCGCGCCTTCATCTATGCGCTGGCCGTGCACGGCCAGGCCGGGGTCGAGCGCCTGCTGGCGATCATGGAAAAGGACCTGCGCACGACCATGGTCCTTACCGGCGTGCGGAAGGTCGGCGAGATCGGGCCGGAGCTGCTGGCTCCCTAGCGCAGCCAGACAAACTCGTTGCCGAACCTGTGCCGCCATAGCCCGATCAGGTCGCGATAGGCCTCGCCGACCGGCCGCACCCGCCGTTCCAGGTCGCACAGCCCGTACTGGTTGACGTTGCCCGCATCCTCGACCAGGGCGCTGTCCCAGTCGACCTGGTCGACCAGGCTGTACCAGGTGAAGCCGAGGATGGGCACCCCGTCCGCCTTCAGGCGCAGCAGGTTGGTCCACTGCTTCTCCAGCCACGCGCGCCCGTCCTTTTCGCCGGCGCCGGTGTCGCGGTTGTTGGTCTCCGTGTGCATCACGGGGATGCGGTAGCGCTCGTAGTACTGGCGCGTGATGACGTAGTAGCCGAACAGCTCGCAGGGATGGGTGTGGCCGTCCGGATGGATGATGTGCTCGTTGGTCGCGTAGTAGTCGTTGCCCATGATGCAGACCGGCTTGACGTCGTGGTTGAGGAAGAAGTGGTAGTCCTCGCGCGTCATGCCGTGGTCGAACAGGTATTCGTACATGCGGCCGCTGACGTCGTGGCTGTAGGCCAGGTCCAGGGCCAGGAAACGCAGCTCGTTCATGTGGCGGGCGATGTCCATCGCTTCCGGGCCGCAGGGGTGGAAGTACTCCGACGATTCGCTCTGGATGAACTTCGCGTCCGGCCGCACTTTCATGATGGCCTCGGTGGCGAGGATGTTCGCGCGCGCGAGGTTGCGGATCGCGGTCACGAAGGCCCGCTCGGAGCGCAGCCGCTCGTTCCAGATGCCTTCGTGGGCCGAGAACTTGGCCGTGATGTAGATCTCGTTGATCGGCGTGTACAGGTCGACCCAGGGATAGCGGCGCGCGAAGGCCTCGGCATACTCGGCGAAGAAGCGCGGGAATTCCGGGTTCTGGAAGTTGCCGAGCCAGTCGGGCAGGCCGAAGTGGCACAGGTCGACGATGGGCTTGATGCCGCGCCGGTGGATCTCCTCGAAGACCTCGTCGCTGAAGTCCCAGTCGTAGCGGCCGGGCCCCATGTGCACGCGGTAGTAGGGCGGTCCGTAGCGCAGGGCGTCGATGCCGAGCTCGCTCACCAGGGAGAGGTCCCGCTTCCAGTGCCGGTAGTGGCCCGTTTTCTCCATTTCGTCGACCCGCAGGCCGGCGCCCGTGGGCCCCGCAACGACCGGATAACTGCCTTCGATGCCGGTCGCGAAGAGGAAGCTTTGCATGATGGGACTCCTTTGCCGGCAGCGTGGATCGCGTCCGGCAGATTCATCATCCTGCCGATATCCGGCCTGCGCAAGGACAAACAAACACTGTTACGTTTCTTCGTCGTGCGCGCAACACATGGCCAAGTCCGGGACCGCGTCAAGGGTCGCGCACGATCCGATGAGCCCGCGTTTGCACGCCCCGCTGCCGAGGCGTATGCTGGACTCACAAAAGATATACATATATATCGCTACTGGAGACGATCATGAAACCACGGCTGGCTTCCATCCATCTGCCCGAACGCTTCCACGGTCCCATGCGCTTCGGCCGCCGCTGGCGCGGACACGAACTGGCGCTGCGCCTCGTCCAGCTCGCGCTACTCGTCGTCGTCGCGGCGGTCGGCGCCAGGCTGATCGCCGCCGCCGTCACCTTCGGCACCCGCGCGGTCGCGAACTTTTTCGGCGCGTAGCAGCGCGGCGGCGCGCCGGAGGCTGCGCATGCGCCTGCAAGGCGGGCGCACACCGGTTATCATCGAGCTTTCGATTCTTTCAACAGGAAACGACGCTCCATGACGACTTCCAGCTATCCCGACACCCGCCTGCTCATCGCCAACGAATGGGTCGACGCGACCGGCGGCAAGACCATTCCCGTGCTGAACCCGGCCACCGGCCAGGCGATCGGCAATGTGGCCCACGCCAGCATCGCCGACCTCGACCGTGCCCTGGCCGCTGCCCAGAAAGGTTTCGAGACCTGGCGCGCCGTGCCGGCCGCCGAGCGCGCCGCCACCATGCGCCGCGCCGCCAGCCTGCTGCGCGAACGCGCCGGCGACATCGCTCGCCTGCTGACCCAAGAGCAGGGCAAGCCGCTGGCCGAAGCCAAGATGGAAGCCATGGCCGGCGCCGAGATCATCGACTGGTTCGCCGCCGAAGGCATGCGCGTCTACGGCCGTATCGTGCCGGCGCGCAACCCGGCAGCCCAGCAGCTGGTCCTGAAGGAGCCAGTCGGCCCGGTCGCGGCGTTTACGCCGTGGAACTTCCCGATCAACCAGATCGTGCGCAAGCTGTCGGCCGCCCTGGCGACCGGCTGCTCCTTCCTGTGCAAGGCCCCGGAAGAGACCCCGGCGTCGCCGGCCGCCCTGCTGCAGTGCTTCGTCGACGCCGGCGTGCCGGCCGGCGTGGTGGGCCTGGTGTTCGGCGACCCGGCCGAGATCTCCGGCTACCTGATCCCGCACCCGGTCATCCGCAAGGTCACCTTCACCGGCTCGACCCCGGTCGGCAAGCAGCTGGCCGCCCTGGCCGGCGCCCACATGAAGCGCGCCACCATGGAGCTGGGCGGCCACGCGCCGGTCATCATCGCCGAGGATGCGGACGTCAACCTGGCCGTGAAGGCCGCCGGCGCGGCGAAATTCCGCAATGCCGGACAGGTGTGCATCTCGCCGACCCGCTTCCTGGTCCACAAGGACATCAAGGAAGCGTTCACCCGCGCCCTGGTCGCCCACGCCGAGGGCCTGAAGCTGGGCGACGGCCTGCAGGAAGGCACGACGCTCGGCCCGCTGGCCAATGCCCGCCGCCTGACGGCCATGAAGCAGGTGGTCGAGGATGCCCAGGCCAAGGGCGCGGTCGTCGCGACCGGCGGCGCGCGCGTGGGCGACGCCGGCAACTTCTTCGCCCCGACCATCCTGTCGGACGTGCCGCTGGAGGCGAGCGTCTTCAACGACGAACCCTTCGGCCCGATCGCGGCGATCCGCGGCTTCGACAGCCTGGAAGAAGCCATTGCCGAGGCCAACCGCCTGCCTTACGGCCTGGCCGGTTATGCCTTCACCCGTTCGATCAAGAACGCCCAGTTGCTGATGAACCGCGTCGAGGTCGGCATGCTGTGGATCAACCAGCCGGCCACCCCGAGCGCCGAGCTGCCTTTCGGCGGCATCAAGGATTCGGGCTACGGTTCGGAAGGCGGCCCGGAGGCGCTGGAGGCCTACCTGAATACCAAGGCCGTGTCGATGGTCGGCGTTTGATGCCGGCCTGAACCAGCCTCGTGCCCGCCTCGGCGGGCATTTTTTTAGGCTGTGTTCGCGGTTGTTTGGTGAACCAAATCGTGTTGTCGAAGTCTTACGCATCGTCGAGTTAACTCATCTGGAGTGACGATGCAAGGCCTAAGCTTTGACGAATTATTCGCATTCTTGTCCGCGGCCCCATTGTCCAGCAACGACCTGGCCCGGCTGCGCGCGTGGATCGACAGCATCCGCGACCCAGCCGAGTGCCTGGCGCTCATCGAAGCGGCCGCGGCAGGCCGGCCATGTCCCCATTGCGCCTGCGCGCGCCTGCACCGGTCAGGCTTCGCCAGCGGCCTGCAGCGGTTTCGTTGCCTGGGCTGCCGCCGTTCCTTCAATGCGCTGACCGGCACGCCGCTGGCCCGACTGCGCAAGCGCGCGTGCTGGCTGCCTTTTATCCAGTGCTTGCTGGAATCGCGCACCGTGCGCGACGCGGCGCTCGCCACCGGCGTGCATCGCACCACCAGCTTTCGCTGGCGCCACCGGTTCGCGCCGGCAGCCGCGCGTCACCGGCCGGCCACCCTGTCGGCGATCGTCGAGGCCGACGAAACCTACCGGCTGGAATCGCAGAAGGGATCGCGCACCTTGACGCGCCCGCCGCGACAGCGCGGGGGTGTCGCCCGGCGGCGCGGCATCAACCGCGAGCATGATTGCCTGCTGGTGGCGCGCGACCGCAGTGGCGCCACGCTGGACTTTCATACCGGCCGTGGTCCCGTGACTGCGGCGCAGCTACGCGCCTGCCTGCAGCCGGTGCTGCCCGGCGACGTGCTGCTCATCAGCGATGGTGCGGCCGTCTATGCCCGCTTTGCCGCCGACGCCGGGATCACGCATGCGTCCGTCAATATCAGGGCAGGCCGGCGCGCACGCGGCGCGATCCACATCCAGAACGTCCATGGCTGGCACAGCCGCTTCAAGAACTGGCTCGTGCGTTTCAAGGGCGTGGCCAGCCGCTACCTGGCGAACTACTCGGGATGGCAGCGCTTACTGGACGCGCAAACGTTGCATACACCAGCTCAGTGGTTATCTGCTGCGGTACGACAAGGTAAGTAGAGGCAACTGCGAAAGCAAAGTTAACGCGAACACAGCCTTTTTTTGCGCCTCTGTTTCCCACTGCACCGTCCGCCATTGGGAAAGCCGGGAAACTTGAAGCAATTCACCTTGCAAGGAGGCGCGATGTCATCGAACACCGCGACAGTGGAGCAGGGCATCCGGACGGCCGGCGTCGGCCGCTTCCAGTACCGCCTGTTCGCCATCTTCGGCCTGGTCTGGATGGCCGACGCCATGCAGGTGCTGTCGATCGGCTTCACGGCGCCCTCGATCGCGGCCACCTTCGGCATCGCCGTGCCCGAGGCGCTGCAGACCGGCACCTGGTTTTTTGTCGGCATGCTGGTCGGGGCCTTCGCCTTCGGGCGCCTGGCGGACCGCATCGGGCGGCGGCCGGTACTCATGATGGCGGTGCTGCTCGACGCCTGCTTCGGCGTGGCATCGAGCTTCGCGCCCGACTTCGGCTGGTTGCTGGTGCTGCGTTTCCTTACCGGCGTCGGGGTGGGCGGCACGCTGCCGGTCGACTACACCATGATGGCGGAGTTCCTGCCGAGCGACCGGCGCGGCCGCTGGCTGGTGCTGCTCGAATCCTTCTGGGCGGTGGGCACCATCGTGCTCGCGGTGCTGGCCCTGGTGGCCGTGCGCTGGGGAATGGATGCCTGGCGCGCGATCTTCTTTGCGACCAGCCTGCCGGCCCTGGTCGGCGTGGTCCTGCGCCTGTATGTGCCCGAGTCGCCGATGTTCCTCAACCGCATCGGAAAGGGGGGCAGGCGCGCGCGGTGCTCCAACGGGTGGCGCGCACCAACGGACGCCTTGAACCGATTCCCGAGCTGGCGCCGGAGAGCGCGGCCAAACCCCGGCTGGCCGCGCTGTTCGAGGGCGTCCTGCGGCGCAGGAGCGTGTGCCTGTTCCTGGCCTGGATGCTGATCTCGATCGCCTACTACGGCGTCTTCGTCTACCTGCCGGTGCGGCTGGGCGCACAGGGTTTCGGTTTCATGCGCGGCCAGGAATTCCTGATCGTGCTGGCCCTGGTACAGCTGCCGGGCTTCGCGCTCTCGGCCTATGGCGTGGAACGCTGGGGCAGGAAGCCGACCCTGGTCGGTTTCCTCCTGCTGAGCGCCGCGGGCTGCATGTGCTATAGCCTGGGCAGCTCGACGCCGCTCGTGGTCGGCTCGACCCTCCTGATGAGTTTCGCGCTGCTGGGCACCTGGGGTGCGCTGTATGCCTTCACGCCCGAGGTCTATCCGACCCAGCTGCGCGCCAGCGGCATGGGCATGGCGGGCGCGGTGGCGCGCTTCGGCGGCCTGTTCGCGCCCAGCATCGTGGCGCCCGTGATGGCGACCCATTTCACGCTGGCGCTGGCGATGCTGGCGACCTTCCTGGCCCTGGGAGCGGTCGCGATCCGCTTCGTGGACGTGGAGTCGCGCAACCGGGCACTGGAGTAAAGTAGGGGAAGCGCCTGCATGGACCGCGCAAACGCGCGACAATAGCGGGCTTTCCTCCTACTTTTCCTTCTTCCTCATGTCCGATCCAGCTACCTTGCCTTCTCTGCGGCGCGTCGACATCAACCAGAAGCCGCTCGGCGTTTCCCTCCTTCTCATCCTGCTGGGGGCCGTCTTCCTGGCGCAGGCGGTGGGTCCCAAGCACGCGGCCCTGTTCGGCGTCGGCTCGCTGCTGGGCATCGCCCTCTACCATGCCGCCTTCGGATTCACCTCGGCCTGGCGCGTCTTCATCGCGGACGGCCGCGGCGCCGGACTGCGCGCCCAGATGCTGATGCTGGCCTTCGGGGTGCTGCTGTTCTTCCCGGTGCTCGCCAGCGGCACCCTGTTCGGCAACCCGGTCAGCGGCCTGGTCTCGCCCGCCGGCACCTCGGTGGTCATCGGCGCCTTCATGTTCGGCATCGGCATGCAACTGGGCGGCGGCTGCGCCTCCGGCACCCTGTACACGGTCGGCGGCGGCAGCACGCGCATGCTCGTCACGCTGATCTTCTTCATCGCCGGCTCCCTGATCGCGACCGCCCACATGCCATTCTGGACGGCGCAGCCGCAGCTCGCGCCGACTTCGCTGGTGAAGGTGCTGGGCCTGGCGCCCGCGCTCGTGCTTAACCTTGCCGTGTTCGCGCTGATCGCGGCCATGACCGTAATGGTCGAGAAGCGCCGCCACGGCCGCCTGGTCAACAAGGCGCCCGAACCCGTGCTGGGTTCGCGCTGGCTGCACGGCCCCTGGCCGCTGCTGGCCGGCGCGATCGCGCTGGTGCTGCTGAACTTCGCGACCCTGGCGCTGGCCGGCCGTCCCTGGGGCGTGACTTCGGCCTTTGCCCTGTGGGGCGCCAAGACCGCGTCCTTCATGGGCCTGGACGTCGCCAGCTGGACCTACTGGTCGAAGGGCGCGAATGCCGCCGCCCTGCAGGCGCCGGTGTGGCAGGACGTCACCTCGGTGATGGACATCGGCATCGTGCTGGGCGCCATGCTGGCCGCGGCGCTGGCCGGCCGCTACGCGCCGGTGTGGCGCCTGCCGCTGCGCTCGCTGGCGGCGGCGGTGGTGGGCGGCCTGCTGCTCGGCTATGGCGCGCGCCTGGCCTACGGCTGCAATATCGGCGCCTATTTCAGCGGCATTCTGTCGGGCAGCCTGCACGGCTGGCTGTGGCTGGTGGCCGCCTTCGCCGGCAACGTCTTCGGCACGCGCCTGCGCCCGCTGTTCGGTCTTGAGGTCGAGCGGGTCAAATCGAGCGGCTGCTGAAGATGTACGAACCCGCTTCCTCCGGGTCGCTCCGAGGTCCGCTTGTAAAACGTTTAACTCAGAGGTATATTCGCTGAAGAAGAGTCAAATCACATAAAACGTTTTACTGGCGGCTTGCCCGCCCCACGAGGCATCGGAGGAGATCGGATGAAGCGGTATCGAATGGGCCGTATCGGGCCGGGCCTGCTTGCGCTCTTTCTAGTGGCGCGACTCGCGCAGGCTGCCGACGACGGCGTGGCCCAGCGGGTCGAGCAGCTGCTCGGGCAGATGACGCTGGAGGAAAAAGTCGGCCAGCTCAACCAGCTGTCGGGCAAGGAATTCACGGGGCCGGCCACCGCGAAGGTGCGCAGCATGGAGGCCGAGATCCGCAGCGGCGGGGTTGGCTCCATGCTCAACATCAAGGGCGTGCCCGATACCCGCCGGCTGCAGGCGCTGGCCCTGCAATCGCGCCTCAGGATTCCGCTGCTGTTCGGCCTGGACGTCATCCATGGCTACCAGACCGTGTTTCCGGTGCCGCTGGGCGAGTCCGCGTCCTGGGACCTGGAGGCGATCGAGGAATCGGCGCGCATCGCCGCGCGCGAGGCCTCGGCCTCCGGCATCCACTGGACTTTCGCGCCCATGGTCGACATCGGACGCGACCCACGCTGGGGCCGGGTGATGGAGGGCGCCGGCGAGGACAGCTACCTGGGCTCCCGCATCGCCCAGGCCCGGGTGCGCGGCTTCCAGGGCGCCCGGCTGGGCGGCGTGGAATCGGTGATGGCGACCGCCAAGCACTTCGCCGCCTATGGCGCGGCCATTGCGGGACGCGACTACAACGCGGTCGACATGAGCGAGCAGATGCTGCACGAGACCTATCTGCCGCCCTTCAAGGCGGCGCTCGACGCCGGCGCCGCCACTTTCATGAACGCCTTCAATACCCTGAACGGCATTCCCGCCACCGGGCACGCCAGCCTGCAGCGCGACATCCTGAAAGGCGCATGGGGCTTCAAGGGCTTCGTGGTCAGCGACTGGGGCTCGGTGCGCGAGATGGTAGTGCATGGCTATGCGGGCGACCTGCCGGATGCCGCCGCCAAGGCCCTGGCGGCCGGCAGCGACATGGACATGGAAAGCAATGCCTATTCGTCCTCGCTGGCGGCGCAGGTACGGGCCGGCAAGGTAGCGATGGCCCAGGTGGACGATGCGGTGCGCCGGGTCCTGACCAAGAAATTCGAGCTCGGCCTGTTCGACGATCCCTACCGCTTCTCGGACCCGGCGCGCGAACAGGCGGCCTTGAACGATCCGCGCCATCGCGAGGCGGCGCGCAGGATCGCCGGCAAGTCCATCGTGCTGCTCAAGAACGCCGGCGGCGTCCTGCCCTTGAAACGCGGGCTGCGATCGATCGCCGTCGTGGGACCGCTGGCCGATGCGCGGCGCGACCTCGAGGGCGGCTGGATCGTGAAGTCGAACGCGGACAGGATGGCCAGCCTCGTCGACGCCGTGCGCGAGGCGGCCGGGCCGTCGACGAAGGTGAGCTACGCGCCGGGCTGCGACGTGGCCTGCCTTGGCAAGGACGGGTTCGCGGCCGCGCTGCAGGCGGCGCGCGATGCCGACGTTGTCGTGCTGGCGCTGGGCGAGAGCTGGGACATGTCGGGCGAAGCCAAGTCGCGCGCCGACCTCACGCTGCCGGGCCGCCAGGGCGAATTGTTCGAGGCGCTGTGCGCGATCGGCAAGACGCCGGTGGTGGTGATCAACGCGGGGCGCCCCCTTATTTTCGAGAACGTGGCGGAGCAGGCCGGCGCCATCCTGTACGCCTGGTTCCCGGGCAGCGAAGGCGGGCGCGCCACGGCGGACGTGCTGTTCGGCGACGTCAATCCCTCGGCCAGGCTGCCGATGACCTTTCCGCGCAATATGGGCCAGATCCCCATCAGCTACCAGCAGTACGAGACGGGGCGGCCGGTGCGCGACGACAGGAACATCGTCTACAAATCGGCCTATATCGATTCGCCGAACACGCCGCGCTACGCCTTCGGCCATGGCCTGAGTTATACGAGCTTCGCGTACCGGGACCTGACGCTGTCGCAGGCAAGCATGGGGCCGGGCGGCAAGATCACGCTGTCCTTCCTGCTTGCCAATAGCGGCAAGCGGGCGGGCACGGAAGTGGTGCAGCTTTACCTGCGCGATCCGGTCGCGTCCGTCGTGCGGCCGGTGAAGGAGCTGAAAGGCTTCCAGCTGCTCAGCCTGCAGCCGGGCGAGGAGCGGCAGGTCACGTTCACGATCGACCGCGAGACGTTGTCCTTCTTCGATCGCAAGCTGGCCTGGACGGCCGAGCCTGGCAAGTTCGAGCTGATGGTGGGCAGCGCATCGAGCGACATCCGCCTGCGCCGGACGATCGAACTGCTCCCTTGATCCGCATCGCTTGCGGTTACTGCACACTGCGTATATGATTCGTATATGGATCATATATGGAGAGTGAAATGGGCATCGTGAACATCGACGACGAGGTGCACGACCAGCTGCGCAAGGCAAGCATCGTGTCCTGCCGCTCGATCAACGCGCAGGCGGCGTTCTGGATCAAGATCGGCATGCTGTGCGAGATGAACCCGACCCAGAGCTTCAACGAGATCGTCTCGCGCGAGCTGCGGGCGGCGGGCATCGTGCCCCAGGCGGTCAGGGCGCCCTCATGACGAAGCAACCGCAGGAAATCGCGCTGATGGCCGAGGCGGGGCGGCTGCTGGCAAGCGTCTTCGCCCGGCTCGACCAGCTGGAGCTGGCCGGCATGTCGACCATGGCGGTCAACGACCTGGTCGAGCGCTTCATCGTCGATGAGCTGGCTGCCCGGCCGGCGAGCAAGGGCCAGTACGGCTATGCCTATGCGCTCAATTCTTCGCGCAACAATGTGGTCTGCCACGGCGTGCCGTCCGATGGCGAGATCCTGCAGCGCGGCGACATCGTCAACTTCGACATCACCCTGGAAAAGAACGGCTATATCGCGGATTCCAGCAAGACCTATCTCGTGGGTGAGGTGGCCGCGCCGGCGAAGCGCCTGGTACAGGTCACCTACGAGGCCATGTGGCAGGGTATCCGGGCCGTGCGGCCGGGTGCGCGCCTGGGCGACGTCGGCCACGCGATCGAGCGCCATGCGCGGCGCCACGGCTATTCCGTGGTACGCGATTTCTGCGGGCACGGGATCGGCCGCGAGATGCACGAGCCGCCCCAGGTGCTGCATGTCGGCCGGCCGAACACGGGCCTGGTGCTGCGCGAAGGCATGGTCTTCACCATCGAGCCGATGCTCAACCAGGGGCGCCACGCGGTGCGGACCGAGGACGATGGGTGGACGGTCGTGACCGTCGATGGTGGCTTGTCGGCGCAGTTCGAGCACACGGTGGCCGTGACCCGCAGCGGCTTCAGGGTGCTGACCCTGCGCGAAGGCGAGCGGATGCCGCAGTGACCGGGTGCAGTAGGGTGGACGGCTTCGCCGTCCGCGCGTTCAGCTCCCGTATGAATGGATGTGGCGTGAGCTGTTCACGCACTGTTTGAACGCGCGGACGGGGGACCCTTCCACCCTACAACAACCGCGGCTTAACGCCCGCGATCCCGGTCGCTCTCTTCTTCCTCGAGCGGGCCGTGGCCGCGCGCCACCGGCAAGTGCCAGTCATAGCGGATCGCCGCCATGCGCAGGATGAAGCACAGCGCCGCACCGGCGCAGGCCGTGGGCGCGGTCGGCAAGGCAAGCGCGTCGCCCAGCACCACCACGACGGCGCCCGCCAGGGCCGCGACCGCATACACGTCCGAACGCATCACGGCCGGCACCTCCGACAGCAGCACGTCGCGCGCGACGCCGCCGCCGATGCCGGTCAGCATGCCGAGCAGGGCCGCCATCTCCGGCTCCAGGCCGAAGACCAGGGCCTTCTGGGCGCCGGCCACGCAGAACAGCGCCAGGCCGGCCGCGTCGAATACCAGCACCGGGGTACGCAGGCGCTGCACCGTCGGGTGCCAGAAGAAGATGGTCAGGCCGGCCGCGAGCGACACGGCCAGGTAGCGCCAGTCGCTGATTGCCGCCGGCGGCGTGGCGCCGATCAGCAAATCGCGCACGATGCCGCCCGAGTTGGCGGCGACAAAAGACAGGACCAGCACGCCGAACAGGTCGAGCCGGCGGCGCACGCCGGCCGCCGCGCCGCTCAGGGCGAACACGAAAGTGCCGATCAGGTCGAGCGTCAGCACGAGCGTCTTCATGGCGGCGCCCATGTCGAGCGAAAGGACAGCGAACAAAGTTACTCCGGGAATGAATATGGGCCGCGCGGGACCTGCGCGGCCGAACCAAACCCGTCAGTATAGGCCTTTGCCTCGGTTGTCGCCAGCGGCGTTCGTGCCGATCGCCTCCAGCCAGTCGAAGATTTCCGGCCAGATCCGGGCATGCGCGCTGCTGCCGACCAGCACGCCCACGTGCTGCAGGTTGACGCCGATATCGCCGCCATAGCGCAGCAGCAGCTTGTGGCAGCTGGCGGCCGCTTCGTGGAAGGGCGCCACCGCATCCCAGGGAATCACCCGGCTGCGCGGGTCGACCACGCTCACCAGGGGCGCGCGCAGGCTGGCCGGCCCGATCTGGCGGCCGTGGATGTCGAGTCGTCCGGCCAGAAACAAGTCCCGGCGGTACAGCGATTCGACGATGTCGGTAAAGAGCCGGCCAGGCAGGGCGAATTCGTCATGGGTCCAGCGTTCGACCCGCATATGGGTGGCGATCGCCTGCGGATTGCCCAGCGAGAGGTAGCGGTCGGTCATGCGTTCCCACTGGAAGGCCTGGGGTTCGGCGAGGGCGCTCATCATGTTCAGGAACACGCCCGGCACCTGGCGGAAGGTGGCGGCGAGCTGGCTGGCGTGGGGCACGGCCTGCACCAGCGGACGGAAGCAGCAGCTTTTTTCTTCGAAATGCAGGGGCGATTCGAGCAGGATGGTGGCGGCAACCTGGTCTGGGTGCAGGCAGCTGTAGATGGCCGCCAGGATGCCGCCCAGCGAGTGGCCGGCGACGATGAGCCGCTCCTGGCCGGTCTCCTCGGCGATGGCGTGCTGGCAGGCGGCGAGCAGGCGGTCGCCATAGTCGTCGAGGCCGAAGTCCTCGCTGTCCGGCACCGGCGTCCATTCGGCCAGGTAGACGCGGTAGCCGCGCGCCAGCCAGGCCCGCACCACGCTGACCTCGGGCGCCAGGTCCCAGATGTAGGAGCGCTTGATGGGGGCGGGAACCAGCAGCACCGGTGGGCCGTCGGCGCCCTCGGGCGCGTTGCTGCGCAGGCTCACGCCCGCTTCGGCGTGCAGCACCGTCGAAGGCGTTTCCTGCGGGCCGAAGCCGGCGCGCTCGAGCAGCTTGCCGCGCGCCTGGCGCGAGCGGTCCATGTTTTTCAGGAGGGTGGCGCCGAAGGCGGCGAAGGGGCTGGCGGCGGAAGCGATGGCGGGGACGGAATCGGGCGCGTTCATGGCAGTCTCGTCTGGATCGGAAACGAGACTCTACGCCAGCTGCGCGCGGCTGCCAAACGTGCGAGGATGGATTCGGGCCTGCGTTTGCGCTGGATTCAAGGCGCAGCCGTGATCAATTTCTTAGGGAACCTTTTACGCAATGCTCTACCGCCTGCTGGCCGACGCCGTGCTGCTCGCGCACCTGGCCTTCATTCTCTTCGTGGTGTTCGGCGCCTTGCTGGTGCTGCGCCGGCGCAGGCTCCTGCCGGTCCACCTGCTGGCGGTGGCCTGGGGCATCGGGATCGAGGTGCTGGGCGCGGTGTGTCCGCTGACCTATGCGGAGAACCGGCTGCGCCTGCTGGCCGGCGACGCGGGCTATAGCGGCGGCTTCGTCGAGCACTACGTGGTGGCGCTGGTCTATCCGGGCGCACTGACGCGCGAGCTGCAGCTCGGCCTGGCGGCCGGCGTGCTGCTCGTGAATGTGCTGCTGTATGGCTGGATGCTGGGGCGCCGTTATGAGTAGGGTGTTCGACTCACGGATGCGCAGTGGCGGCGCAGGCCGGAGCTGGACGCGCGGTCGGCAAAGCCGACCACCCTACAGAGCCGTCGAGGCGCCTACTCGACCCAGGCGAAGCCGTCGCGCGCCAGCAGCGCGAAGGACTCGGCCGGGCCCCAGGAGCCCGCCGAATAGGAATGCGGCTTCTCGCCGAGGGTGCTCCAGCCGTCGATGATCGGATCGGCCCAGGCCCATGCCGCTTCCAGCTCGTCGCGGCGCATGAAGTGGGTCAGGCGCCCACGCACCACGTCGATCAGCAGGCGCTCGTAGGCTTCCGCACGGCGCTGCTGGAAGGCCGACTGCAGGTCGAGATTCAGCTCCACCTGCTGCATCTGCATGCCGCTGCCCGGCTGCTTGGCCATGATCTGCAGCTTGATCGCTTCTTCCGGCTGCAGCTCGATGACGAGGCGGTTGGCGACGCCACCCGGCTGGTCCGGGAACAGCGGGAAGGGCGGGTTGGCGAACTCGATCACGATCTTCGAGGAGCGGCGCGCCATGCGCTTGCCGGTGCGCAGGTAGAAGGGCACCTTGGACCAGCGCCAGGTGTCGATGTGGGCGCGCAGGGCGACGAAGGTCTCGGTCTTGCTATCCTGCGGAACGTTCCTTTCCTCGAGGTAGCCGGGCACTTCCTGGTTGCCGCTGGCGCCGTGCACGTACTGGCCGCGCACGGTGTCGCGTGCGATGTCGGCCAGGCCGAAGCGGCGCAGCGAGCGGATTACCTTCAGCTTTTCGTCGCGCACCGCGTCCGGCGACAGCGAGGTCGGCGGTTCCATGGCGACGATGCACAGGAGCTGCAGCAAGTGGTTCTGCACCATGTCGCGCATGGCGCCGGTGCCGTCGTAGAAGCCGGCGCGGCTGCCCACACCCACTTCCTCGGCCACCGTGATCTGCACGCTCGAGATGTTCGGGGCGCGCCACAGCGGTTCCAGGATCGAGTTCCCGAAGCGCAGCACCATCAGGTTCTGCACGGTTTCCTTGCCCAGGTAGTGGTCGATGCGGTAGATCTGCGACTCGGCGAAGTGCTTGCCGACCGCTTCGTTGATCTCGATGGCCGAGGCCAGGTCGTGGCCGAGCGGCTTTTCCAGCACCACGCGCGCATTGTCGTCGACCAGGCCGGCATCCGCCAGCTTCGCGCAGATGGTGGTGAACAGGCTCGGCGAGGTCGACAGGTAGAACACGCGCTGGGCGCCCGGGTGGGCGGCCTGGGCCAGGGCGCTGAAATCGGGCGCGGCCTGCACGTCCAGGCGCACGTATTCGAGCAGGGCGAGGAAGCCGTCCCAGGTCTTGTCGTTGAAGTTGGCGCTGGCGATGAAGGAGCGCGAATGTTCTTCGACGTGGGCGAGGTAGGCCTTGCGGTCGAATTCCTGGCGGCCGGTCGAGATGATGCGGGTGGCGGCGGGCAGGTTGCCGTGCAGGTAAGCCATGTAGAGCGCGGGGAGCAGCTTGCGCATCGCCAGGTCGCCCATCCCGCCGAAGATGATCATGTCGAGGGGGAGACCGGTGTCAGTGTCTGTCGAAGAAGTCATGTCTGTTGGCCAAATTAGTTAATTAAGTGCTTTTCTGCCGGCACGGGCCGTGCGCTGCGCCGTGGTGTCGCTTCCCCGGGCGGCGGTGTCGCCTGCGCGGGAGGGGCGCGCCGTTCCATACGGTAGCAGAACGACAGCGGATGCGCACGGAGCGTCCCGGCTTGTGGCCGGTCGGAATGGCCCGGAGGGGTATGGCGCGGGCGATCGCAGTGCTGGGCCGCATAGCTTACATGCTGGGCAACTATTAGGAAATGACAATTTATTGATGAGCTTATGCCATCTGGTGGGGGCATGGTCCTGCCGGTTGGCGGCGCGCGTGATTGCTCTTCACGGTGCTGCAGTCGATTCCACACTGCGCGCACTGGTTGAACGCGTGGGCGGCGCGGTAGGTGCGTGTTTATCCAGAAACCGGGTGGAGCCGCCCACCCTACGGAGGTCTGCGACTGCAGGCAAATAATCTTTGCATGGGGCGGCCGGGATGCAAATTTCCTTTGCACGGGCCGGCCGGCGCCGCCGGAGCCGCATCCCTTATACTTCCCGCACCTCAATTGCCCAGCTTGCCATGCGCCTCCCTATCCGTGCCGCCGTCCTGACCTGCGCCTTGCTCGCCGCCGGCTGCTCCCACGTGAATCCTTATTACGACGCGTCCAGGCCCCACCACCGGCAGGAAGGTTTCGCGAACAATTACCCCTCGAACCCGGCGTATGCCCGTCCGCCTCAAGGTTTCTTCGCAAGCTGGGCGGCGCGGATCCGCAACTGGAGCGACGACGGCAGTGCGCGCCTGCCGCTCGCGCCGATCCCGACCGTGAAGCCGGACTTGGCGTTCATCCACGCCAACAAGACCGAACCCGCGCTCACCTGGATCGGCCATGCGAGCTTCCTCTACCAGGCGGGCAACGGCGTCAACATCCTGTTCGACCCCGTGTTCGAGGACCGCGCTTCGCCGCTGTCTTTCGCGGGACCCAAGCGGCAGCAGCCCCCGGGCTTGGCGCTGGCCGAGCTGCCGCGCATCGACGCCGTCCTGATCAGCCACTCGCACTACGACCACCTCTCGGCCGACTCCCTGCGCGCGCTCTACCGGCAGGCGGGCGGCCCGCCGACCTTCTACGTGCCGCTCGGTATCGACTTGTGGCTGATGGAAAACGTCACGGGCGGCAAGCGCGAACACATCGTGCGGCTCGACTGGTGGGAGAAAGCGAGCCTGCGCGGCCTCGAGCTGCACTTGCTGCCCGTCCACCACTGGTCGGCGCGTACGCCCTGGGACCGCAACGCGACCCTGTGGGGCGCCTGGGCCGTGACCCGTCCAGGCTTCAATTTCTTTTTCTCCGGGGACCTCGGCTATTCGAAGGACATCCAGGATATCGCCGCGCGTTTCGATAAAGGATTCGACCTGGCCGCGATCGGCATCGGCGCCTACCAGCCCGTCTGGTACCGCAATTCCCACGTCAGCCCGGATGAGGCCGTGCGCATCCACCGCGAGCTGCGCGTGCGCCGCAGCGTCGGCATGCATTGGGGCACCTTCCCGATGGGCCAGGAGCGCATCGACCAGGCGCCGCGCGACCTGGCGCTGGCCCGCCAGGCTCAGGGCGTGGCGGACGACGACTTCTTCGTCCTCAAGATCGGCGAGACCTGGCGCTCGGGAGCCCAGCCGGCCCAAGTGGGCGCAGCGCCCTGAGCCGGGCGAACATCACGCCTTGACCGCGCGCTTGTTGGCCTGCGTGATGGTCCACTGGTAGATCGTGCGTCCCTCGACCTCGTCCTTCTTCTCGGGCGGCCATTCCGGCCCCATGTCGAAGGCGTGGGACACCACCCGGGTGCCCACCTTCAGTTGCTGCCACAGCCGCGGGCGCAGCTTGACGTTGATGGTCGGCAGCAGGTACAGCGTTACTACGGTGGCCTGCGAGATGTCGGCCTCGAACAGGTCGCCGACCTTGAAGGTGGTGCGGTCCGTCACGCCGGCCTTCTTCGCGTTCTCCTTCGCCTCGGCGATGCGCACCGGATTCAGGTCGATGCCGGTGCCGCGCGCGCCGTGCACCTTGGCTGCGGTGACGACGATGCGGCCGTCGCCGCAGCCGAGGTCGTAGATCACGTCGTTCTTGCCGACCTTGCCCATCGCCAGCATCCGGTCGACGACTTCCTGGGGCGTCGGCACATAGGGCACGTCCAGGCGCGAGGGCTCGACCAGTTCCTGGGCCTGGAGCAGCCGCACCGGCAGCACGGACAGCCCGGCAGTGGCGGCGGCGGACAGCAAGAGGGTACGGCGGCGTGGATCGGCTTGCATGCTCGTTCTCCTTCAGGTGGTTTCGATGGTAGATGGCAGACATCGGCGCGGCTTCAGGCCTCGGCCTCGCGGCGCAGGAACAGCAGCAGCAGCGAGCCGCTGGCCAGGACGGCGACGCCGATCCAGGCGGCGTTCAGTCCGCCGAGCGACTGGCTGGTGACGTAGGACAGGCTGGACCACAGCATCCAGGCGCAGCTGCAGCAGAACAGCAGGGGAAGTAGCGGATACAGGGGCACGCGGAAAGGCCGCGGCAGCTGAGGTTCGCGCCGGCGCAGCACGAAGAGCGAGACGCCGCTGAGCAGGAAGAACAGCCAGAACACCGGCGCCGTGAACTCGACCATCGCCTTGAAGCCGCTCCCGAAGGCCGTGCCGACCCCGACCAGCAGCAGCGCCGCGCCGCACTGGATGCCCATCGCCACCGCCGGCGTGCCGCGCTCGCCGTCCCACTGGCCGAGGCGGCCCAGGCGTCCCCAGTCGCACCCCATCGCATAGCCGGTGCGCGCGCCCACGATCATGGTGGCGTTGATCGAGGTCAGGGCCGAGATCGCGACCAGCACCGAGATCACGCGTTCGCCCGAGGCGCCGAAGGCCAGGCCCATCACGTCCGCCGCCAGCGCCTCGGAACTCGCCATGCCCTGCATGCCGAGGGTCTGCAGGCAGGCCCAGGTGACCATCAGGTAGAGCAGGGTGATGATCAGGATGGACAGCGTCAGCGCTCGCACCATATTCGGCGCGCCGCCGCGCAGCTCGGCGCTGATGTAGGCCGCCTCGTTCCAGCCGCCATAGGTCAGGAGCACGAAGACCATGGCCATGCCGAAGGAGACCGGAGCGACGGCCGCGCTTGGCGCCGGCGCGGCGGCCGGCTCGGTGAAGAAGGCTGCCGCCACCGCCAGCAATACCAGTCCGCCGATCTCGGCCAGGGTCAGCCACATCTGGGCGCCGGCCCCGGTGCGCAGCCCGCGCAGGTTGAGCAGGGACAGGATCACGATGATCGCCGCCGCATAGGCGGTCGCGCCCCAGCCAGGGGGCAGCATGGTGAGCGGCGCGGCCTGCTGCATGTAGTCGCCGAACACGAAGGCCAGCAGGGCGATCGAGCCGGTGGTGATCACGGCGAAGCGCGCCCAGCCGAAGAGAAAGGCGGTGCCGCGTCCGTAGGCGCGGTGCAGGAAATGGTAGTCGCCGCCGGGGTGGGGATAGGCGGTCGTGAGCTCGGCGTAGCACAGGGCGCCGACGAGGGAAATGATGCCGCCCAACACCCACATGGCGAACATCCAGTCCGCGCTGCCGCTCAGGCCGGCAACGATGGAGGGCGACTTGAAGATGCCGGCGCCGATGACGACGCCGACGATGAGTGCGATGGCCTGGCGCAGGCCGAGCAGGCGGCGCGGCGCGCTGCCCTCGCTGGAAGACGCAAGACGGTCCACATCGGTACGCGCATTGGGGGGACGCATGGTGCCGATCAAACAGAAGGTGGGAACCTTGCCGGCATGGAGCGTACCGGCCCGTGAGCATCGCGTGCAGGGCTGGATTTCCGATGATGGCAGCCCCGCGGCGACCGATTATAGGCAAGCGCCTGCCGGGGTGGCGCGCGGCTGAAACCGTGTGTGCGACGGTTTTGCTGAACCAATAGCAGGCGAAAAACGCTACCACTCGCCGGGCGCAGCAGGCTTCAAAAAATTGGTTATTTGTTCGTATGGCTCAGCAGCAAAACGAGCGCTTCTGGTCGAAGGCCGTTGTTCGGCTTAACATGACATCTCGCGATGGCCAGAAGATCGCAAACTGTCACGAAGGGCAGCAACCGACCCAAAGCAAACGTCGCGTCTCAGCTTTTCATACGTGTAGCTTCTTCCTGAAGCCACGTAAGAAACGACTGCAGTGCCTCGACAAAAACGTAGCGGTTCACCCTCTTACCCACTAGCGAACAGTCCGCGCCGCCGTTCTTAAACAGGATACGAACGCAAGTATCGCTCGCGACTATGAACGATTTTGACCCATCGAATGATTCGCCGCCGTTAGTCAAGAAATTAAAATTCGAATATCGCCGCGCGTCAGCAGCCACTTCAACATTAGTCCGGTTATCGTCTCGGTACAGTGCTGTGTCCAGCCGCTCCCACAGTGCGCTGTCTGTCAGGGCAATAAGTTCTGGTACTTCAAGCGCATTGATTCGGTCCAAGAGATCCTTTAGGTGCACGGCTGTCACGTCAAGCATACAAGCGGGTTCATGAAGGTCGCCAAGTACATCGCTCTCGAACCAAAGACACATGCGACCGAAAACATATCCTCTAGGGTTGGGCATGGGCTCATGAACGCATTCAATCCCAAAAACAGAGGGTTCGCCGAACTTTTCCATTGCGCATGTTTCCTGGTGGAGTTGACCTCTTAATGAATGACTGCTTCTGG
>NZ_JBOBRE010000012.1:0-195784 GCF_050586525.1 Massilia sp. BKSP1R2A-1 | reverse complement strand
CCGAAAGCAGTCTGCGTCGAAGAACCGCAACCAGCCCGAGGCAGACGGCCGCAACCACTTGGATTGCTGTGCTGAGCCCGTCGGTCGCATTTCGCAGTTGGGGAACATTTCCAGTCAACTCGCATTAACTTACTGTCGAAAGGGGAAGCATGTATCGATGCCCGCATTGTCGTGACTTGTCGATATCCTGGCGTGCGCAGTTTTCGCCGCCCTTCGACGGTCGAACCAAGTGTCCGAACTGCGGCACCGAGGTGAAAATCAAGCTGAAACCGTCCAACCTTCTCCTGGCCATCTACCTGGGCGGGCGTGGACTGGCGGGCTTGCTCTTCGATATCCGCTTCGACGCGGGACTGTTCTGGGAAATCTGGATTGTCCTGGTCGTGGCTTTCTTCCAGGTGCGGCTCAGCGAGTACGAAGAAGTAGCCAGTCCCGATCAGTATGCGCGCTAGCTGTCCAGGTGCGAGATCAGTAGCCGGCGCGGGTCGGCTCCTTCCGCTTCGCCATGCTGCCCATCGACCGAAATCCCGACCGCGAGGATGTCGATCAGCAGCAGCTGCAGGATGCGCGAGATCATCGACAGGAAGCTGGTGCTGTCCTCCGCATGATCCACCGCCAGGCACACGGTCGCCTTGCGCGCCAGCGGCGACTGGCTGTTGCTGATCACGATGACGTCGGCGCCGGCGCCGCGCGCGATGTCCACGGCCTCTAACAGCTCGGCGATGCTGCCCGAATTCGAGACGGCGATCACCACGTCGCCCGGCTGCAGCAGTTCCGCCGCCAGCTTGAAGAGGTGCGAGTCGCCGTACAGCGAAGTCGGAATGCGGAAGCGGAAGAATTTATGCTGCCCGTCCAGCGCCACCGCGCGTGAATTCCCCATCGCGAAGAACTCGACGCGGCGCGCGCGGCTCACCAGCTCGATGGCGCGGTCGAGCGAACGCACGTCCAGTTGATCACGGAAGCGCAGGATCGCCGACACCGTGTTGTCGATCACCTTGGCCGACAGGTCGTGGGTGCTGTCGCTGGTGCGCACCTGGCTGTGGCGCACCGGGATCGAGCCGGTCAGGCTGCTGGCGAATTTCAACTTGAATTCGGCCAGGCCCGCGAAGCCGAGCGAGCGGCAGAAGCGGATCACGGTCGGCTGGCTGACTTCGGCCAGGCGCGCGATCTCGGCGATCGGTTCGTTCAGCACCAGGCGCGGCTGCTCGACGACGAGGGCGGCCACGCGCTGCTCGGCGGGCGTCAACTCGTGGCGCAGGTTCTGGACCCGCTCCATCAGCGAATTGGCGCCGCTGCGCCCGCGCAGGTGCTCGGCCAGGATGGTCGCCACGCCGTGCAGCGCCGGGTACGGTGCGCTGATCACATAGGTCGGGATCTGCGCGATGTAGTCGGTGAAGCGTCCCTTGGCCTCGAAGCGGGCGCGGAACGGCGATCTGGCGAACCACTCGCCCATGCGCGGCACGATGCCGCCGCCGATGAAGATGCCGCCAAACGCCCCGAGCGTCACCGCCAGGTTGGCGGCCGCCGCGCCCAGCATGCCGCAGAAGCACTCCAGCACTTCCAGGCACAGCGGGTCCTGCGACTCGAGCGCGCAGGCAATGATGTCGGCGGCCTTGCGCGGCGGCGCGTCGACGCCGTTGCGCTCGGCCAGCGCGCGGTGGATGATCTCCATGCCGGGGCCGGAGATCAGGCGCTCGTTCGACACGTGCTGCCACTCGCGCCATGCGCTCTGCAGGATGGCGAACTCGCGCTCGTCGCCGGGGGCGAAGTTCACGTGGCCGCCTTCGCTGCCGAGGGTGACGAAGCCGTCCTCGGTCGGGATCACGCCCGAGACGCCCAGCCCAGTGCCGGGTCCAAGCACGCCGATCACGGCCTGCGGAACAGGCGCGCCCTCTCCCACCTGCATCAGGTCCTTCTCCCCAAACCCCGGAATCGCCATCGCCAGCGCGGTGAAGTCGTTCACGATCAGGAGGGTCGTCAAGCCCAGTTCGCGGCGCACCGCATCGGTCGAGAACTGCCAGTCGCGGTTGGTCATGCGGACGAAGTCGCCGCTGATCGGGTTGGCCACGGCGAGCGCCGCGTGGTGCAGCTTGATGTTCGTGTGGTCCTGCAGGTAGTAGCGCAGCAGCGGGACGATGCCGTCGAAGTCCTCGCACTTGAGCACGCGCACGGCGCCGAAGCTGCCGGGCGCCGTTTGCAGGGCCAGGCGCGCGTGGGTGGCGCCGATGTCCGCCAGCAGGCGCGGGCCGTCGGCGAATGCCGTGCGCGCGGACTTCTCCGCGAAGCCCGTGGCCTCCTGCTGGCTTCCCATTATTCGGCGTCCGCCGGGATGCTGCCGAACCAGGCGCCGTAGGGCGGCAGGGTGACGCGCCCGCCGGCAGCTTCGCCCGGCAGGCCGTGCGCATCCAGCGCCGTCGCCTGGCCGCTTGCAGGCCAGGCGAAGCTGACCGGCTCGGCGCTCAGGTTGAAGGCCGCCAGCACGCTGTCCATCCCTGCCACGTCGCGGCGCAAGGCCAGCACCGGTTCCGGGGCGTCGAAGAAGTCGATGTCGCCGCGGGTCAGCTGCGGCATGGTCTTGCGCCAAGCGATGAAGCGGCGCTGGAAGTTCAGCATCGAATCCGGGTCCTTGTCCTGCGCGGCGACGTTGGCGGCCAGGTGCGGCTCGGCCACCGGCAGCCAGGGCGTGCCGCTGGTGAAGCCCGCGTTCGGCGCCTCGCCCGTCCACGGCATCGGGGTGCGGCAGCCGTCGCGGCCCTTGAACTCGGGCCAGAACGTGATGCCGTAGGGGTCCTGCAACAGCTCATAAGGAACGTCGGCCTCGGTCAGCGCCAGTTCGTCGCCCTGGTACAGGCAGGGCGTACCCTTGAGCGAAAGCTGCATCGCCAGCACCAGCTTGCCCAGCTCCGGGCTCGGGTTCGTACCGCCCCAGCGCGTCATCACGCGGATGGCGTCATGGTTGCCGACCGACCAGGAGGCCCAGCCGTCCTTCACGCGCTCCTTGAACTCCTCGACCTGCTTGCGGATGTGGCTTGCGGTGAACACCGGCGTGAGCAGGTTGAAGCTGTAGGCCATGTGCAGCTTGTCGCCGCCTTCGGTGTATTCGGCCATCTGCGCCAGCGCGTCGTCCGAGCTGACTTCGCCGATCGACACCGCGCCGAACTCGTTCAGCTGGGCGCGCACGCGCTGCAGGAAGGCGACGTTCTCCGGCTGGGTCTTGTCGTAGATGTGGGCCTGCATGCCGTAGGGGTTCACGTCCGTGACGGTCGAGGTGTCGCGCACCAGGGCCGGCGGATTGCTGCGCAGTTCGCGGTCGTGGAAGTGGAACACGCAGGCGTCCATGCGCACGCCGTCCACGCCGCGCGCGAGCCAGAAGCGCTGGGCGTCGAGGTGGGCCTGCTGCACTTCCGGATTATGGAAGTTCAGCTGCGGCTGGCTGGTGAGGAAGTTGTGCATGTAGTACTGCTTGCGGCGGGTGTCCCACTGCCAGGCCGAGCCGCCGAAGACGGACAGCCAGTTGTTCGGCGGGCAGCCGTCCGGCAGCGGATCGGCCCAGACGTACCAGTCCGACTTGGCATTGTCGCGGCTCTTGCGGCTTTCGACGAACCAGGGGTGGGTGTCGGCGGTGTGCGACATCACCTGGTCGATCATGATTTTCAGGCCCAGGCTGTGCGCCTTTGCGATCAGCGCGTCGAAGTCGGCCAGGGTGCCGAACAGCGGGTCGACGTCGCAGTAGTCGGCGATGTCGTAGCCGAAGTCCTTCATCGGCGACTTGAAGAAGGGGGACAGCCAGACGATGTCCACGCCCAGGCTCGCGATGTAGTCGAGCTTCTCGGTAATGCCGGCCAGGTCGCCCACGCCGTCGCCGTTGGTGTCGAGGTAGCTGCGCGGGTAGACCTGGTAGATGATGGCTTCTTTCCACCAGTCGGGGTTGGTCGAGATCTGGGTCATGGCTGGTCCGTCAGGGTTCGTGGAATTCTAGGCAATATACAGGATCGAGAAAAGGTTGACAATTACCTAGAAACCAGGAATTTTCGATCATAATCCTTTATATTCAATCACTTAGAACTTTCATCCCTTAACGCTCTCAAAACGGGAAGTAGCTAAACTACGAGAGTTCTGTATCTGGTTTGTTTCACAGCGATATTTTTATTGCAAAGTTCCATGAGCTCGGCATAGGATCGCGTCTGTTTCGATTTCCCGAGGACGCCATGAATTCTCCAGCACCTAGCGAGGCTCAGCGCGCAGGCCGCATGCCGCGCCAGATCCCCTACATCATCGCCAATGAAGGTTGCGAGCGCTTCAGCTTCTACGGCATGCGCAACATCCTGACGCCCTTCCTGATCTCGACCCTGCTGCTGTTCGTGGCCCAGGAACACCGCGCCAGCGAAGCCAAGCACGTCTTCCATACCTTCATGATGGGCGTGTACTTCTTCCCGCTGCTGGGCGGCTGGCTGGCCGACCGCTTCTTCGGCAAGTACAACACCATCTTCTGGTTCAGCCTCATCTACTGCGCCGGCCACGCCTGCCTCGCCATCTTCGAGCATAGCGTCGAGGGCTTCTATTTCGGCCTGTTCCTGATCGCCTTCGGCTCGGGCGGCATCAAGCCGCTGGTGGCCTCGTTCGTCGGCGACCAGTTCGACAAGACCAACAAGGACAAGGCGAAAGTGGTGTTCGATGCCTTCTACTGGATCATCAACTTCGGCTCCTTCTTCGCGTCGCTGCTGATGCCGCTCTTCCTGCGCGACTACGGTCCCTCGGTGGCCTTCGGTATCCCGGGCATCCTGATGTTCATCGCCACCATGGTCCTATGGAGCGGCAAGAAGAAGTACGTGCACGTGCCGCCGGCCCCGAGCGATCCGCATTCCTTCCTGCGCGTGGTGCGCACCGCGCTGTTCGCACGCCAGGCGGGCCAGGGCCGTCCGGGCCTGATCGTCGCCGCGTTCGCGGCCGCCGCCGCCGTCGCCTCGCTGGCCATGACGCCGAGTTGGGGCTTCGTGATCGCCGCCTGCACCGCCCTCGTGCTGCTGCTGGCCGGCGTCGGCATCGGCGCCTCGCTGCAGCTCGAACGCGCCCGCGGCGCGCATCCCGACATCGCGGTGGACGGCGTGCGCGCCGTGCTGCGCATCCTGATCGTGTTCGGCCTGGTCACGCCCTTCTGGTCCCTGTTCGACCAGAAGGCCTCGACCTGGATCGTGCAGGCCAACGCCATGTCGACCGAAGTCAACCTGCTCGGCTGGACCTTCGAGGTCATCCCGGCGCAAATGCAGGCGCTCAATCCGCTGCTGGTGATGATCCTCATCCCCTTCAACAACCTGGTGCTGTTCCCGCTGCTCACCAAGATGGGCCTGCTCCCGACGGCCCTGCGCCGCATGACCGCCGGCATCGCCTTCTCGGCCCTGGCCTGGATCGTGGTCGGCAACCTGCAGGTGCAGCTCGATGCCGGCGACGCGGTGTCGATCGCCTGGCAGATCCTGCCGTATGCGCTCCTGACGCTGGGCGAGGTGCTGGTCTCGGCCACCGGCCTCGAATTCGCCTACAGCCAGGCGCCCACCTCGATGAAGGGCGTGATCATGGCGCTGTGGTACCTGGCGGTCACCGTCGGCAACCTGTGGGTGCTGATCGTGAACGCGGGCGTGAAGAACGAGGCCGTGATCGCCTACATCGAGAGCTCGGGCGTGGGGGTGATGGCCTTCCAGATGTACTTCTTCGCCGGCTTCGCGCTGCTGGCGGCCCTGGCTTTCGGGCTGTACGCCAAGCGCTACAAGATGGTCGATCACTACCGCGGCTGATTCATTCACCTTGACTGGCGGGGCTGCTGCCGCGTGACCGCGTGGGCGGGAGGACCCGCCCACCCCACGATGCCCAAACTCCGATACCTCGCCCTCGCGGCCACCGCCCTCGCCTCTTCCGCCCACGCCGCAGTGCCTCTCGCGACCTGCGACGATCCCGCCTTCCAGCAGGTCCTGCACGCGTCGAATGCCACGCTGGACGCCCGTGCCGTCTGGCTCGACGGCCGGCGCCTGACCTGGCCCGGCGCCAATGCCGGCGCCGTCAAGCTCTATCACTCGGCCAAGGCCTCCATCGTCGCGAAGCCGGGCGCGAAGGTCACGGGCGCCGATGGCGCGCTGGCGCTCGAGCCGTCCGCCACGGCCCTGCCTGCCCGCTTCAAGTACGTGGCAAGTGGCCCCGTCCTGTCGCTGGGTGCGGCGGACCTGAAACGCGTCAAGGAGCTGCACCGCGGCCAGCTGGTGCTGGTGCAGGAAGCCCCTGACGGCACGGTACGCGATGCGACCCGCATTCAGGCGGCCGGCGCGCTGGACGATTTGTACGCGGCGGCCGAGAACATCGCCGGCCTGGGCGCCACGCCGAAGAAGAATCGCACCACCTTCCGCCTGTGGGCGCCGACCGCCCGCAATGTCGCCGTCTGCACCTACGACAGCGGCAGTGGCCGCGCGAGCGCCGTGCACGCGATGGCCTTCGACGCGCGCACCGGCGCCTGGGAAGCCCAGGCATCCAGGGACCTCTCCGGCACCTACTACCGGTACGCGGTGGACGTGGCGGTCAACGGCATGGGCCTGGTGCGCAACCTCGTCACCGACCCATATTCCGTCAGCCTGACGACGGACTCGAAGCGCAGCTATGTCGCCGACCTCGACGCGCCGAACCTGAAGCCCAAAGGCTGGGACGCCACCCGCGCGCCAAGCACCGTGAAAGCCCAGACCGACATGGTCATCTACGAGCTCCACGTGCGCGACTTCTCGATCAACGACCCGAGCGTGCCCGAGCAGAAGCGCGGCAAGTACACGGCTTTCGGCGAGACGAACTCGAACGGCATGCGCCACCTGCAGGGCCTGGCCAAGGCCGGCCTCACCGACATCCACCTGCTGCCGGTGTACGACATCGGCAGCGTGCCGGAAAAGGACTGCGCCGTGCCGCAACCTGCGGGCAGCCCGGACGGCGAGAGCCAGCAGGCCCTCACCCGCAAGACCGCGCACACGGACTGCTTCAACTGGGGCTACGACCCCTACCACTACAGCGCGCCGGAAGGCAGCTACGCGAGCGATCCGTCGGACGGCGCCCGCCGCATCCTGGAATTCCGTCAGATGGTGATGGACCTGCACAAGGCCGGCCTGCGCGTCGGTACCGACGTCGTCTACAACCACACCTTCATCGCCGGCCAGGAAGAAAAGTCGGTGCTGGACCGCGTGGTGCCGGGCTACTACCACCGCCTCAATGCGCTTGGGGGAATCGAACGCTCCACCTGCTGCGACAACACGGCCACCGAGAACCGCATGATGGCCAAGCTGATGATCGACTCCGCGGAGCTCTGGACCCGCCACTACAAGATCGATTCCTTCCGCTTCGACCTGATGGGCCACCAGCCGCGCGAAGCGATGGAGCGCCTGCAGAAGCGTGTCGACAAGGCCGCGGGCCGCCATGTGCAGCTGATCGGCGAAGGCTGGAATTTCGGCGAAGTGGCCAACGGTGCGCGCTTCGTGCAGGCGTCCCAGCTGTCGCTGAACGGTTCCGGCATCGGCACCTTCAGCGACCGCGCGCGCGATGCCGTGCGCGGCGGCAGCGCCGGCGACTCGGGCGAGGCGATGATCCGCCGCCAGGGCTATATCAACGGCCTGGTCTACGACCCGAACGCCCGCGGCGGCGAGCACAAGACGGTCGACCTGCTGCGCGCGGCCGACATGATCCGCGTCGGCCTGGCCGGCTCGGTGCGACCCTTTGCGTTCCAGACCTTCGACGGCGAGCGGCGCACCCTGGAAGCGATCCCCTACGGCGACCAGCCGGCCGGCTATGCGAGCCAGCCGGGCGAAGTGGTGAACTACGTCGAGAACCACGACAACCAGACGCTGTTCGACATCAACGTGCTCAAGCTGCCGGTGGCGACCCCTGCGAACGAGCGCGCCCGCGTGCAGGTGCTGGGCATGGCGATCAACGCCTTCAGCCAGGGCGTGGCCTACTACCACGCCGGCATCGACACGCTGCGCTCGAAGTCCCTGGACAAGAACAGCTTCAATGCGGGCGACTGGTTCAACCGCATCGACTGGAGCTACCAGGACAACTACTTCGGCACCGGCCTGCCGCAGAGCGACGACAACGGCAAGGACTGGCCGCTGCTCAAGCCCTACCTGGCGCAGTCCGCCGCCATCAAGCCGGCGCCATCGGACATCGCTTTCGCCCGCGACGCCTTCCGCGACCTGCTGGCGATCCGCGCCAGCTCGACGCTGTTCCGGATGCGCAGTACCCAGGACATCGTGCAGCGCCTGCGCTTCTTCAATACCGGACCGCAGCAGGAGCCGACCGTGCTGGCGGCATGGATCGACGGCAAGGGCTATCCGGGGGCGAAGTTCGCCGGCCTGAGCTATCTGGTGAACGTGGACAAGGTGGCGCACACCGTGACGGACGAGGCCTTGCGCGGCAAGCGCCTGGTGCTGCATCCGGTGCACCGGGCCGCACATGCGGCGGACAAGCGTGCCGCCCAGGCGCGCTTCGACAGCGCAAACGGCAGTTTCACCGTGCCGCCGCGCACGGCGGTGGTGTTCGTCACCGAATAGAAGAAGGGAGTCAGCCCGCCGTGTCGATCAGGCGGGCAATCTCGACCGATCCCTTCTCGTCGAAGATCGGGCAGCTCTCCGCCACTTCGACAGCCGCATTGAAGTCCACCGCGGAAATGACCGAATAACCCGACAGCGACGCGCTGTTGAGTTTCGGCCCGCGCAGCCGGCTCGGCACCTCGACGCTGCTGCGCGCCAGGCCGCCGCGCTCCACCAGGGCGCTGCCCAGGGAATCGAACCACGCGTCCCAGCGCGCGGCATCGTGCAGGGGGCCCTCCGACTCGTCGACGGTCGAGCCCCGGTAAACGATCAGGTAACGCTCCATGGTTCCCTCCTCAAAGTGTCCGGGAAACCTTAGCAGAAGCCCGATCGGGGCGACGCACCGCTGAGCGAAGGATCAGTTGGAAGCGGAAACGTTATAGCCGCTCACACGCCAGCTGCCGTCCTTCTCGTGCACCGTGGTGACGGTCTCGGTCACCTTGCTGTCCGACTTGAACTTCGAATCGTATTCGAAGGCCAGCTGGCCGTTGCCCTTGTCGCTGCTGCCCTTCAGCTTGCGCGACTTCAAGTCGCCCAGCGTCGCGCGGCTCACGTTGATGATCGAGCCCCAGAAGAACTGGTTGGTGTCCTTGCGCACGTTGGCCGAGCTGGCGCGCCAGGCGGCGCCGGTGTCCCCATTGTCGACCAGCTTCAGCCAGCTTTCCGCCGCCGTGCGGGCGGCTGCGATGTCCTTCGTGTCCTGGGCCATTGCGGTGGGGCTGAACAGCAGGCTTGCCGTGAAGACGGCGGATACGATCGTTTTCAAGATGCTCTCCCTGAGGTCGGATGAAAGCATCGTAGCGCGGCGCCGGGCGGGCAGCACTCCCGCTTCGACAGACTGCAGGAAGCGGGGAGTGAGCCGTCAAAAGCGGGGTTCAGGCGTAGGGTGGGCAATCCTTTGCCCACGCGTTCAAATGACAGGGGCGTCGCCTGGTCGCATCCATTCGTTGAACGCGTGGGCGGAGGACTCGCGGGGCCGCCCAGGCCCACCCTACCCCCAGTCAGGCGTAAGACATGCCCAACTGCGCCAGGATCGCGTCCTTGATCTCCTGCAGCGCCGGCTGCGACACCTTGCGCGGGTGCGGCTGGGCGATCGGGAACACGGTCGCCACCCTGGTCGGGCGCGAGGACAGCACCACGATCCGGTCGGCCAGGTAGATCGCTTCCTCGACGTCGTGGGTGATCAGGAGCACCGTGTGGTTTTCCTCGCGCAGCACGCGCAGCAATTCGTTCCTCATCTTGAGCGCGGTGAGCGCGTCGAGCGCCGAGAAGGGCTCGTCCATCAGCACGATGTCCGGCTTGACCGCCAGCGCGCGCGCGATCTCCACCCGCTTGAGCATGCCGCCCGACAGTTCGTGCGGGTAGGCCTTCTCGAATCCCTTGAGTCCCACCATCTCGGCGTAATGGTCGGCGGTCGCCACGTCCGCGGCGCGGTCCTTGCCGGGCAGGCCGAACATCAGGTTCTCGCGGACGGTCAGCCAGGGAAACACCGAGCCGTGCTGCGAGATCACGATGGCGTTCGGCGAGGGCCGCGTGACCGGCACGCCGTCGATCGCCACCGCGCCGCTGTCGGGACGCTCGAAACCTGCCAGCAGCTTCATCAGGGTCGACTTGCCGCAGCCCGAGGGGCCGACGATGGCCACGAATTCGCCCGGCGCGACCTCGAGGTCGATGCCGTCGATGACCTGCAGCGCGCGGAATCCCTTGCGCAGCCCCCTGATTGCGATCTTAGCGTCCATAGCGCCACCTTACCTGCCTGATGCCCTCCAGCTGGCGCATCGCGACGTCGATGCCCAGACCGATCAGGCCGATGATGATCATGGCCGCCACCACCAGGTCGTAGCGGTTGCCGGCGTTGCGGGCGTCCATGATGAGAAAACCCAGTCCCGAGCTGCGCACGATCATCTCGGCCGCCACCACGACCAGCCAGGCGACGCCAAGGCTGATGCGCATGCCGGTCAAGACCTCGGGCAGCACCGCCGGCACGATCACCTGGCGGAACAGCCTTGCGCGCGGCACGCCGAAGTTCTCGGCGGCGCGCAGGTAGCGTGCGTCGATCGCGTGCACGCCCGCGGCGGTCTGCACGATCATCGGGAACACTGCGGCCAGGAAGATCAGGAACACCGGCGACACGTCGCCCACGCCGAACCACAGGATCGCGATCGGAATCCAGGCGATCGGCGAGATCGGGCGCAGGATCTGGAACAGCGGATTGAAGGTGCGGTAGGCGGCGTCGACACGGCCCATCCACAGGCCGAGCGGCAGCGCCACCAGCATGGCGATCAGGAAGCCCGTGGCCACGCGCAGGAGCGACGCGCCGATGTGGCGCCACAGGGTGCCGTCGGCGGCCAGTTCGACGGTGCCGGCCGCCACCTGCAGCGGGGTCGGGAAGATCAGGCTTTCGCTTTGCACCACCACGAACCACCAGAGCGCCACCACGGCGGCGATCAGGAGCAGCGGCGGCCAGACCCGGTTCAATCTTTCGAGATTCATGCGGTATTCCGGTTCAGGAGGGAATCAATGCGCCAGCGCAGGCGCGCCAGCCCGGCGGCCGGCGCTTCCTCGACCACCACGGTCATGGTGCCGCTGGCGTGGGCCGTGCAGTCGAAGGGGTGTTCACCGGCCTGGCCGAAAGGCAGGCGGAAATCCTGTCCGGGCATGATCAGGACCGGGCCGAACATCTGCGGCACGGTGTCGCGGTTGCGCAGCAGGAGCACGTCGCGCACGCCCAGCGTCAAGGTGACGCGCTCGGGCAGGGTCGAGGTCTTGTCGCCCTTCATGCGGCGTTCCCAGGTGCCCTTCGGGATCTCGAACACACTCTCGCGCGAGGGCGCCGTCACCGGCGCGAAGGCGGCCCAGCCCAGCGGCGCCGCCAGGCTGGCAGCAAACAGCACGATGCCGATCCGCTTCTTCAATCGGCCGTCCATCTATTCCGCGTAGAGCACGTTCACGTCGTGCACGATCTCGTCGGCCGGGCGGCCGAACGGCATCAGCGCGCGCAGCATGCCCTTCTTGTCGATGAAGTAGAGGTAGGACGAGTGGCCCATCTGGTAGCTGTCCGGGCCCGTCGGCACCCTGGTGGCGGTAATGCCGTAGTCCTTGCGGATCGCCGCCATCTGTTCCGGGGTGCCGGTCAGGCCGATGAAGCTCTTGTCAAACTTCGCCAGGTAATCCTTGAGGCGCGCAGGCGTGTCGCGTTCCGGATCGACCGAGATGAACACCACCTGCAGGCGGTCCGCGTTCGGCCCCAGCTTCTGGCGCGCCTGCGCCAGCAGGGCCAGCGAGGCCGGGCAGATCGCCTGGCAATGGGTGAAGCCGAATTCCAGCACCACGACCTTGCCCCGCAGTGTCGACAAGCGGAAGTCGCGGCCGTCGGCGGCCTGCTGCGCGATCTCGGGCGCCGCGCGGGCCGGCGAGAAGGTGCCCGATTTCAGTGGCTCCGCGGCCTGCGCCATCGACGCGGCCAGGAGCAGGGAAAGCAAGAGCCGGCGCTTCACAGCATCACCTTCACGGGCCGGACGTTTTTCACGAAGCTCTCGTCCACGTACTGCTCGTAGCGGACCGGACGCTTCAGGGTGCCGGCCTGCACCGACAGCTGCATCAGCTCGTCGAACTCGGCGCGCAGCATGCGCAGGTCACCATAGGTGACGCGGTCGGAGGGGTTGTCCATGACGAACTTGATGATCTTCGGGTCCTGGTTGAAGAAGGCGCGCTGGGCCGCGATGTGCGCCGCCTTGTCGCGGTTGAGGGGCGAGGCATCGAGCCAGTTGCCGGCCGCCTGCACATAGTTGACCAGTTCCTGCACCAGCGGGCGATTGGTCCTGATCAGCTCTTCGCGCACCGTCAGCACGCAGCAGATGTAGTTGCGCCACTCATCGCGGGTCATCGACAGCGGACGCGCATAGCCGGCGCGCTGGGCCGCCGCGCCGAAGGGCTCGCCGGTGCAGTAGCCGTCCACGGCGCCGGCATACAGCGCGGCCGGCATGTCGGGCGGCGCCATCTCGATGACTTCGATGTCCTTCGGCGACATGCCCTCGCGCGCCAGCATCTTGCGCAGGAAGAGGTAGTCGACGGCGAAGCGGCTGGGGATGGCGATGCTCTTGCCGCGCATGTCGGCGAACTTGCGGTAGGGAGAATCGGTGCGCACCATGATGACGGCGCCGGAGCGGTGGCCGAGCGAGACGATCTTGAGCGGAATGCGCCAGTCGGTCAGGTCCATCACCAGGGGCGCCAGCATGTAGGCGGCCTGGATGCGGCCCGTCATCAGGGATTCCTTGATTTCGGGCCAGCCAGAATACTTGTTGTACTCGAACAGGGTGGCGGCCGCCCCCGGCTTGCCGTCGGCCGCCGCGCGCGCCTTGCAGGCGATCGGCAAGGTGAGGTTGCAGGTGACCGGCAGGCCGCCGACCTGGAGCGGCGCTTTTGCAAGTCCAGGCGCGGGCGCGGCCAGCGCACCGCCGGCCAGCGGCAGGGCCAGGGCGCCGCCCAGCAGCTGCCGCCGGCGCGGGGAGTGCTCGTGCATGGCCATGATGTTCAGCTGTCGAGGTGCGAAATCAGGAGCCTGCGCTGGGCATCGCCCTCGCCCGCCGGCGCTTCCTGGGCGCCGAGCGAAATCCCGACCGACATGATGTCGATGAAGAGCAGCTGCAGGATGCGCGAGATCATCGACAGGAAGGTGGTGCTGTCCTCGCTATGGTCGACCGCCAGGCAGACGCTGGCCTTCTTCGCAAGCAGCGACTTGCTGCTGGTGATGGCGATGACGTCGGCGCCCATCGCGCGCGCCGTGTCGACCGCCTCCAGCAATTCCGGCAGCTGGCCGGCGGTGGAGATCGCGATCACCACGTCGCCCGGGCCCAGCAGGCCCGCGGCCAGCGTGAACAGGTGCGAGTCGCCGTACAGCGCGGCCGGGATGCGGAAGCGGAAGAATTTGTGCTGGCCGTCCAGCGCCACCGCGCGCGCGTTGCCCATGGCGTAGAACTCGACGCGGCGCGCACGGCGCAGCAGCTCGATGGCGCGGTCGATCGCGTGCACGTCGAGCTGGTCGCGGAATTTCAGGATCGCCGAGACGGTGTTGTCGATCACCTTGGCCGACAGGTCGTGGGTGCTGTCGCTCATGCGCACCTGGCTGTGGCGCACCGGGATGGTGCCGGTCAGGCTGCCCGCGAATTTCAGCTTGAACTCGGCCAGGCCCTGGAAGCCGAGCGAGCGGCAGAAGCGGATCACGGTCGGCTGGCTGACGTCGGCCAGGCGCGCGATCTCGGCGATCGGCTCGGACAGCACCTTGCGCGGATGCTCGAGCACCAGGGCGGCGACGCGCTGCTCGGCCGGCGACAGCTCGTGGCGCAGCTGCTGGACGCGGTCCATCAGGGTATTCGCCCCGCTGCGGCCGCGCAGGTGCTCGGTCAGGATCGCCGACACCCCGTGCAGGGCCGGGTTCGGCGTCATGATCACATAGGTCGGGATCTGGGCGATGTACTCGGTGAAGCGGCCCTTGGCCTCGAAGCGCGCGCGGAAGGGAGACGTGGCGAACCATTCGGCGATGCGCGGCACGATGCCGCCGCCGATGAAGATGCCTCCGAAGGCGCCGAGAGTCACCGCCAGGTTGGCGGCGGCGCTGCCCAGCATGCCGGCAAAGGTCTCCAGGGTCTCCAGGCAGAGCGCGTCCTTCTCGTCCAGCGCGGCGCTGACGATGTCGGCGGTGCTGCGGCCGGGAGCCTCGACGCCGTTGCGGCGCGCCAGCGCGCGGTACATCAGCTCGATGCCCGGGCCGGAAATCAGGCGCTCGTTCGAGACGTGCGGCCACTCTTCCCAGGCGTATTGCAGGATCGCGAACTCGCGCTCGTCGGCGGGAGCGAAGTTGACGTGGCCGCCTTCGCTGCCGAGAGTGACGAAGCCGTCGATGGTCGGGATCACGCCGGAGACGCCCAGGCCCGTGCCCGGTCCCAGCACGCCCGCCACCGCGTGGCTCTGCGGCGCGCCGCCGCCGACCTGCATCAGGTCCTGCGGCTGGAAGCCCGGCAGGGCCATGGCCAGCGCCGTGAAGTCGTTCACGATCAGGAGCGTCGACAGGCCGAGGGTGCGGCGCACCTCGTCGGTCGAGAACTGCCAGTCGCGGTTGGTCATGCGGATATAGTCGCCGCTGATCGGATTGGCCAGCGCGAAAGCCGCGTGGTTGATGCGCACGCCCCCGAGCTGGGCCAGGTAGGCATGCAGCAGTTCCACGATGCCGCCGTAGTCGTCGCACAGGAGCACCGCCACCTGGCGCAGCACGCCGGGCGCGGTCTCGAGGCCGAAGCGGGCATGCGTGGCGCCGATGTCGGCCAGGAGGCGCGGACCATCGGCAAAAGCGGCGCGGGAAGGTTTCAGGTCGGTTTCGGGTTCAACGGTCATCACGGATCAAGGCTGGGCGGGACGGAAGTCCCGGATCGCGTAAGGATACCATTGATCGAAAAGCAAAAATACCGGCGATGGGTGCCACGTTCACGCGGCGGCAATGCACCACGGTCCGTAGGGTGGGCAGATTCTGCCCACGCGTTCAACCAGCGTGAAGATGGACGATGCACCTGTTAGCACGGTGTAGTTGAACGCGCGGACGGGGACCCGTCCACCCTACCGAACCAATCCCTTCAGCAGTGCCTTATGGAACTGCACCGGATCCTGCATCTGCGGCGCATGGCCCATCTCAGCAGCGCCGGCTACCGCGTGGTGGCGCCCGACCAGGTGGGCTTCTGCAAGTCGACCGAGCCGGCCCACTACCAGTACACCTTCCAGCAGCTGAGCGAAAACACGCGCGCGCTGCTCGACTCCATCGGCGTGAAGAACGCCATCGTGAGCAGCTGGTGCTGGTGAACCCGATCGGCCTGGAAGACTGGAAAACCCTCGGCGTGCCTTCGCTGGGCGTGGACAAGTGGTACGAGCGCGAACTGCAGACCACGGCGGAACGCATCCGCAACTACGAGAAGGCGACCTACTACGTCAACACCTGGAAGCCGGAATACGAGCCCTGGGTGCAGATGCTGGCGGGGATGTACCGCGGGCCGGAGTCTAGCCGAAAGACGACGAACGAGAATTCTCGTAGGGCGGTCGGCTCTGCCGACCGCCCTACAAAACCTAGTCCTGGGCGATCAGCGCCACCGGCGACGGCCGGGCGAACTGCACCTTGCCGTCCTTGACGACCGCGGCCTGGCCCGAATACGCGTCGCGCACGGTCTGGCCGTCGTTGAACACGCCGGCCACCGTGATCGGCAGCGCCTTGTCCTTCGGCAGGTCGAGCGCGACGACCACGCGGTCGCTCACGCCATCCTTGTCCCAGGTGCGCTTGAAGGTATAGGGGCTGTGCGCCAGCATCTGGTGCAGGCCGGCGCCCACCGCCGGGTGGGCGGCGCGGAAGCGCCCCAGCTTCGCCCAGTGTTCGCGGATGTCGCCAATGCGATGCTGGCCGCGCTGGGCGTTGGCTGCCAGTTCGTCCCAGTTCATGTAGGAACGCAGCTTGGCGTCGCCCGTGGCGTCTTCGATATTGAGCAGGCGCGCGGTTTCGTCGCCGTAGTAGATCTGGGCCGAGCCCGGCGCCAGCAGCAGCTTGTTGGCCGATTCGATCGGACGCTGGCGCGCAGGATCGAAGGGGCTGCCGTCGTCGTGCGAGCTGACGTAGTTCAGCACCGAGTAGCCCTTCATCGGACCGTGCAGCGCTTTCGAATACTCCGAGAACAGCATTTCGTAGCCCTGGGCGGCGTCGGACTTCATGCTGAAGTTGATCATGCTGTCGAAGCCATTGGCCAGGTAGTCGACCCTGGTCCCGCCGCCGAGATCAAAACTGCGGCCGTGGTTGATCGAGTAGTTGTAGACCTCGGAAGTCATGAAGAACGGCAGGTTGCCCAGGCGCTTGCTTGGGTTGGCGCGCTTCCACTCTTCAAAAGCCAGGCTGGCTTCCTGCTTCACTTCCTTCCACACGCCCGGCTCGGTGTGCTTGACGGTGTCGGCGCGGAAGCCGTCCACACCATACTTGCGGACCCAGTCGGCATGCCACTTGACGAGGTAGAAGCGTGGCGCGCGCGGGTAGCCGGTGCGCTTGAAGAAGGCGTCCAGCTCCTTCACCTCGCGCTCATAGCGCCCTTCCTTCTTCCACTTGGCCACGAGATGCGGCGGCAGCGGCACGTTGGCATTGCTATTGGTGAGGATGTCCGGCAAGTTGTCCACCAGGGTGCAGTCGATCGTCGTCGGCGCGTCCTTGTACGTGCACTTCGGGCCGGTACGCACCCAGTTCGACGGCCACACCGGGTCTTGCTCCGTCACCGGGCCGGTATGGTTCATCACCACGTCGAGGATCACGCGGATGCCGTTGGCGTGCGCCGTGTCCACAAAAGTGCGGAAGTCCGCCTCGGTGCCGAGGTTGGCGTCGATCGCCGTGAAGTCCCTGGCCCAGTAGCCGTGGAAGCCGTAGCTCTTGCCCGTGCCCTCGTCGGTGCCCGCATGGATCTGCTCGACGGGCGGCGTGAGCCAGATGGCGTTCACGCCCAGCTCCTTGAAATAGCCGTCCTTGATCTTGGCCGTGATGCCCTTCAGGTCGCCGCCCATGAAGCCGCGCAGCTTGGCCGCGTCGTTCTTGCGTCCGTATGCGAGGTCGTTCGTCTTGTCGCCGTTGTTGAAACGGTCCGTCAGCAGGAAGTAGACGGTGGCGTTCTCCCAGACGAAAGGCTTGGCGGTCTGGGCGACGGCCTGGGACGCTGCGCCGAAGGCAAGCAACATGGAGGCGGCAAGGACGGGAAGTTTCATGCGGGTACCTAGGTGGGTGGGTGGATGGTTCAGGTGATCACGGACGGGCTGGTGCGGCCGGTACGTCGGTGCAGTTCGGCGACCTGGTCGGCGATGGCGATCAGTTCGGCAAGCGCTTCCTGGGTGTCGATGCCGTGGCGCGCCGGGTCGGCCTCGTAGCGTTCGAGATAAACGCGGATGGTCGCGCCTTCGGTGCCGGTGCCGGACAGGCGGAACACGATGCGCGAGCCGTCGACCATGGCGATGCGGATGCCCTGGCGCGTCGAGACCGAGCCGTCGACCGGGTCGGTGTACTCGAAGTCGTCGGCTTCCGCGACGCGATAGCGGCCCAGAGTCCGGCCCGCCAGCGCGGGCAGGCTGGCGCGCAGCGCGTCCATCAGTCCCTCGGCGGCGGTGGCGTCCACGGCCTGGTAGTCGTGGCGCGAATAGAAGTTGCGCCCAAAACGCGCCCAGTGCTCGCGCACGATCTCGTTGACCGACGCATTGCCTGTCTTCGTGCGCGCGGCCAGCAGGTTCAGCCAGAACAGCACGGCCCACAGGCCGTCCTTCTCGCGGATGTGGTGCGAGCCGGTGCCGTAGCTCTCTTCGCCGCACAGGGTCGCGAGGTTCGCGTCCATCAGGTTGCCGAAGTACTTCCAGCCGGTCGGGGTCTCGAAGCAGGAGATGCCCAGGCTTTCGGCCACGCGGTCGGCCGCCTGCGAGGTCGGCATCGAACGCGCGATGCCGGTGATGCCGGAGGCGTAGCCCGGCGCCACGGTGGCGTTGGCGGCGATGATGGCCAGGCTGTCCGACGGCGTGACGGCCAGGCCGCGGCCGACGATCATGTTGCGGTCGCCGTCGCCGTCCGAGGCGGCGCCGAAGTCGGGCGCGTCCGGGCCGTTCATGTGGGCGATCAGGTCGGCGGCGTTGACCGGGTTCGGGTCCGGGTGGCCGCCGCCGAAGTCTTCCAGCGGATCGCAGTTGACGACGGTGCCGGCGGGGGCGCCCAGCTGGCCCTCGATGATGGCCTTCGCATAGGGGCCGGAGACGGCATGCATGGCGTCGAAGCGCATCCGGAAGCCGCTTGCGAACAGCGTGCGGATGGCCGCGAAGTCGAACAGGCGCGCCATCAGTTGCGCGTAGTCCGCCACCGGGTCGATGATCTCGACCACCATGTCCTCGATGCGGGTCGTGCCCAGCTGGTCGAGGTCCACGGGGCCGGCGTCGCTGATGCGATAGGAACCCAGGGCCTGGGTGCTGGCGAAGATCGCCTCGGTGATCTTCTCGGGAGCCGGCCCGCCGTTGTCGATGTTGTACTTGATGCCGAAGTCGCCATCCGGGCCGCCGGGGTTGTGGCTGGCCGAGAGCACGATGCCGCCGAACGCGGCGTGCTTGCGGATCACGCAGCTCACGGCCGGCGTGGACAGGATGCCGCCGCGGCCCACCAGCACGCGCGGCACGCCGTGGGCGGCGGCCATGCGCAGGATGGTCTGGATCGCTTCGCGGTTGAAATAACGGCCATCGCCGCCGACGACCAGGGCGCAGCCCTGGCCCATGCTTCCCTCGATCGTCTGGAAGATGGCTTCGACAAAATTCTTGAGGTAGCCGGGTTGCTGGAACTCGGTGACTTTCTTGCGCAGGCCCGAGGTGCCGGGCCGCTGGCCGGCGAAGGGCGTGGTCGGGACAGTCTGGATGGTCATGCTTCGCTCCTGTCGTAATAACGTTGTGCAACGTCGCCCAAGAGAGGCGATGTTAATAAAACGTTACGATACGACAGGCGCGAAATCACTGGCGCGCGGGGCCTAGACGGCCGATTTCACGGGCGCCGCGCGGTCGGTGACGAACAGCGTCAGCAAGGCCGCGACCAGCATCGAGGCGCCGCCGAGGGCCACGGTCAGCACGGTATGGCCGCCGAAGAAGTGCTTGGTCACCCCGCCCAGCAGCAGGCCGCTGCAGATCTGCGGGATCACGACGAAGAAGTTGAACAGGCCCATGAAGTAACCCATGCGCTTGGCCGGCAGCGAGCCCGCCAGGATCGCGTAGGGCATGGTCAGGATCGAGGCCCAGGCCAGGCCGACGCCGATCATCGGCAGCATCAGCATGTTGCGGTCGGTGATGAGGTAGATGCTGGCCAGGCTCAGGCCGCCGATCGCCAGGCAGGTGGCGTGCACGGTCTTGCGGCTGGTCGCGCGGGCGAAGATCGGCAGGATGAAGGCGGCCAGCGCCGACACGCCGCTGTAGACCGCGAACATGATGCCGACAAAGCTGCCGGCCGCCTGGAACTGGGTCGAATGGGCGTCGGTGGTGCCGTAGACATTGTCGGCGATCGCCGAGCCGGTGTAGATCCACATCGCGAACAGCGCGATCCAGGTGAAGAACTGCACGAAGGCCAGCTGCACCATGGTGCGCGGCATCTTGGCGAAGCCGCCGAAGATCTCGGTGATGGCGACGCCCAGGCTACGGGAATGCTGGCGCTCCTTGTTGAAGCTGTCCATGTCCGCGGGCGGCAGTTCGTCGGCGGTGAGGACGGTCCAGAGCACGGCCAGGAAGAAGATCGCGCCGCCGGCATAGAAGGAGTAGCGCACGGTGTCGGGGATCATGCCGCCCACCGCCTCGTTGGACACGCCCATGGTCTCGAAGAACCAGGGCAGGAGCGAGGCGATCACGGCGCCGCAGCCGATGAAGAAGGTCTGCATCGCATAGCCCGCGGTCTGCTGCGAGGCGTCGAGCTTGTCGCCGACGAAGGCGCGGAACGGCTCCATCGACACGTTGATGGCGGCATCCATCAGCCACAGCACGGCCACGGCCATCCACAGGACCGCGGAATTCGGCATCAGGAACAGGGCGATCGCCGCCAGCAGGGCGCCGATGAAGAAGAAGGGACGACGGCGACCCCATTTCGGGTGCCAGGTGTTGTCGCTCAGGTAGCCGATCACGGGCTGCACCAGCAGGCCCGTCACGGGGGCGGCGAGCCAGTACAGGGCCAGGTTGTCGGGGTCGGCGCCGAGCGTCGAGAAGATGCGGCTGGTGTTGGCGTTCTGCAGGGCGAAGCCGAACTGGATGCCGAAGAAGCCGAAGCTCATGTTCCAGAGCTGCCAGAACGACAGGCGCGGCTTGATGGCGCCGGTTTGCATATCCATTGATGTCCCCAATCAGGCCCGGACGGCGCCGGACTCTCGTGTGAAGCAGGCTGAAGCGAGAGTCAGCCTACTGTAATCTGTAGCAAAATAACATGGGCATTTCGGAGTGTCAATCGAAGAGCTGCCATAGTAGAATCGACACCACAAAGCTGGCTCGACAGCCCTGCTCTGTAGTCAAACAACATAAGAAAACACGGAAGGAGACCCTCGATGCGCCCGTTTCACCCTGCCCCGCTGTTGCTCTCGCTGGCCGTCCTGGCCGCCGCCCCCGCCGCCTTCGCCGCCGACGGCGCGAACACCCCGAAAGCCTCCACCGCCCTGCCCGGCGTCAGCCTGCTGGGCGAACCGGTCGAGATGCCGGGCCTGAACCGCAAGCGCCAGCTGCGCCTCTACCTGCCGCCCGGCTATGCGACCTCGAACAAGCGTTACCCGGTCCTCTACATGCACGACGGCCAGAACCTGTTCGACGCGGCCACCGCCTATGCAGGCGAGTGGAAGGTCGACGAGACGCTCGACGCGCTGGCGAAGGAAGGCAAGCTGGAACTGATCGTGGTCGGCATCGACAACGGCGCCGAAAAGCGCATGACGGAGCTGAACGCCTGGGACAACGAGCGCATCGGCAAGGGCGAGGGCCGCGAATACACGGACTTCATCGTCAAGACGGTGAAACCCATGATCGACAGACAGTACCGCACCCTGCCCGACCGCGCCAATACCGCCATCATGGGCAGCTCGATGGGCGGCCTGGCCTCGCACTACGCGCTGGCGCAGTATCCGCAGGTGTTCAGCAAGGCCGGCGTGTTCTCGCCGGCCTACTGGACGGCCGAACCCGCGTTCTCCTTCGTGGCATCGAAGCCGGTGCCGAAGGACGCGCGCGTATTCCTGCTGATGGGCGGGAAGGAAGGTCCGCAGATGAATGCGGACGTGAAGAAGATGGCCGGGGTGATCGGCAAGACCGGGCATCCGGCGAAGAATACCGTCTTGAAGATCGTGCCGCAGGCGGAGCACAACGAGGCATTCTGGGCGGGAGAATTGCGCGAAGCGCTGCTGTGGATGTTCGCGCCCGACAAATCGTAATATAGGTAGGGTGGACGGCTTCGCCGTCCGCGCGTTCAAATGCACGTTGCTTATAGGCGCATCGTCCATTTCAGCTTTGGTCGAACGCGCGGACGGCAGAGCCGTCCACCCTACGATGATTCAGCCTTTACGGTGCGGCTTCTTGGCGGCGGCATCCTTCTTGAAGAACTTCTTCTTCGGCGCGGCGGCCATCGGCGGCTCCGCTCCATCACGCGTCATGTTCAGCTGCTGCCCCGCCACCCACACCGTCTTGAGGTGGTCGATCAGGTCGGGCGTCATGTCGTCCGGCAGGTCGAGCGTGCTGTAGTCGTCGTAGATCTCGATGCGGCCGATGTACTTGGCCGGCATGCCGGCTTCGTTGGCGATCGCGCCGACGATATTGCCCGGCTTGACGCCGTGCTGGTGGCCGACTTCGATGCGGAAGGTGGCCATGCCCGGTTCCGGATCGCGCACCACGCGCTCCTTCTTGAAGCCGCCGGTTTCACGTGATTCGCGCGGCTCACGCGGCGCGCGCGGGGCACGGTCTTCCCAGGCGCCCTGCTCGCGCGGCGCGAATTCGGTGCGGAACTGTTCCGGCTTCGCTTCGCGGTCCGGCTTCTCGATCAGCAGCGGCACGTCGCCGCGCGCCAGCTTGGCCAGGGCGGCGGCGATGTCCACCGCCGGCACGTTCTGGTCGCGCTCGTATTCCTCGATCAGGGTGCGGAACTGCTCCAGGCCGCCGGCCGCCAGGGTCTCGGTGATCTGATCCTTGAATTTCGCGATGCGCACGTCGTTCACCGCCTTCACGGTCGGCAGCGACAGCGGCGACACCGGCTGGCGGGTGGCGCGCTCGATGGCCTTGAGCAGGCCGCGCTCGCGCGGCGTGATGAACAGGATCGCGTCGCCGCTGCGGCCGGCGCGGCCGGTGCGGCCGATGCGGTGGGTGTAGCTTTCCGGGTCGGACGGCACGTCGTAGTTGATCACGTGGCTGATGCGCTCGACGTCGAGACCGCGGGCGGCGACGTCGGTCGCCACCAGGATGTCGATCTTGCCGTTCTTGAGCTGCTCGATGGTGCGCTCGCGCGCCTGCTGGGCCATGTCGCCGTTGATGGCCACCGCAGCGAAACCGCGCGCCTGCAGCTTGGTCGCCAGCTCTTCGGTGCCGAGCTTGGTGCGCGCGAAGATGATCATGCCGTCGAAGGGCTCGGCTTCCAGGATGCGGGTCAGGGCGTCGAGCTTCTGCATGCCCGCCACCAGCCAGTAGCGCTGGGTGATGTTCTCGGCGGTGCCGGTCTTGGCCGCGACCGTCACTTCGGCCGGATCGCGCAGGTAGGTCTTGGCGATGCGCTTGATCGCCGGCGGCATGGTGGCCGAGAACAGCGTGGTCTGGCGCCCTTCCGGGGTCTGCTGGAGGATGTGCTCGACGTCGTCGATGAAGCCCATGCGCAGCATTTCGTCCGCCTCGTCCAGCACCAGCGTTTTCAGCTGGGAGAGGTCGAGCGAACCCTTCTCGATGTGGTCGATCACGCGGCCGGGCGTCGCCACCACCACGTGCACGCCGCGGCGCAAGGCGGAGAGTTGCGGGCCGTAGCTCTGGCCGCCGTAGATCGGCAGCACGTGGAAGCCCTTGATGTGGGCGGCGTAGCTCTGGAAGGCTTCGGCCACCTGGATCGCCAGCTCGCGCGTCGGCGCCAGCACCAGCGCCTGGGGCGTGGCCTGCTTGATGTCGATGCGCGACAGGATCGGCAGGGCAAAAGCGGCGGTCTTGCCGGTACCGGTCTGGGCCTGCCCGAGCACGTCACGGTTGGTCAGCAGCAGCGGGATGGTTGCGGCCTGGATCGGCGACGGCGTTTCGTAGCCGACGTCCTTCAGCGCCTTGAGCACGGGCGCGGACAGGTCGAGGTCGGCAAACGTCGGGAGGGGGGTGTCTGACATGGAAAACTTTCAAAAACGATACTAAAACGCCAGTTTACTCCCTTGCGGGGAGACGGCGGGCACAATTTGGAACGGGGTAAAAACAAAAGCCCCATGCGGCTACGACGCATGGGGCCGCACATGATACAGGTTCAGGCTACATCTTCTTCGCGGCGCACATTTTCGCGATATAGGCGTCATGCGAGGGCATCACCTCCACGCACTTGGCGATCACGCCGCGCACGCTGTCGAGGTACTCCGCGATATCCTCCTCCGACTGGGTATCGGCCAGCGGGTGGTAGCCCTCGATCGGCATGTTCTGCCCTTCGAAGACCTGGATCCAGCCGACTTCCGAGAACAGCTCGTTGTCGACCCGGACCACCCGGCCGCGCGAACGGTACATGTCCATCTTGTGGCGCAGCGTGTCCGGGATCGCCATGTTGGCGCATGCCTTCCAGTATTCGGAGTCGCTGCGCTGGTTCAGGTGGTAGTGCAGGATGATGAAGTCGCGGATGCGCTCGTAGTCGAAGCGCGACTGGCGGTTGTACTCGTCGCGGTCGACGCTGCTCCAGCCGCGGTCCGGGAAGAAGTCGAGCAGGCGCTGGATGCCGGACTGGATCAGGTGGATGCTGGTCGATTCGAGCGGCTCGAGGAAGCCGCTGGCCAGGCCCAGGGCCACCACGTTGCGGTTCCAGGCCTGCTTGCGCATGCCGGTCTGGAACTTGATGAGGCGCGGGTCGGCCAGCGCCTTGCCGTCGAGGTTGGCCAGCAGCGTGCTTGCGGCCTCGTCGTCGCTGATGAAGCGGCTGCAGTACACATGGCCGTTGCCGGTGCGGTGCTGCAGCGGGATGCGCCACTGCCAGCCCGATTTATGGGCCGTCGCGCGGGTGTAGGGCGTGATCGCGGGCGCCGATTCGCAGGGCACGGCGAGCGCCCGGTCGGCCGGCAGCCAGCGGGTCCAGTCCTCGAAGCCGGTCTGCAGGGTCTGTTCGATCAAGAGGCCGCGGAAACCCGAGCAGTCGATGAACAATTCGCCCTCGACGCGGCTACCGTTCTCCAGCTCGATCGCGTCGATGAAGCCGTTGTCGGCGCGCTGGGTGGCGCGGGTGATCTTGCCTTCGATGCGCACGACGCCGCGCGCTTCCGACAGCTTGCGCAGGTATTTCGCATACAGGCTGGCGTCGAAGTGGTAGGCGTAGTTGATGTCGCGCAACGGCGAATTCTGCACGTCGAAGCGCGGCGGCATGAACTTGCCCGCCCTGGCCGCCATGCGCGTGATCGAGTACTGTTCGAGCGGCGCGGCCTTGCCTGCCGCCCGCATCTTCTGCCAGTACTGGTCGAAGGGCAGCGTGGCCAGGTCCTGGCCCAGGCGGCCGAAGCCGTGCATGTAGCGCTCGCCCAGCCTGCCCCAGTTGACGAACTCGATCCCCAGCTTGAAGCTGCCCTGGGTCTCGCGCATGAATTCGTTCTCGTCGATGCCCACCACGCGGTTGAAGCGCTGGATCATGGGGATGGTCGCTTCGCCGACGCCGACGATGCCGATCTCGTCGGATTCGACGAGGCGGATGTTGTAGCGGCCGTTCAGCACGGTCGACAGCGCAGCCGCGGTCATCCAGCCGGCGGTGCCGCCACCGACGATGACGATGTCCTTGATTGGTTCAGTAGTCATAACGTTACCCTGGGGATTTGTAGGGTGGGCGGTCCTCCGCCCACGCATTCAACCGGCGGGAAAATGGACGATGCGCCAAATTGGCCCGTGTATTTGAACGCGTGGGCGAGGAACCCGCCCACCCTACGAAAAACAACCCCTGGCGAGCGCAAGCCCGGCAGGGGTCGTTACTTTAACCTACTTCAGACCAGCTTAGAACTTGTAGCTGGCGCCGAAGTGGTAGGTGCGGCCGTAGTCCACGCGGTTCGACGGATTGTTCTCGTCGGTGGTGTACTCCAGGAACGGTGCGTTGTTCCAGTTCTGCGCCTGGGCGAACAGGCTCACGCCCTTCAGCCAGCCGGACTGCACTTCGTAGGACACCTGCAGGTCGACGATGGTGTCGCCCTTGATGAAGGTCAGCTGCTGGTTGTCTTGGAAGTCGGAGACCTGGCCCAGGAAGCTCGAACGCTTGCGCGCTGCGGCGGCGATCTGGAAACCGTTCTTCTCGTAGTACAGGCGCAGGTTGCTGACCTTGCGCGACAGGCCCGGCAGCGGGATCGTGACCGAATCGCCGTTGACGTTCGCGAAGCCGATTTCCGGCAGCTCGATACCCGAACGGGTGTCCGAGTGGTTGACCATCACGCCGAAGCCGTCCAGGTACTGCGAGACCATCGAGAACGGCACGTTGACCGCCAGTTCGTAGCCCTTGATGTTGCCGCCGTCGCCGTTGGTCGGCTGGGTGAACAGGCCCTGGGTCGAACCGGCGAACGGACCGGTGGTCGGCAGCGGGGTGGTCGGCGTGATGTACGGCGCGTAGTTGAACGCACGCGGCGCACGCAGGATGTAGGTGTCGAGCTTCTTGTAGAAGACCGCGGCGCTGATGTAGCCCTTGTTGCCGAAGTACTTCTCGTACGACAGGTCGAGCTGCTTGGCGCGGAACGGCTTCAGCTGCGGGTTGCCGCCGCTGCCGGTCAGGATCGACACGCCCTGGGTTGCCAGGCCGAAGTTCTGGCCGGCGCGCAGGTCATCCAGGTTGGCGCGCGAGACCACCTTGGCCGCGCCGAAGCGCAGCGCCTGGTCATTGCCCAGGTCGAAGCTCACGTTCAGGCTCGGCAGGACATCCCAGTAGCTGTCGCCATCGCTCACGCGCTGGGCCGGGCAGGTCTCGGCGGTATTGCCGACGCAACGCGCCTTGTCGATCACGTAGCCGCCGCCGGTCTGGCGGGTGTGGACTGCCTGCAGGCCGACGTTGCCGCGGTAGTTCAGGCCGAACAGCTCACCATCCAGGTCGCCCATGAAGTAAGCGGTATTGATGCGCTCCTGCACGTCCCAGTACTTGTTGTAGATGTCGGCGTCGACCTTGTTGGCCAGTTCGTAGATCGAACCGAGCGAGCCGCGCGGATCCCACGACACCACGTTGAAGCCCGAAGCGCCGGCCTGGGCGACATCGCTGCCCGGCACGGCAACCGCCGCGTACGGGCCGGCGCCGCCCTTGATCAGCAGGCGGCCTTCGTCGCCGGTGCGCGACTTGTCGCGCGAAGTGTGGTTGAAGCCGTAGGTGGTGCCGGTGATCGGGCCCCATTCGACCGCTTTCTTGGCGGTCAGGCGCACGGCCTTGACCTGGTCTTCGACGTAAGGCTGGGCCAGGTAACCGGCCTGCGGCGAGGTTTCGCCGCCGGACCAGCCCATCACGTCGGTCAGGCGCGCGATGTTGCGGTCGGCGTAGTTCGAACCCGGGGTGTACTTCACCTGGGTGACGTTGCCGCCGTCGAAGTTGCTGTAGCTCAGGGTGTCCTGTGCGCGGCCGGCGATACCGGCGGTGGTTTCGTAGCGCGAGCCCAGCTTGGTGGCCTTCGACCAGGTCAGGTCGGCCGCGGTGGTCCATTCGCCGATCTTCAGCTCGTTGTTCCAGCCGATGGTCTTGAGGTCGTCTTCGTTGCCTTCGTAGTGGTTGCGGACCACGCCCTTCCAGTTGGTCAGGGTGCCGCTGGTGGCGACGCCGCCCGCGACGGTGGCGCTGCTCAGCACGTGGGGCAGCTCATACTTGCCGCCGCCGTTGTAGGCGACGCCGCCTTCGAAGCCGGTTTTCTTCAGGCCGGTTTCGCCGGCCGAGTAGAACAGGTCGACGGTCGATTTGAAGTTGCGGTTCGGGCGCCATTGCAGCGAGGCGAAGGCGCCGTCGCGGTTGTGCGAGCCGACTTCGGTGTCGTAGCCGAAGCCGCCCGGGGTCTTCACATCGACGCCGTTGTACGGCATGGTCGCGGTGCCCCAGGAATTGAACTTGGCCTGGCCGCCGCCCATTTCTTCATAGCGGGTGAAGCCCGCCGCCACGCCGATGGTGCGGTTGGCGAACTGGTCGATGTAGGACAGGGTGTAGCGGTCGCCGTCGCCTTCCGGCAGGCCGTCGCGCTGCTTCACGCCCAGGCGGCTCTTCTTGTAGCTGACGGCGACGGTGCGCTTGCCGAAGTCCAGCGGCTGGACGGTGCGCAGGTCGATGGTCGACGCCAGGCCCTGGCCGACGACGGTCGCATCCGGGGTCTTGTAGATCATGATGGAGCCCATCAGTTCGGCCGGGAACAGGTCGAACTCAGGGGAACGGGCATTGCCGGTCGAGGCCATTTCGCGGCCGTTCAGCAGGGTGCCGTTGAAGCTCGGCGACAGGCCGCGCACCGAGATCTCCGCGGCCTTGCCCGAGCTGCGGCCGCGCTGCACGGCCACGCCCGGCAGGCGCGAGATCGATTCGGCGACGCTCTGGTCCGGCAGCTTGCCGATGTCTTCGGCCGATACGGCCTCGACGATCGAATTGGAATTCTTCTTGATCGAGATCGCCGCTTCGATACCGCGGCGGATACCCGTGACGGTGACGGTCGACACCTGGCCATTCGCGTTCGGGGTCGAGCCCGGCGGGCTCGGCTGGGCTGCGGCTGCAGCCTGCTCGGCCGATGCCGGCGCGGTGGCCGTGCTCGAGGTGGCGTTGGTAGTGGTGGTGCTGTTGTCCTGCGCGTAGGCGCTGCCCGCGAACACGGACAGGAAAACGGCGCAGCCGGCAGCGACCGGGCTCAGCAGGAAGGCTTGGCGGACCGGTTCAGCGGCGCGCTTGGTTGCGAAGATACTCATTTGTCCCCTCAATAAAGACCAATAATTTTTTTCCCGAAACTACAGCGCGGCAGGCACCTTGCACGGCAGCCTCAAGCAAACGTATTACAACGTTCTGCCAAGGATTCTGTATTAAAACTAGATGCACTGTCAACGGGAGTTGCTTGTTACTACGATAATGGCATGTTTTGCATAAAATCGTCATAAAAACGCCGTGCGCACGTTGTATTTGGGCTACAACGGTGCATACGCGGGGTTGTAGTCTCACTACAAATGATGAAATTTTGGGCAAAATGGCTGAAAATGCACCACCGTAGTGCAGATTTTGCGGGTAAGGCATGTGAAAGGCGGTGCGGAGTGCCGGGCGCAATCGGAAAAAAATCTGTACTTTGACTAGATATGGAACACATCAAGTTTTTTGTACCTCGACTACTTCCGTAGTATTCTTCAGGCAACACAACTAGAACGGGCGACTCCTTTTTCCAGCGCGGGCGATTCTGTACTGTAGTCTGACTACGATCTGTCGCCGTTCGAAAGAGGAAGCCCTTACGCCATGAGACAGTTCCTCGCCCTCCTCCTGCTCGGCGGCGCCTCGCTCGCCGCTTCCGCCCAGTCCCCCGCCATCGCCCATATGGAACCGCCGTTCTGGTGGACCGGCATGCAGCACACGGGACTGCAACTCATGGTGCATGGCGAGCGCATCGCCGAGCTCGAGCCATCGCTTGCCTATCCCGGCGTGCGGATCGCCACCGTCACCCGTGTGCCGAGCAAGAACTACCTGTTCCTCGACCTCGAGATCGGCCGGGACGCGAAGCCGGGCAGCTTCGAGATCGCCTTCAGGGGCGCCGGGCGCCAGACGAGCCATACCTACCGCCTCCTGGCGCGCGAGTCCGGTTCCGCCCAGCGCGTCGGCTTCAATAGCAGCGATGCGATCTACCAGGTGATGCCGGACCGCTTCGCCAACGCGATCCCCGCCAACGACAGCACCCCGGACACCCGCGAAAAGGCCAATCGCGCCAATGGCGGCGGACGCCACGGCGGCGACATCGAAGGCATCGTCCGGCGCCTCGACTACATCCGCGACCTGGGCTTCACCCAGCTGTGGCCGACCCCGCTGGTTGAGAACGACATGCCGGCCTACTCTTACCACGGCTATGCCGCCACCGACCACTACCGGATCGATCCGCGCTACGGCAGCAACGAGGACTTCCGGCGCTTGTCAAGCGAGGCGAAGAAGCGCGGCATCGGCCTGATCCAGGACGTGGTGCTGTCGCACATCGGCAGCTCGCACTGGTGGATGAAGGACCTGCCGACGCCGGACTGGATCAACTACGGCGGCAAGTTCGTGCCGACCCATCACCACCGCACCGCCGTGCAGGATCCCTACGCCTCGAAGGAAGATGCGGACAACTTCACGCGCGGCTGGTTCGTCGAGTCCATGCCGGACCTGAACCAGAGCAATCCCCTGGTCGCGAACTACCTCATCCAGAACAATATCTGGTGGATCGAGTACGCCGGCCTCTCGGGCCTGCGCATCGATACCTTCGGCTATTCGGATGGCGCCTTCCTGTCCGAATACACCCGCCGCCTGATGCAGGAATATCCGAAGCTGAACCTGGTCGGCGAGGAATGGAGCGTTCACCCGCCCATCGTGGCGCGCTGGCAGCGCGGCAAGGACAACTTCGACGGCTACCGCGCCTCGACGCCGAGCATGATGGACTTCCCGCTTGCGGAAGCGATGCGCACGGCGCTCGCCAAGGACAAGGGCCACAACGTCTTCAACGAGGTCTACGAGACGCTCTCGCAAGACTATCTCTACCCGGAACCGGGCAACCTGGTGCTGTTCGAGGCCAACCACGACGTCTCGCGCATCTGGAGCACCGTGGGCGAGAACTTCGACCGCTACCGCATGATGATGGTCTTCCTGATGACGATGCCGCGCATCCCCCAGCTCTATACGGGCGACGAGATCCTGATGACCAGCGCCACGGGAGAACGCGACGACGCCAGCTACCGCCGCGATTTCCCGGGCGGCTGGGCGGGAGACAAGGTCGACGCCTTTACCGGCAAAGGACTGAACGACCAACAACGCGCCGCCCGGGAGCTGGTGCGCAAGCTGGCCAACTGGCGCAAGGGCCAGCCGCTCATCCACAAGGGCAGGATGATGCACTTCGGCCCGCGCGACAATACCTGGGTCTACTTCCGCTACGAGGGAGATAAAAAAGTGCTGGTCGCCTTCAACAACAATCCGAAGGAGATGGCGCTCGACACGGCGCGCTTCCGCGAAATGCTGGACGGCGTGCCGGGCGGCGTCGACGTCCTGAGCGGCCGCCGCTTCGACCTGCAGGGCGAACTGCGCCTGCCCGCGATGGCCAGCGTGGTGCTGGAACTGGAGACCGCACGATGATGCGCCGGCTCCTCGCTGCAGCGGCGCTTCTGGCCTGCCTGCCGGCCAGCGCCCAGGACAAGCACCTGTACGTGCGCGGCGCCTTCAACGGCTGGGGCACGGACAACGCGCTCGTCAAGAAGGGCGACAAGCTCTGGGAGGCCGACATCCTGGTTGGCCCCGGCAACCACGCCTTCAAGGTCGGCAGCGGCGACTGGAGCGACGAATGGGTGGTGGACAGCACCCGCAGCGTCACCGTGGCGCCTGATACGCCCTACCGCCTCGAGACCCGCGCCGGCCCGGAGGACTACCTGTTCGTGCGCCAGACCGGCACCTACCGCTTCACGGTCGACACCAGCGTTCCTGCCGCGCCCCAGCTGCGCGTGGTGCGCCTGGCGGACCGGCAGGCTGCCGCGCAATCCGACCCGCATGCCGGCCGCCAGGTCGCCCAGCTTGCCTGGCCGACCTGGGACGGCAAGCAGGAAAACGCGCGCTTTTCCTCGCCGGATGCGGCGGCCGCGCTGCGCGGCTACACGCAGTCGAGCAGCATGAACCTGCGCGATCCGGGTCCGCAGCACATCAGCTACCGCGAGGAAGCCGGCCTGCCGCGCATCCGCACCGGCAACCTGGCTTTCGACGCCCTGTTCGCATTGGCCGGCGCCGAGATGCGCCTGGACTCGGTCAGCCAGATCCGCGACGGCAACTACAACGGCGGCGCGCCGATTCCCTGCGAGTGCTTCGCCACCGGCGAGAAATGGCACTACGTCTGGACCCGCGACCTCTCCTACGCGGCCGACCTGGGCCTGGCCATGCTCGATCCCCAGCGCGTGCGCAACTCGCTCGACTTCAAGCTGTCCGGTTGGCGCAAGGGCGTGGACATCCCCGCGCAGGCAGCGGGGACGGAGGACGGCCTGCAGATCGTGCAGGACACCGGCAGCGGCGGCAGCTGGCCGGTCAGCACCGACCGCGTCACCTGGGCCTTCGCGGCCGAGGAAGCGCTGCGCACCCTGAGCCCTTCCGAACGCGCACCCTTCGCGCGGCGCGCCCTCCAGGCCCTCTCGAATACCATCGAGAACGACCGCATCGCCGCCTTCGACCCGGAATCCGGCCTGTACACCGGCGAACAATCCTTCCTCGACTGGCGCGACCAGAGCTACGCCGCCTGGGTGCCGAACCAGTTGGCGGCGATGTCGACCTCGAAGTCGCTGTCGACCAACGTCGCGCACTACCAGGCCTTGCGCCTTGCCGCGCGCCTGGCGCGCGAACAGGGCCAGGCGGCACGCGCGCAGCGCTATGAAGACTGGGCGGCAAGCCTGAAACGCGCCATCAACGCGCGCCTGTGGCTGAAGGACGCCGGCATGTACAGCAGCATGACGGCGGGCCACCTGGACGGCGCGCCGCTGCACAAGTTCGACTGGCTCGGCCTGGCGCTGGCCATCACCACCGGCGTGGCCGATGACGAACAGGCCCGCGCCATCCTGGCGCGCTACCCGCACGGCCCGATGGGCGCGCCCGTGATCTGGCCCCAGCAGCCCGGCATGCCGGTCTACCACAACCGCGCCATCTGGCCTTTCGTCACCGGCTACGGCCTGAAGGCGGCGGCGCTGGTGGGCAACGTGGCGGTGGCCGACGCGGCCTACGCCACCCTCATGCGCGGCGCGGCCCTGAACCTGTCGAACATGGAGAACCTCGAGTGGCTGTCCGGCCAGCCGCTGCTGCTCGACGAGGCCAATCCTTCCCTGATCGGCCCCGTGATCAATTCGCGGCGCCAGCTCTGGTCCGTGGGCGCCTACCTCGGCATGGTGATCAATGGCGTGTTCGGCGTGTCCGCGCTCGACGATGGCATCGCCCTGCGTCCTTTCGTGACGGCCAGGCTGCGCCGCGAGCAGTTCGCCGGCGCGAACGAGATCGCGCTGCAGGACCTGCGCCTGCACGGCAAGCAGATCGGCGTGCGCCTGCGCCTGCCGGCCGTGAGCCAGGACGAAGGCTACTACGCGGTGCAGCAGATCCGCCTGAACGGCAAGCCGGCAGGCCACACCATCCGCCTGGCCCAGCTGCGCGAACGGAACGACATCGAGATCGTGCTCGGCAAGCTGCTGCCGGGCCAGCAGGCGATCCGGCGCGTGCAGGACAGCCCCTACGCTCCCGGTGGCGCGACCTTCGGCCCGCGCGAGCCGGCCATCGTTTCGCTCACGCGGGACAAGGACGGCGCTGTTCTGAAGTTCGCACCCGAGCAGGGCCTCGTCTACAGCGTCTACCGCGACGGCAAGCTGGCGGCCGACGACCTTCAATCGGGCGAATGGCGCGACCGCAATGGCAGCGCAAGCGCCTGTTACGTCCTGGCGGCGCGCGACAGGGCGAGCGGCAACCGCAGCCACCACAGCATCCCGCAATGCGTCGATGCCGGCATCGAGATCGGCGCGGACGACCCGCGTATCGCTTCGAACATCGCCGCCAGCGCGCCGGACGCGCAGTTCTCGATGCCGCGCATCGTGGGCTGGGGCCAGCCGGGCGACCGCTTCGCCGTGGAGCGCATCGAGGTGGCGGCGCCCGGCCGCTACCAGGTGCAGGTCCGCTACCACAATGCGGCCAACCTGGTGAACCTGGGGATCAGCAACGGAATGAAGTGGCTGATGGTGAAGGACGCAGCCGGCAGGACGGTGGCGCAGGGCGTGGTCCAGATGCCGCACGCTCCGACGGCGAAGAGCAACACCCCGGCCGTGTATTCGACGCCGCTGGCCGCGAACCTGAAGACCGGCCGCTACCGCATCGAGATGAGCGACTTCTACAATATGAGCTATCTCGACAGTAACAGCAGCTTCAGCGGCGCGGGCGGCGGCAAGGGGCCCTACAACCGCGTCGACATCATGGGCGTACGGCTGCTGCGCACGCGCTAGCCTTTACGATGCTTCGACCTCGGGGACCTCGCGTGCTTCCTTGCGCGACGGTCCCTGCACCATCAGGGCCAGCCGCCCTTCCAGCACCCGGAATTCGAGCGGCATCGGCATCGTCGTCACCTCGCCGTCCGCCGCGACCTTCATGCGCTTGCGGCCGTACACGGCCGGGGTGCGCACCGTCAGGCGCTTGAAGGCGAAGGCCTCGACGTCGGCATCCTTCAAGCGTCCCAGCAAGCCGCGCAGCAGGAGGCCGAGCAGGCCCAGCTTGCCCATGGGGCGCGGGGCGATGGCGACCAGCTGGCCCTCCTCCACCGCCTCGGTCAGGCCATCCATGCCGACCTGTTCCAGCTGCAGGCGGTTGTTCCCGACAAACAAGGTGGTGGTGCGCAGGCGGCGTTCCTTGCCATCCTGCTCGAGGGTGATACGCAGGTGGCGGTGCGGGCGCAGCGCGATCTTGATTGCCGAGAAGAAGGCGACCACGCGGCTGCGGCCGTACTGGCGCTTGTCGTGCTCGCGCTCTTCCAGCAGTTTCGGATACAGGCCGACACTGGCGTTGACGAGGAAAATCTTGTTGTTGAGCAGGCCCACCTGCACCGGCCGCACCTTGGCGCGCAGCAATGAATAGACGGCTTCGGCCAGGTCTTCGGGAATGCCGTGGGTGCGGCCGAAGTAGTTGAAGGTGCCCTGCGGCAAAACCCCAAAGATGCAGCCGGCCAGCACGGCCTCATGGGCCACCGTGTTGATGGTGCCGTCGCCACCGGCGGCGACCAGAATGCCGTTCGCGGCCAGGGCCTGTTGCGCCATGCCGCGGGCGATCGCCTGCAAGCGTTCGGGATCATCGACCACTTCCAGGTGGCAGCTACGGCCGGCTGCGGCCAGCACCGATTCGATGGTCGAACGGCGCAGCGCCGTTTCCGAATGGCCCGAGCCGGCATTGAGGACAACGAAGATGGGGGCGTCGGGACGCGGTTCGCTGGGCGGATTGAAAGGCATCGAAGGCTCGGAGAAAGGTGGTCGTTTTTATGGCAACGCCATCCTACCACCGGCGCCTGCTACGGTGCGTCAGGCAGCGCACACAAGGCTCAGCTCCGCGCCAGCGCCATTCCGTAGACGTTCACACCCGGCTGGCCCTCGACCAGCACGGCGAAGCGCTCGAAGGTCATGCCAAGTTTGAGCAAGAGCCCGATCGATGCCGTGTTGGCCGGATTGGTAATGGCGGCCAGGCGTGGAATGCCGAGGCTCCGGGCATGCGCGGTGACGGCCTGGGCGGCTTCGAAGGCATAGCCGAGACCGCGATGTGCCGGCAGGAAGGCATAGCCGAGGTCGACATTCTCGAGGGTGTCGCGCTTGATCAGGCCGGACATGCCCACAGGCAATCCATCTTCGAGACGCTCGACCAGGTAGAGCGAGTGGCCGCGGCGACGCTGCATGTCCACGGGCCCGGCTTCGATGGCGCCCGCCGCGGCCTCGAGGGTGCGCAGGCCGCGGTCGCCGATGTGGATGATGAAATCGGGATCGTTGACGAGTTCGAGGTAGAACGGCGCATCTTCCGGCGTTGCCACGCGCAGCCGCAAGCGTGCGGTCCGGAGGACTTCGCTCATGCGTCCACCGTGGGCCAGTGGTCCGGGTCCTGCAGCAGCTGGTACATCACGTAGGCGTCCACATAGCCGAGGCGCCGGTGGCGGAAGGCCTTGGGCAGGGTACCGACGATGGAGAAGCCGAGTTTCTTCCAGAGACGGATGGCGGCGGTATTCGTGCTCACCACGTGGTTGAACTGCATGGCGAGAAAGCCCTGGGTGCGCGCCTCGCCCAGGCAATGCTCGCCCAGCATGCGCCCCACGCCCGCGCCTTGCGCCGAGGGGCTGACCATGAAGGAGGCGTTGGCGACGTGGTGGCCGCGCCCGACCTGGTTCGGCAGCAGACGGTACATGCCGAGCACGCGCCCGCCCCCGGACACCGCCACGAAGCTCGACACGCCTGCCCCCAGCCAGTAGGCATGGGCGGCTTCGCGCGAGGTGGCGGGAGTGAAGGGATAGCTGTCGCCGGCAGCGAGGTGGGTGCTGAAGATGCCCCACATCGCTTCGAAGTCCTGCTCGCCGGCGGGGCGGATCTGGATGTCTTTCACGACTTTCGGAACGCGTTGCTGAACTGGAAAGCGTTCTATTCTAGCCGCAAACCGACCCCGTCTTCATAGGATTTTGTTACGTATTGTGCGCGCCATGCGAGGGAATCCGGAAATCGGTGGCGGCCGGCCTGCCGGGCAGGTGCAGGGTTGCCTGGGCAGGCGGCGTCTCGGACACGATGGCGCCGCGCCGCAGCACCAGCCGGCGCGCCGCGCGCAGGCGGATCGCCTCCACCGGCGAGCCGGCATCGAGCAGCACCAGGTCCGCATGGCAGCCGGTCCTGATGCCGTAGCCCTCGAGGCCGAGGATGCGCGCCGGCGTGTCGGTCACGGCGGTGAAGCAGGCCTGCATCGCCTCCACGCCGGTCATCTGCGCTACGTGCAGGCCCATGTGCGCCACTTCCAGCATGTCGCCCGAACCCATGCCGTACCAGGGATCGAGCACGCAATCGTGGCCAAAGGCGACGTCCACGCCGGCGGCCAGCAGCTCCGGCACCCGGGTCATGCCGCGCCGCTTCGGGTAGCTGTCGTGGCGGCCCTGCAGGGTGATGTTGATGAGCGGGTTGGCGATCGCCGCGACCCCGCTTTCCGCGATCAGGGGCAGCAGCTTGCTCACGTAATAGTTGTCCATCGAGTGCATGGAGGTCAGGTGCGAGCCTGCCACCCTTCCCTGCAGGCCGAGGCGCTGGGTCTCGTAGGCCAGGGTCTCGATATGGCGCGACATCGGGTCGTCGGTCTCGTCGCAATGCATGTCCACGCGCAGGCCCTTGTCGGCCGCGAACTCGCACAGGAGGCGCACCGATTCGGCGCCCTGCGCCATGGTGCGCTCGAAGTGGGGGATGCCGCCGACGACGTCCACGCCCATGCCGATGGCGCGCTTCAGGTTATCGAAGGCGCCGGGGCTGCGCAGCAGGCCGTCCTGGGGAAAGGCGACCAGCTGCAGGTCGAGATAGGGGGCGACGCGCCGCTTCACGTCGAGCAGGGCCTCGACCGCCAGCAGGCGGTCGTCGCAGACGTCGACGTGGGTGCGGATCGCCAGCAGGCCGCGCGCCACCGCCCAGTCGCAATAGCGCAGCGCGCGTTCGACCAGGGCTTCCTGGCTCAGCTGGGGCTTGAGTTCGCCCCATACGCGTATGCCTTCGAGCAAGGTCCCGCTGCGGTTCACGCGCGGCAGGCCATAGCTGAGCACGGAATCCATGTGGAAATGGGCGTCCACGAAAGGCGGGCTGACCAGGTCGCCGCCCGCATCGATCTCGCGCGCACCCTGCGCCCTCATCCGCTGCTCCACCGCGACGATGCGTTCGCCTTCGATGCCGATATCGATGCCATGGCTGCCGTCCGGCAATGTCGCATTCCGAATCACGAGATCCATGCAAGCTCCTTGTCTGGTTTTCCAGATTGTAGCCATTTCCGTCGAGCCAGGCCTGCCGGAAGCAGATGACCATGCTGCACTGCAATATCTTTGTTGTAAAACAAAAAAGAAGTGCTTTGCAAGCGCGGCCTTTCATGGCTACACTAGCCGATATTGCAGTGCGCCATAAAATGACCGATAAGGAATTCGCATGACTTCACTTCCCGAGCAATTCACCGCAGCACGCAAGGCCCAGTTCGAAGCCGGCTTCGACATCTTCCACTCCCTCGCCAACCAGGCTTTCGAGAGCGCCAGCCGGGTCGCTGCCCTCAACCTGGCCACCTCGCGCGACGCCCTCGAACGGTCGGCCCGCACCGCCACCGCCCTGTTCGCCTCGCGCGATCCGCGCGACCTCCTGATGCTGGGCGGCCACGCCGAAGAGCAGGTGCGCAGCCTGTTCTCCTATGGACGCGAACTGATGAGCATTGCCGGCGGCATCAAGCCCCATGCGGTCCGCACGCCGGTGCTGTCGGGCGCCAACGTCGAGACGGTGGCATTCAAGGCCGTCGCTCCTGCCCCGGCTCCTGTTCCGGCTCCGGCTCCTGTTCCCGAACCCGTCGTGGCGGCGGCCGTGCCGGAAGCTGCGCCGAGCGAGCCGCTCGTGCTCGCCGAGCCGGAGCCGGCGGTCGAGCTGATCGTCACCGCTGCGGAAGCCGCGCCGGCCCCGGTGGCCGAACCGAAGGCCATCGCCAAGGCCGCCGGCAAGGGCACGGCCCGCGCCGCCGTCGTGCCGCATCCGGCCGCCGCTCCGGTCGCAGCGCGCGACGAAGCGGAGGCGCCGAAAATTGAGCTGCCGCCGACCTCTCCCCGCCGTAAGAAGTAGAGCACCTCGCTGCGCCTGATTGGTAAAGCGACTACACTAGCGGGCTTCGGCCCGCTTTTGTTTTGGGCGCAAAAATCTCCTAGGAAATACTGCATGAGTCTCGCAAGGCTGATCGGCGGCTTCGTCCGCCGTCACTGGCCGGCCTATGTCTCGTCGGCCTTCATGCTGGCCGGCGTGGCCATTTGTACGGTGCTGATTCCGCGCAAGGTCGGCGCCCTGATCGACGGCCTGGCGGCGCACAGCCTCGACGGGCGCGCGCTGCTGCTCGGCCTGGCCCAGCTGCTGGGTCTTGGCGTCGCCATCTACGTACTGCGGGTCGGCTGGCGCATCCGCCTGTATTCGGCCGCCTACAACCTCGGCGTGGAGCTGCGCACGCGCCTGTATGCGCGCCTGGCCAGCCAGGGCCCGGGCTTCTACCAGCGCCAGCGCACCGGCGACCTGATGGCCCTGGCCACCAACGACATCGACGCCATCGAGATGGCGGCCGGCGAAGCGATGCTGGCCGGCTTCGACGGCACCCTCACTCTGGTGATCGTGATCGGCATCATGACCCTCGGCGTGGATCCGCGCCTGGCCGGCGTCGCCCTGCTGCCCTTCCCGCTGATGGCCTTCGCCTTCTGGCGCATCTCGACCCAGGTCCACCATGCCGAAGCGGATGCCCTGAAGCGATTCTCGGCACTGAACGACCATGTGCAGGAATCGCTCTCCGGCGTGCGCACCCTGCGCGCCCTCGGCCTGGAGACGCGCAGCGCCACGCAGTTCAGCGAGCTGGCCGGCAATGCGGCCAATGCCAGCCTGAACGCCCAGCGCTGGGAAGCGGCCTACGAGCCGGCCGTCGGCCTGACGCTCACCGCCGCGACCGGCCTCACGCTCGGCCTGGGCGGCTACCTGGTCTGGAACAATGAGCTTACGGTCGGCGACCTGACCAGCTTCACGATGTACCTGGGCCAGCTGATCTGGCCGATGTTCGCGGCCGGCTGGGTGCTCTCCCTGATCGAACGCGGCCGCGCCGGCCTGAATCGCCTGCAGCCGCTGCTGGACGCGCCGCTCACGGTCGAGGATACGGGCACCCTGGCGAGCGTCGGGCGCGGCGCACTGGCGGTCGACCGGGTCACCTTCGCCTACCACGAGGCGGAAAAGCCGGCGCTGGACAAGGTCTCGGTGACGGTGGAGCCGGGCCAGACCCTGGGCCTGGTCGGCCCCACCGGCGCCGGCAAATCGACCCTGCTGCGCGTGCTGCTGCGCCAGGCCACGCCGCAAAGCGGCCTGGTTACCTGGGCCGGCCAGCCGCTGGGCGCCTACCGCCTGGAGGCCCTGCGCTCGGCCATGAGCTGGGTGCCGCAGGAATCCTTCCTGTTCTCCGCGACCATCGCCGAGAACATCGCGCTGGCCCGCCCCGGCGCTTCACGCGCGGAGGTGGAGGAAGCGGCGAAGATGGCCTCGATCCACGACGACATCCTGCGCTTCCCCTACGGCTACGACACGCCGGTGGGCGAGAAAGGCATCACCCTGTCGGGCGGCCAGCGCCAGCGCGTGGCGATCGCGCGCGCGCTGCTGGCCGACAGCGCGCTGCTGCTGCTGGACGACGCCCTGTCGGCGGTCGACACCGGCACCGAGACCCGCATCCTCGAACACCTCGACGAACTCCGTGCAAGGGGAGGAAAATTCGGGCCCGAACGCGCCGCCATCATCGCCAGCCACCGCCTGTCCGCCGTCGCAGGGGCCGACCGCATCGTGGTGCTGCGCGACGGCCGCATCACGGAATCCGGCACCCACGAGGAACTGCTCGCATTGGATGGCTGGTATGCCAGCCAGTGGCGCTATCAACAACTGGAGGCCAGCATTGACGCAGCCTGACCCGAAACTGGAAACCAGGGATATGCGCGCCCAGGCCAGGCAGGCGGCCGGCCTGCTGCGCCGCGCCGCCGAACCCGACAAGCGCCACCTGGTCTGGGCCACCTTCTGGCTCGCGATCGCCGCCGCCCTCGAAGTCGTCGGCCCGCTGCTGGGCAAGATGCTCATCGACGAACACCTCCTGACCCGCAACCTCGACTGGACCCGCATGTCGCTGCTGCTGGGCGGCCTGGTGGTCACCGGCTGGGTGTCGTCCTGGATCCGCTACCTGCAGCTGATCCGCCTCTCGGGCCTGGCGATGCGCTCGGTGCGCCGCCTGCGCGAATGGGTCTACGGCCACGTGCTGCGCCTGCCGATGGCCTTCTTCGACCGCGCCATCACCGGCCAGCTGGTCAGCCGCGTGACCAACGACACCGAGGCCGTCAAGACCCTCTACATCCAGGTGCTGTTCGTAATGCTCGACTCGACCATCGTGCTGGTCGGGACAATGATCGCGATGGCCTGGCTCGACTGGCGCCTGATGCTGGTGGTGCTGGCCCTGGTGCCGGCGGTGGTGGGTATCGTCTGGCTCTACCAGCGCCTCTCGGCGCCGGCAGTCACGCGCGCCCGCGCGCTGCGTAGCGACATCAACGGCCAGATGGCCGAGTCGATCGGCGGCATGAGCGTGCTCCAGGCCAGCAATGCGGAGAAGCGTTTCGGCGAGCGATTCCTGAACACCAACCGCGCCCACCGCGTCGCGCGCCTGAAGGAACTCAAGGCCAATGCCTTCCTGCTGCGGCCCGCGCTCGACCTGCTCAACGTGGTGCTGCTCACCATCGTCATCTACGGCTTCGGCCAGCGCCAGATGAATGCGGTCGAAGTCGGCGTGCTGTACGCCTTCATCAGCTACATCGCGCGGGTGGTGGAGCCCCTCATCCAGATCACCATGCAGTTCAGCGGCCTGCAGCAGGCGGTGGTGGCGACCGCGCGCGTGTCCGCCCTGCTCGACGAAGGCGGCGCGGCCGAGCACCTGGCCGGCCGCGTCGAGAACGCCGCGGCCTTCGATCCGAAGGCGCCTGCCGTGCGTGTGCGCGATGTGAACTTCGCCTACGTGGAAGGCCAGCGCGTGCTGCACGACGTCTCGCTCGACATCCCGCAGGGCGCCTTCTTCGGCATCGTCGGCCACACCGGCAGCGGAAAGTCGACCCTGCTTTCGCTGCTGCTGCGCTACTACACGGCGGACGAAGGGACGATCGAGATCGGCGGCCTGCCGCTCGCGGCGATCGGCAACGAGCGCTTCCGCAACGAGGTCGGCCTGGTGCCGCAGGATCCCTTCATCATGGCCGCCACTGCGCGCGAGAACATCGACATGGGCCGCGGCCTGTCGCTCGAACGCATCGAAGCGGCCGCGCGTGCGGCCCATGCCCACGACTTCATCGCGGCGCTGGAACAGGGTTACGAGACCCAGCTCGGCGAAGGCGGCTCGCGCCTCTCGTCGGGCCAGAAGCAGCTGGTGGCGATCGCCCGCGCCCTGGCCGGCGAGCCGCGCATCCTGCTGCTGGACGAAGCGACCTCGCGCATCGACAGCGCCACCGAGCAGATCGTGCAGGAAGCGCTGGAAGAGTTGCGCGGCAAGGTGACGATCATCGCGATCGCCCACCGCCTGTCGACGATCCGCGCGGCCGACCGCATCATCGTGCTGAACCACGGCCGCATTACCGAAGCCGGTTCGCACGAGGACCTGATGCGCATCGAGGGCGGCCTGTACCAGCGGCTCTACCTGCTGCAGCAGATCGCGATCTAGCCGCGATCCGGCGGCACGAGGCGCGCCGCATTGCGGCGCTCGATATCCCGCAGCACGCGCGTGGCGACGCCGTCGAGCGCGGCGAAGTTCTTGCCCAGGCCCTGGCGCAGCGCTTCCGGAACGCTGCCGCCGCACCAGCCCATCTGCATGCACAGTTCCAGCGTGCGCACCGAGTCCGGACCGCAGTTTGCTCCCAGGCGGCAGGCGACCAGGGTGGCGCCGAAGGGCACGCCCAGCGCGGTCGAGTCGCGCTCGGGCGTGATCGCCGGCGCCATCTGCGCCTCGATCGCCGGTGCGACCAGCGAGGCGATGACTTCCGGATTGCCCTGCTCGAAGGCCGCCTGCAGCATGGTCGCCCGGCCGTCCGGGCCGTCCGCGGACAGGTAGTCGAACATGCTGCCCAGCAGCGGATCGGTGCTCAGGCCGATGTTGCGGGCCGCGTCCAGCTCGCGCCCTGCGTCCGCCAATCCCTCGGCAGTGAAATCACAGCGCTGCAGCAGGGCGTCGGCGGCTTTCCTGCGCTCGTCAGGGAGCGCGGACGGCGCGGCCTTCAAGACCAGCCCGCACGTCTCGAGCACCCGCATCGCATAGAAGTAGGCGCCGTTCCCGGGTTTGCGCAGCGCTTCGTAGAAGAACACACGCAGGTTGCGGGCGCCCGCGTATTTCGCATGCATGTCGCGCCAGCTCGCTTCCGGCTGCACCGCTGCCGGCGGCGGCGTATCCGTGACGGGCGTTGTGCCGGGCACGGGAGCGTGGGCCAACCTGGCGGGTCTCGGCGCGGGCACGTCGACGATGACGGGTGCGGGCGGCGGGACGGTCAGCGCCACCCCGCCCGCAAGCAGGGCGGCGAGCACGGCGCCGATGGCGATTTCACGGAGTCTCATGCCCGCGATGGTATCAGGCCCGGCTCCGCTCACCAGCCAAGCCCCATGCCGGTAGAACCCCCAGCGCCGTTCCGGCGCCACCGCCACCACCACCACGCGCACCCTTGGTATCACCCTTGGTGTCAGGTCTGACATTCGGACACGAACTCAACATTAAATACAGTCCAAACCTGAGCTCGTGTCTATTTGTCAGACCTGACACCAGGGTGTTAGCCTTCGCCGCGCCGGGTCCAGGCCATGCCGGCTGCGACAGAGGCCAGTCCGGCCGCCAGGAAGGTGGCGCCCGATGCGAGGGTGGCGTCGCCGTGGAAGCCGACCACGTCCATCATCGGCACGCCCTTGGCCTGGATCGCCACGTAGAGGCCGAACAGGAAGAGGCCCAGGAAGAGGCGCGGCGTACGGCTCAGCAGGCCGAACAGGGCGGCGCAGCCTGCCAGTGCAGCCACCCCGGCCAGCAGGGCGAAGGCGCGCACCGGGTCGGTGGCGCTCCAGCGCAGCGCGATGGGCGCCGTAGAGAGCAGGCCCAGCAGAAGCGCCGCGCCCCACTGGCGCAGGAAGCGGCGCGGCACGCCGCCTGGCGCCGCGCCTGTCAATCCTTCGCAGCCGGCCGTGGCGTCGCGGGTCGTGCTCTCGCTGCACAGGATGCCCCAGAAGGCCACCGCGCCGACGAGCAGGCCGGGCAGCACGGTGGCGGGCAGCAGCAGGCCACCCAGGAAGCACAGGGCCAGCACCAGGATCGCGCTGGGCGCCGTCATCAACACCAGGCCGGCGTCGGCCAGCACCTGCCCGAGCGGGCCGGGCGTGCGCGCAGCGAGCCGCATCAGCGGCTGCACGCAGCTGGCCAGGGGACGCAGCCAGCCGTTGAGCAGGGCCAGCGGGGTGCGGCGGCGGCGCGCCTTGCCCGCCTTGACGCGGTCCGGCGAGAAACGGTGGAACAGGAGCATCGCGGGCAGCAGCGGCAACGGCGCCAGCACCGCGGACAGCAGGCGCGCGCGCACCATGTCGGCGGTCCACATCGACTGCGGCAGTTCGAGCGGCGCCAGGGCGGCATCGAACGGCATCATGCCGATGCCCAGCGATTCGGTCGCCACCTGGCTGCGCAGGCCGTTCAGGGCGTTGGCCAGGCCGGTGAAATCGAGCCAGGCCAGGGACGATGCCTTCGTACCCTCCTCGACCGCCGCGCCGAGCGAGAGCAGCATCATCCACACGATGAAGTACAGCAGGTCGCCGCCCTTGCCCATCAATGGCCCCCAGCTGTCGCACAGGACCGCGCAGCTGGCCGCGAACATGGCCATCGGCAGCAGCATCAGGGTGTAGGTCTCCAGGTAGACCAGGGGCTGCAGGGGACCGTCGCCGCGCAGCAGGTGGCAGGCGAAGGTGGTGAGCATGAAGGCGCCCAGCAGGATCACCAGCGAACCCACGGCGCCGAGCCAGCGGCTGAACACCAGCAGGGCATTGCCCGCCGGCGTCGCGCCGATCACGCCGCCGATGCCGCTTCTCAGGTCTTCCCCGGTGCGTCCGCGCGCGAGGTAGAAGCCCGCAAGACTGAACAGCAGGCTGGCCATGGTGGCGCTGCCGAGCGCCAGCGCGGAACTGGTGTACAGCACGCGCGCATCGTGGACGATCATCAGGGCCTTGCCGGTGCGGATGTCCGAGATCATGGCCCAGGTGACGGCCACCACCGCCAGGATCGTGACCAGGGTGGACAGGCGCCGCAGCCGCAGGCGCACCTCGTTGGCGGCGAGCAGGAACAGTGGGTGAGCATTCATGCAGCTTCCTCCTGCACGGCATAGCGCTGCGCCATCAGCGCTTCTTCCAGCGTCGGCTCGGCCTCGCGCGCGCCCAGGCAAGGCAGCTCGGGATGCGCGATGCGCAGCAGCACGCGGCCATCCTGGCGCTGGGCCTGCAGCACGTGCACGCGCTCGCGCAGCGCGGCGTAGTCATGTTCGGCCACGCTGGCGCTCCACACCTGGCCTCTGGCCAGGCGCAGGATGGCATCCGGCGACTCGTGCGCGACCAGGCGGCCGGCGCGCATGATGGCCAGCTCGGTGGCGATGCTCTCGACGTCGGACACGATGTGGGTCGAGAGGATCACCAGCTTGCCGTAGCCCAGCTCGCCCAGCAGGTTGCGAAAGCGCAGGCGCTCCTCGGGGTCGAGGCCGGCCGTGGGTTCGTCCACCACCAGGATGTCGGGGTCGTTCAGCAGGGCCTGGGCGATGCCGAGGCGGCGCCGCATGCCGCCCGAGAAGGAGGCGGCCGGGCGGTGCGCCTGGTCGTGCAGGTTGACGAGTTCCAGCAGGCGCCGGATGCGCGCGGGGTCGCGCACGCCCTTGAGGGCGGCGAAGTACTGCATGAACTCGAGGGCGCTCAGGTTCGGGTAGACGCCGAAATCCTGCGGCAGGTAGCCCAGGCGGCGCCTGATCGCGTCCGGCTTGCGCACGATATCGACGCCGTCGAACAGGATCTGGCCGCTGCTCGGACGCGCCAGCGTGGCGATCATTCCCATCAAGGTCGACTTGCCGGCCCCGTTGTGGCCGATCAGCCCGACCACGCCCTGCCCGAGCGACAGCGTGACTTCGTCCACCGCCCTGACTTCCTTGCCGAATTTCTTGGACACCGTGCGCAGTTCCAGCATGAGTTTCCCCTCCTGTTGTTGTTGGTTCGAGGATAAGGAAAGCGGGGTGGCGGCCACCAGCGGTTTGCGACGGATGGTCAAAAACGCGGTGTGAACGATGTTGAGAATACGTCTTATTTGTACGTACTAATGTGTCATTTTGGTGACAATTGGCGAGAAAGTGAATTTCTAATTTGCAACACGCCTATAATATTTCCAAACAAATGTACCTTTCGCTGGCGTCCAGATACCTTCCATGCCTTCCGCTACTCATCGCGCCCTGACGCGTTCCCGACGCATCGCCCTAGCCGCCGCACTGTGCATTGCCGCAGCCGGCATCCACGCTGGCGAGCAGCGTCCGCTGGCCGAACGCCTGGCCGAAGCGAGGGAAATCAACAAGTACGTGCCCGAACGCGCGCTGCCGCTGCTGCTCGCGATGGAACAGGAAGGCCGCGCCGCGCCGCTGCCCGACCGGATCGAGTTCCTGAACCAGCTTACCTACGGCTACTACGCGATCGGCAAGATGAGCGAGGCGACCAGCGTGGCCGACGAGCTGTTGGCGCTCGGCCACGAGCACAAGAACAATGTGGCGATCGCCAAGGGGCTGCTGTTCAAGGGCTACATCGCCTACAGTACCCAGGAACTGGCCAAGTCGCACCGTTTCGCCCGCGAGGCCGAGAAGCTGGCCTATACCACCGACAATATCGAGCTGCAGGTGCGCGCGACCATCACTGCCGGCGAAACCTGGGCGGAGGAAGGCAACTTCCCGAAAGCGCTCGAGCGCCTGCAGGCAGCAGCCACGCTGGCGCGCCAGCACCGCGATCCGACCCAGATCGTGATGGCCCTGAACGCCCTGATCCGCCTGTATGGCCAGATGCGCGAGCACGACAAGGGATTCGAGGCGCTCGAGGAAGCGCTGGCGGCGGCGCGCCAGACCAACTCGCCGGGCCGCATGGCCACCCTCAAGCACTCGGAATACGGTCTGGCGGTCGGTTCGGGCCAGTACCAGCGCGGCCTGAAGGCCCTGCTGGAGAGCCTGGCGATCGAGCGCAGCCTGGGTGCCGAGTCGATGGCGGCCTTATCGCTGGTCAACCTGTCGGACTGCTACCTGAAGCTGAAGGACTACGCCAACGTCATCCGCTATGGGGAAGAAGCGCTCGTGTCCGCGGAAAGGCTCAACGACATCGGACTCGGAGCGACGGCGCGCCTGAACCTCGGCCAGGCCTACCTGGCGACCGGCCGCCTGGCCGAAGGCAAGCGCTACATCGAAGAAGGGATGCGCGCCTACGAGAACCTGGGCGACAAGCCGGAACTGCAGGCGGTGCTGGTCGAATACGGCCAGGCGCTCGAGCGCGCCGGCGACCTGGGGGGAGCGCTGAAGGCTTACCACCGCGAACGGGAGATCTCGAACGAGCTGTTCGAGAAACGCCGCCAGCGCGCGGTGCTCGACTTGCAGGCCAAGTACGAGACCGAGAAGAAGCAGCGCCAGATCGAACTGCTGCGTACCGAGAACGAAGTGAACCGCCTGCAGCAGCGCGTGTGGTGGCTGCTGGCCGCCGTGTTCGCGCTCGCTTCGGTGGTGGTCGGGATGTTGTACCGCAAGGTGCGCCAGGCCAACGCCCAGCTCTACCTGAAGAACAAGGAACTCAAGCAGCAGAGCGTGCGCGATCCGCTGACCGGCCTGTACAACCGCCGCCACTTCCTCGAGTTCATGCGCAACCAGGTGCCCCAGGCGAACCGCGAGCCTTGCGGCGCCCTGTTCCTGCTCGACGTCGACCACTTCAAGCACATCAACGACAGCCACGGCCATGCCGCCGGCGACGCCGTGCTCACCGCGATGTCGGCCAGCCTGCGCGAGATCCTGCGCGAGACCGACATGATCGTGCGCTGGGGCGGCGAGGAATTCCTGGCCTTCCTGCCGTCCATCCCGCACAACGGCCTGGACGAAGTGGCGCAGCGCCTCCTGAGCGGCATCTCGGCGGTACGCATCGAGCACGGCGGCCAGACCCTGACCGTGAACGTCTCGATCGGCTTCGCACCCTTCCCGCTCACCTGCGGAGACGAGACGCTGCCATGGGAGCGCGCGGTGAACATCGTCGATATGGCGCTGTACCTGGCCAAGGCCCACGGCCGCAACCGCGCCTACGGGGTGCAGGGCTTCGCCGAACCGTCCCAGGTCTGCATCGCGGACGTGGAGCAGAACCTCGAGCGCGCCTGGCGCGCGGGGCAGGTCAAGCTGTCGGTGGTGCAGGGAGAGTGGCTGGAGCAGCGGGCCAGCGCGTAGCGTTCACACCGCGGATGCATCACGAGTCGTGGTCGATTGAACGAAAAACCCGGATTAGTCCACGTTTCGTAATAAATCGTGCACTACCGGCGCACAGGGGAGCTGACCGCGCGGTCGGCAGAGCCGACCACCCTACCTCGAATCGGCGGCGTCCTGGATCTTCTCGCCGGCGTCTTCGACCTTCTTGCCGACTTCCTCGGTGGCGCGCTTCAGGCCGCCCTTGGCGTCCCTGGTCGCATCCTTGATCTTCTCGCGCGCCTCCTCGGCGGCGCGGTCGGCTTTTTCCAGTTCCTGCTCCACCTGGCGCGATACCTTGGCGCCGGCGTCGTCCAGCGCCTTGCCGGCGCGCTGGGCCGGGCCGATGGCCTCTTCCTCGCGGCTGCAGCCTGCCAGCACGGCAAGCACCAGCAGCGACCCGACTATGGTCGTTTTCATGTCCGTCTCCTGGCTTATTGCTTGCCTGTCAGCATACACCCGAGGGAAAAAACGCGGCTGACCGTTGGTGCATCTCACTCGCCGCGCGAGGGATCGGCCAGCGGGCGGTCGCGCTCGATGTCCAGCCGCTCCTTGAGGGCGCGCGTCTCGAAATCCTCGCCCCAGCGCCTGGTGAAGGTTGCCAGCCTGGCCAGCGCCTTGTCGTAGCTGCGCGCGCGGCGCAGCTTCTGGATGGCGCCGCTGGCGTCTTCCCAGGCCTTGGCGCGCTGTTCGGCGCGGGTGCAATCGGCCGCCGCCTTGTTCAGCGAAGCTTGCACCTGGCGCAGCTGCTCGGGCGTGGCGCGGGTGCCGCGCAGTGCGATCAGCTCGTCCTGGGCCTCGCGCGCCTTGCACTCGACGGCCAGGCTGACCGCGCGGTCCATGCGCCGCTCGATGCGGGTGCCTTCCGGGCGCACGAGCAGCCAGATCAGCCACAGGGCGGCCAGGGAGATGATCCACCAGCGCAGGCGGATCGGCGCGCGCTGCGGCGGACGCGCCGGGATGGGCGCCCCGCGTCCGACGCCGGGTGGCGGGGGAATGCCGGGTCCCTGCTGCGCCGATTCCGGCTTGCCTGCCGGAGGCGGAGGTGGTGGTGGGGGTGGAACCGGTGGCGGCGGCGGCGTGAACGCCGGCTGGGCCGGCGGCAGCGGCTGGGCTGCGGCAGCGGGCGCCACCGGCGGCTTGGCAAGGACCGGCGCCGGCGCGGCAGGCGGCTGCACCACGCCCTGCGCCGTGCCGCACCAGGGACAGTAATGCACCCGCCTCGGCATCAGGCGCCCGCACTGGGGGCCGACGCAGCGGTAGATCGAGTCTTCCATCCTGTTCACGCCGTCCTTCATTCAGGGTCCGGAACGCCGTCACCCGGGCCGCCCGCATCGTCAGGATCGGGAATCGCATCGCCCAGCACCGCCGCCAGTTCCGGCAGCGCGCCGACCGTGCTCCATTTGTCCTGCTTCGGGTTCCACGCCATATTCCATGCGCGGGTCTGTGCATCGATCTCGCCGCGCGCAGCCTGGACCGCGATCTCGGCCACCGTGAAGGGGCCGCGCTGGGCGCCCTGCACGAAGAGCTTGAAGCGCGGCCCGGCGTCGAGCGCCGGCGCCGGCTTGGCCAGCTCGACGGCGCTCGTGCTTCTACACTGCAGGACCGCCGCGGCGCGTGCGTCGCTGGCGAGGATCTCCGCTGGAATCACGCGCTTGTCCACCGGCCGCTCGACTTCCCAGCTGTAGGCGTCGCTGGCCGAATCGGGCACCGTCTCGGTCCAGCCGCCGATGCCGGCCAGCGCGGTTTCGATGTGGGTCGGCGAGAGCGCCGGGTCGAGCGCCGCGGCGCGGCGGATCCAGGCGTCGTAGAGGCGCCGCGCCGTGATGTTGGGCAGCGAGGGCGACGGCAGCTGGGCGCCGGTCTCGTCGACCTCGAGGCGCGGCTCGTAGACGCGCAGCTGGTAGTAGCGCATCAGGGCCGCCAGCAGGGCCAGCTGGTGCGGTCCCACATTCGCCAGGCGGTGGCGCACGGCCCCGATCACGCCGTCGCGATAATAGGGCGGCAGGCCGTTGGAGCGGATCGCATACTCGTTGCCGATCTGGAGCCATTCGCCCGAACCCGGCTCGACCTCGAACAGGTACTGGCCGCGCGGCTGGAAGCTGGCTTCGCGGTCGCCCAGGTCGGCCTTGCGCCGGATGACGCCGAGCGCGATCGCCTGCAGGAACCATTCGTAGTCGTCGGCCAGGCGGTTCAGTTCATCCATCGAGGGCGACAGGGGATGGCGGAAGCGCGTGGCGTCGAAATGCAGGTGGGTCGGGATCTTCGGGTTCTCGATCTGGTAGGACGCGCGCCAGGTCGGCAGGCCGCGCAGCACCGTCATCGGATAGCCCGACAGCTCGACATAGCACACCGCCCTGCCCGGCACGCCGGTGTTCACGATCGACAGCGCGTCGCCATGGAAGTATCCGGTCGGCACCGCGGCGCGCAGCTCTCCTTCCATGCGGCGCCAGGCGGCGACGTCACCCACGCCGATGAAGCACTTGAACTGGTCGGCGTTCGGCGTGAACTCGGCCGAGAAGCGCGCGTTCACCCAGGGCATGGCGCTGCGGATCCATTCGGCGAAGACGCGCTGGCGTTCCTGGGGCGTCATGCTCGACAGGCGTTCCAGCAGCGGATCGACCGGTTCCGGCTGTTCCAGTTCCTGGGCAGAGAGTTGCAGCTGCGCGCGGCGGAAGAGTTTGAGCAGCAGGTCGGCGCGCAGGCGCTCGTCCCCGAGCTGGGGGAAGAGGCGCGCCGAGCCGCCGAATTCCAGCAGCACCTCCTCGCTCCAGGCGCTCACGTCCCCGGTCAGGCGAACGGGCGGCGGCAGGGTGTCGCCGGCCAGCTTGATGTAGGTGGCGTGCTCCTGGCGCGCGTCGGCGCGCAGCTGGCTGATGCGCTGGTCGGCCGCCGCCAGCATGGCCTGCACCATGCGCCGGCCTTCCTGGAATTCGCCGGCGACGCCGCTCCACTGGGCGTTGCCGTGTTCGTCGGTCGATTGTGGTTCACCCAGCCAGGCTGACATATTGCGCATGACCTCGATCGACTGGCCGGCGCTGACCGCCAGCAGGTGGAAGCGCAGATAGTCGGCGATGTCGCGCTTCAGATGATTCATCACTTCGCGCGCCTGCGGCTCCTTGCCGAACAGGCGGCCGGCCGCCTGCGACAGGTTGTTCAGCGATTCCTCGACCTGGCGGGTGCGCAGGGCGTCGCGGATGTCGCGGTAGCGGCGGCCGTTGCGCTCGGCGTTGGCGAGGTCGCGCTGCGACAGGCGCGCCTTGACCTGCTCCAGCAGCGAGAGCACGAATTCCAGGCCGCCCTGCTTGCGGTCGTCGAGCAGCGCGTAGAGGCGATCGCGCACGCGCGTCTTCAGGCGCCCGGTGAGTTCTCCCGTGTGGCGCTTGATGCGGTCTTCGCTGGTCTCGGCGGTGGCGCCGGCCTCCCGGATGGCGTCGCGCTCCAGCTGCGGCAGCAGCTCGGCCACCTTTTCGCGCCACAGCTTGATGTCGTAGGCCGCCATGATGCGGTCGACTTCCAGCTGCACCTTGCTCTCCACGCGCTCGAGGAGGGAGCGGCCGTCCCTGTCGAGCAGGAGGGTGTTCGTGAGCGCGTATTCGGTGAAGGGCGTGACGTCGACCGTCCCCTTGCGGAAGTCCGGGAAGGTATCGAAGGGGCGCTCGCTCATCTCCATCTGTTCGCGCATGAAGCTGTCGCGCTCCGCGTCGCCGGCGCGCCGGGCCGAAGTTGCTTCACCCTTGCCGTCCGTGCTCACCATGCCGAAGAAGGCCTTCACCATCAGGCCGGCCAGCTCGTAGGCGCGGATGTCCTCGCGCAGGGATTGCTGGGTGTCGAGCACCGACTGGCCGAAGGCCGAATATACCTTCGAATAGGACAGGCGCATGTCGCCGAAGCGCTGCTCGGGCACGCGCGGGTTATAGGGTCCGAGCTTGTGCTGCTGCTGGTTGACCGCCACCGAGCGCTTGCGGTTGGCGAAATCGGCGGAAGCGAAATCCTCGAACAGGGAATCGGCCACCATCTGGTAGACGTCCTTGATGTCGGCGGTGGCCTTGTTGGCCAGGTTCGCGGTGTCGACGAAATACACGTCATCGTAGGGAGCGCCCTTGCCCTGGATGCTGTCCGGGTCCATCCAGGAGACGCGCGCGTTCATGTCGCGCATGGCGGTTTCCAGCTCCATCAGGGTGGCGTAGGCGTTCGCCTCGGTGCGCTCCTTGTTGGCCTTGGCGAAACCGGCCGGCATCAGGAGCACCAGGTCGACCTGGCTGTCCGACACTTCCTGGCGCGCGATGGCTTTCGACAGCCAGCCCAGGTCCAGCACGCTGCCGGCCCCGGTGCCGCCCGCGCAGGAGGCGATGACGACGATGCGGAACTTCGAGGTATCGACCTGCAGGCCGAGGCGCTGGTAGTTCTCCTTGCGCTCGATGCCGGCATTGCTGGCCAGGCCGTTGAGGGCGCCCTTGATGCGGCCGCGCAGCTTCGGGTACTTGTCGTAGAGGTAGAGGCGGGCCAGCGAGCGGATCTGGCCCGCGCCTTTCGAGGGATCGATGCCGAGCGAACGCAGCTTCTTGGGACGCAGCGGCATCCAGCTTTCGATCAGGGGGAAGCGCGCCAGGCTGTCGTCGGATTCGTGGTACTGCGGCAGGTCGAGCGGCTCGACCAGGCGTTCCTCGTCCGTGAGCTTGACCAGCTCGTACCAGGGATCGGTGCGCTGCGACTTGCCCTCGTCGATGATGGCGTTGTTGTCGAGGTCGAAGTGCAGGAAGCGCGCAACGGGGAAGTCGGCGATCGATTCGACGCGCGTGGGGTTGTGCCGGTTCCAGACCGCCGACAGGATGCGGCGGCGGATGCGCATCATCACTTCCATGCCGGTGCCGCCGGCGCCGATGAAGAGCGTCGGGCGCAGGTCGACTTTTAATTCAGCCTTGGCGTTCAGCGCCGCTGGGTTGGGGAAATCTGCCATGTCGTTCTGCTTTCTATGGTTACCTGCGGCCGACGAAGAATGCCGCCACCAGCGCCACCAGGCCGACCGCCACCAGCGGGCCGGTCACGGCGAAGGTAAGGAATTTGCTGGCGTTGATGATGGCCAGCACGGCCGCCGCCGACAGGAAGCCCAGTCCCACGAAGAGCAGCCAGCCGGCGCTGCCCGCGGAGGACGGCGCCACGCGGCGCACGACCAGGTGATGCACGTAGGCGTTACGCACGAAGAAGTAGACCACCAGCAGGACGATGAACACCACCGCGCCGATCGCCAGGTCGCGCGTCGAGGTGTCCGTGGCCGGCACCGGCGCCGTCGTCGTACCGGGAATGACTTCGACCGGGCGGCCGGCCGTATCCGGCGCGGTCTGCGGCAGCGAATCCTGGGGCGAAGCCGATTCTTCCGGCAGCTTGAAGCCGGGGTCGGCCGAAGGTGGCGCAGAATCGGGGGCGGCGGCGGGTGGCTGGGTGCCTTGCATCTTGAACTTCCTTTCTTGTTTTAGCGGCCGAGCCTGACCTGCGCGCCTTCGCGCAGGTCGATCAGCTGGTGGCCGAACATCGTGGTTTTCAGCTGCGCCACCTGGGCGCCGGTCCTGTCGTAGATCGGTTGGATGGTGCCGGGACGGGCGCGCATGGTGCGCAGCTCGTCCTCGACCGTCACCTGGGCCACGCGCGGGCGGCCGTAGGCATAGGCGGCAGCGCCGGCGGCGGCCAGCAGCGCCGCTGCAATGCCGCCGAGCGCCGCCAGCGGCCCCATGCCGTAATGGACGCGCACCTCGATCGGCAGCACCGCGTCCGAGGCCTGCACGGTTGCAGGGGGCGTGAAAATGTCCGGCAGCGGGTCGCCCGGGAACAGCGCGGCCATGCGCTGGCGGAAGGCCTGGGACAGTTCCAGGCGCTGGTTCGCCAGGTGCAGCTCGATCCGTCCCGGCAGCACATAGGCCGAGCCGGCAGATTTCATCGCCTCCATCGACCATTTGTCGGGCAGCTGCGCCACCGGCAGCTGCATGGTGGAGCCGAGCGGCACCGGCTTGCCCGGCGCAAGATTGCTCACCTTCGTATTCGCCAGCTCGATCTTGCGCTCCTCCCCGGCCAGCGCCGAGCGGGCGCTGAGCGTGGCCGAGGTGATGGTGTAGGGGTACATCGCGTTCTCGAGCTGCCAGCGGATGCTGGCGCGCGGCGTGCGCGCATCCGGGTCGACGTCGGCGCGCAGGCCGCCGTTCGGCGCCTGCGAGAACGCCACGCCGGGCGCATTCTCGACCTGGGCGGGCACCAGGCGCACGGTGTCGCGGTCCAGCGGTTTCAGGCGCGCCGGCTGCTCGGTGATGACGCGGGCGAGGCGTCCTGACACCAGCAGGCCGTCGAGCGCGCGGCTGCCTTCCTTGCCGACCGCGAAGGCGTACACCATCAGGCCGTTCGCGCTGTAGTGCTTGCCCTGTACCGGCATCTTCAGGGGGAAGGCCACCACCTTGTCGATCGCCGCGCCGCGGTGGATCAGCGCATAGAACTCGCGGTTGCGCGCCGCGGTGGCCTGGTCGTTGTTCGGGCTGTTGCGGTTGTTCGTCACCAGCCAGACGATGCCCGGCTTGCCTCCCAATGCCGTCGTGATGGCCGCCTGCACGGCTTCGCCGAGATCCGTGTCGGCCAGCGCGCTGCTGTTCGGTTTACGCGCCGTGTCCAGGTTCGCCAGTGCGGCATTCACGCGGCTGCGGGTGGTCTTCTCGTCGGCCTTCACCGACAGCAGCGCTTTGGGGGAGGGCGCGCCGGGCAGCGACTGGTTGAAGGCGGCCAGCACCAGCGCGTCGCCCGGCTGCACCACGGCGCCCGCCAGCGCGCCCACCAAGGGCTTGAACTGGGACTGCGGGTCGCTGTAGAAAGGCTCCATCCAGCCCGAGTTCTGCACCAGGATGACGTGCGGCGTCGCCCCTGCCCCGCTTGCGAAAGCCAGCAGGAACAGGGTGCAGAGGAAGCGCAAGGCGGCCCGCATCACGCCAGCTCTTCCAGGCGCCAGCCGCGCAGCACGTTCCAGTCCGGGTGGTGCAGCCACAGGCAACCCGCGTACACGAAGGGCAGGCATTCGAGGGGACGGACCAGGCGCACGATTTCGTCGAGGATCACGTTGCGCCGGCCTATCCACTCCACCGTGGTGCGCGGAATCACGCGCTCGTGCAGCGCCTCCTCGGCGCGGCCGGTGACCTTGTGGAAGCGCAGCACCAGGCCGCTGGGCTGGCTGCGGTTGTTGTTGAAGGCGCGCAGCAGCGGCAGCACCAGGGTCTCGTCCTGGCCCAGGTCTTCGATGTGCTCGCCGGACCAGGGTTCGTCCACCACCGGGTGGCCGCGCCGGAACAGGAAGTTGGCGAAGCCCAGGCGCGCGCCGTCGATCGGGGCCTGCTGCGGGCGGTCCGTACCCAGTTCGAGGAAGGAGTAACCCTGGCCATCGTGGCCGATGTGCCAGAGACGGCCATCGCGGCTCTGGGTGGGGCCGCCGAATTCCAGGCGCGGCTGCCAGCCCATGGGCCAGGGCGTGAACTGCGGCGCCTCGCCCGGACGCCAGGCCAGCTGGCCCGCATCGTGCAGCCAGAACAGGCGGCCGTCGTAGCCGATCGGGCGCGACCAGCCGCTGGCCGGTACGTCCGGGCATGCATATTCCTCGACCTCGCCGAGGTCGGCGCGCGCGCTCCACAGGCGGACAGGTCCGCCAAACTGCGCTTCCGGCTTGATCAGGCAGGCGATGTGGCGGCGCATGGCGCCGGGCGCCGCCGCCAGGGGCGCCGCCAGGACCGGCTCGGTGCGATAGGTTTCGCTGACCGGATTGATCCACAGGCGCATCAGGCCGTCCGGTGTCGGCACCAGCGCCACTTCGCCGCGGCGCGGTTCGAGTACCGGCAGCCATGCATACGTGGATGCGGTGAAGGCCAGGCTGGCCGCGCCTTCGTCCGGCGTCATCACATGCCACAGCTGGGCGATCGGATCCCAGTACTGCAGCACGCCGCGGGTATGGGCCAGCGCCAGCAGGCGCTGCTCGGGGAAGCCGTAATGGGCGGCGGCGAACACGCAGGTCGAGTTCGGCGGCGCCGGCATGCTGACCTCGGCACGGCCGACGTGCGGCGCGGCGGGACGTTCTTCCAGGCTGTCGCCCAGGGGCAGCGACGTGACCGGCAAGCCGTGCGGCACATGGCGCGGCAGCATGGCGTCCTGGCCCGGCCCCCACCAGCCCGGCAGACGCGACGGCGTGCCCGGCAGGCGCTGCAGGGGCCGGCCGCAGTTGGGACAGAAAACGAAACCTTCGGGATAGATGGGCGCGCATTCGCAGGAAGTCGGCAGCGAAGCGCCGAGCAGGCGGGCGACGTCGGGCAGGCGGCCGTGGGCCTGGGCCTGCCAGTCGATGCGGCCCAGTCCCTCGGTTGCCAGCAGTTCGAACTGCCCGCTCTGCTCATCCTCCTGCCAGACGCTGGCAGGCGTTTCCCATCGGTATGCCATTGATGACCCGTTTCGCGATGCCATTTGATTGAACGAAAATCAGCCGTGTAGACCGGCACCTCGGGAAACCGTAGCGAGCGGCAGCAATGGTGGCCGAGAAGCGCAGCTGTACGAGGAGTACAGCCGGTCCGCCGTAGCGGAGCATCGCAGGCCGCCAGTGCAACGCGCAGTAGGTTTCTCGAGGTGCCTGTTGTTGTTGCTCAAATCATAGCGCTCAGAACTGCTGCGCGGCGCGCCGTATACACGGTAGCGTGGGGCGACACTTCAGGGATCAACAAACGAACTGGTGTGGGGAACTTTTGGCCGGCATACGTATAATGACGACCGGATTTCCTGCCTTCGATTGCCATGCATACGCTTGTTTCGCTTCCCGATTCCTCTCACGACCACGACCTGCCCACCGGCGCCATCGAGGAGGCCACCGCACACCTGCGCGACGTGCTGGCGCATGCGATCGAGCATGGGCCCGAGCATGCGGCCCTGGTCGTCTACGACACCCGCACGCCGCTGGCGCGCGCCCTGACCGAGGGCTACCGCCGCAACCTGCCGGACGCCACCTTCATCGACTTCGATGCGGTCACGCCCGGCGCCGTGCTGGCGGCCTTCAAGTCGATGGCGCCGAAGGATCTGGTCGTGCTGGTGCAGTCGTCCAACTTCCGCCTCGACGGCTTCCGCGTGCGCGTGGAGCTGTTCAAGCTGGGGCTGAAGGTGATCGAGCACGTGCACCTCTCGCGCATGCCCGGTCCGCAGTCCGAGCACTACATCGAGGCGCTGGCCTACGACCCCGCCTATTTCCGCGGTACCGGCCGGGCGCTCAAGCGCCGCATCGACGCGGCGCCGCATGCGCGCGTGGTCGGCGGTGGCGAGACCCTGCACTTTTCCTCCCCCTTCGAGCCCGCCAAGCTGAATATCGGCGACTACAGCGAGATGAACAACGTCGGCGGCCAGTTCCCGATCGGCGAAGTGTTCACCGAGGCGCTCGACCTGGAAGCCGTGCATGGCCGCGTGCAGGTGCACGTCTTCGGCGACACCAACTACCGCTCCAACCGTCCCGAGCTGCCGGTGACCCTGGTCGTCGAGCGCGGACGCGTGGTCGGCGCCGAGAACGCGACGCCGGCATTCCAGGAAGTACTCGATAAAATCACCGCGGACGAGGGCGAAGTCTGGGTGCGCGAACTGGGCTTCGGCCTGAACCGCGCCTTCACGCGCGAACGCCGCGTCGACGACATCGGGACCTATGAGCGCATGTGCGGCATCCACCTGTCGCTGGGCGCCAAGCATGGCGTCTACCCGAAGCCCGGCTTCAAGCGCAAGGATGCGCGCTATCACATCGACGTGTTCGCGGTGACCGACGCTGTCTACCTGGACGAGGAACGTGTTTACGCGGACGGGCGATGGATTTGTAACAACTGACGGTTACCCGCTTCACAAGTGCTACCATGGACCGTTTGTAACCGTTTCGTAGGGCGCTCCATGGCAGTAAATGCACTTTCGTGCGTCGACGAGATCCAGGCCATCGGCGCGGTGCCGAAGATCCTGGAAACCGTCGCCGCCATGACCGGCCTGCGCTTCGTGTGCATTGCCCACGTCACCCAGGATTCCTGGACCACCTGCGCCGTCGTCGACAAACTGGCGTTCGGCCTCAAGCCGGGCGATCAGCTCGATGTCACCACCACCCTGTGCGAGGAAGTGCGCGACACCGGGGCGGCCGTCATCATCGACCACGTGCGCGAGAGCGCGCGCTACCACGATCACCATACGCCGCGCATCTACGGCTTCCAGAGCTATTTTTCGATTCCCGTGTTCCGCCCGGACGGCCGTTATTTCGGCACCCTGTGCGGACTCGACCCGGAACCCGTGCGCCTCTCCGACGCGGTCACGGTCTCGACCCTGCAGCTGTTCACGGAACTGATCGCCAAGCAGCTCGAGAGCGAACAGTCGCTCGGCGAGGCGCGCGCGGCCCTGCTCGACGAGCGCGAGACGGCCGAGCTGCGTGAACAATTCATCGCCGTGCTCGGACACGACCTGCGCACGCCGCTCGGCTCGGTCATGTCGGGCGCCGAGTTCCTGCTGCTGAAGCACCAGGACCCCTCCACCCGCCAGGTGGCCGAGCGCATCCGCCGCAGCGCGCGCCGGATGTCGGCGCTGGTCGAAGACGTCGTCGATTTCACGCGCGGGCGCATGGGCGACGGCCTGGCGCTCGAGATGAGGCTGCTGCACGGCGTCGACCTGCGCCTGTACGATGTGGTCGACGAGCTTTCCAGCCTTCATCCGGACCGGGTGATCGACAGCGCGATCCAGCCCGGCCTGTCCCTGTACTGCGATCCGGAGCGGCTCTCGCAGCTGCTGTCGAAACTCCTGAAGAACGCGCTGGTGCACGGCAGCGAGCTGCACCCGGTCTTCGTCGTCGCCAATGTTCGCAACGGCCTGTTCACGCTGCGCGTCACCAACGGCGGCCCGGACCTGAGCCCGGCCGTCATCGCCCAGCTGCTCAAGCCCTATTGGCGCGCATCGTCGCGCCCCGGCAGCGAGGGACTCGGACTGGGCCTCTACATCGTCGACCAGATCGCCCGCGGCCATGGCGGAAGCATCGAAGTCAGCTCGAGCGCGGGCAGCACCTCCTTCACCTTCACCATGCCGGCGGCGATGTGAACCTTCAGAATTTCGTGCTTGCATGAAGGCTCCGGGCTCCGGATACTGACGAGCAGTCGGTTCAATCACAGGAGACGGGATGAAAACACGGTATGGAAACGCGGCCCGCGTGCTGGCGGCATGCGCACTGGGTAGTTCGGCCTGCATGGGCGGCGCATGGGCGCAGGATGCGAACGAGATCGCCCGCATCGAACGCGGCCTGCGGCCGGCCGTGGGCCTCCAGGGCGCCAAGGCGGATACCCGCACCCTGGAAGCCGAGATGCGCCGCCTGAACGTGCCGGGCGTGAGCATCGCCGTGATCCGGGGCGGCAGGCTGGCCTGGGCCAAGGGCTATGGCACCACCGGCGCCAATGGCGCCCCGGTGACGCCCCAGACCCTGTTCCAGGCCGCCTCGATCAGCAAGCCGGTGACGGCCATGGGCGCTCTCAAGATGGTTGAAGCGGGCCAGCTCGAACTCGACGCCGACATCAATTCCGCCCTCTCCTCGTGGAAGCTGCCGCCCGGCCCTGCCAGGCGGCCGGCCACCTTGCGCCAGCTGCTGTCGCACACGGCAGGCACCACGATCTCGGGTTTCCCCGGCTATGCGGCCAGCGCCCAGGTGCCCTCCCTGCTGCAGGTCCTGGACGGCAAGGCGCCCGCCAATACCGGGCCGGTACGCATCGAAGGCGCACCGGGCGACGCCTGGAACTACTCGGGCGGCGGCTACACCGTGGTGCAGCAGGCCATGATCGACCGTTCCGGACGTCCTTTCGAGGTCCTGATGGAAGAATCCGTGCTCAAGCCGCTCGGCATGAACGACAGCACCTTTGCCCAGCCCCTGCCGGGCGCCCTCCTGGCGCGCGCCGCCCTGCCCCATGACGGACAAGGCAAGCCGTATGCGGGCGGCCCCTACACCTATCCGGAACTGGCGGCCGCCGGCCTGTGGACCACACCGACCGACCTGGTGAAATTCGCCCTGGCCATCCAGGGCGGCGGCAGCCCCGTGCTGTCGACCACATCGACGCAGACCATGCTGCGCCCGGTGATGAACAACTACGCCCTCGGCCTGAACATCGACGGCAAGGCGCCGCGCCACGCATTCGGCCACGGCGGCAGCAATATGGGTTACCAGAACACCCTGTACGCCTTCGTGCAGAAGGGCGATGGCGTGGTCGTCATGACCAATGGCGACGCCGGCGCCGAACTGTCGCAAAGCCTGGTGCGCGCGGTGGCGGCCGAGTACCGCTGGCCCACACAACAGACGAAGCTGCGCAAGGCCATTACGCTACCCTCCGCCACCCGCGCCAAGCTGGCCGGACGCTACGAGATCAAGGGCCTCGGCACCTTCGAGATCGCCGATCGCGGCGGCAAGCTGATGGTGGCGCTGCGCGAGAATCAGTGGGAGCCGCTGTATGCGGAATCGGCACGCACGCTCTTCGTGCTGTCGCGCGAACTCGAACTGCGCATGGATGGGACGGGCGGCCGGCTGCTGAGCGGTTCCTTCGACGTCGCCTTCAAGCGGATGCCGTGACGGCGCCCGCCTGTAGCGGGCAAGCCTCGAGCGGATCGGCCAGGCGCGCCGCCAGCGCGGCGCGCAGTTCCGCCAGGCCGGCGATGCGGGTGTCGATGTCGGCGAGCTTGCGTTCGAGCGCCGCGCGCAGCTCGCTTGCAGAATTCGCCGGATCGGATAACAGAGGCATGCCCGCCTCGATCTCGGACAGGGTGAAACCGAGCGACTGGGCGGTGCGCAGGTAGCACAGCCACTCGACCGCCTCGACCGGATAATCGCGGTAGCCGTTGCCCAGGCGGCGCGCAGTCAAGAGGCCGCGCGCCTCGTAGAAACGCAGCGCATCGCGGCTCAGGCCAGTGGCTTCCGCCAGTTCTCCGATCTGCATCGTGGTCTTCCTCGAAATATCGCTTGACCCTGGAGTGTACTCCAGGGTTGAGGATGGCGGCTCCACCACTTCGGAGCAACGCCATGCAGCTTTCCCAATCAGCCAGCCGCCGCCTCGTGCGCGCGAGCGCCCTCTACGACCTCTTCCTGACCGCCGGCTTCGCCACGCCCTGGACCTTCGCGCTCGTCCACGGCCAACTCTCCGGCCTGAACGTGGCCATGGGCGGCGCCGCCCTGCCCGCGTTCACACCGTTCCACATGCTGTTCGCCTGCCTGATGGGCAGCATCGTGCTGGTGTGGTCGGTCCTGCGCATCCTCGAGCCAACCACGCGCCTGGGCCGCTTCGACGGTACGGGGCGCTTCCTGTTTTCTCTGTGGATGACCTGGTGCCTCTACGTGACCGGGGAACCGCTGCTGTGGCTCTTCATCGTGCCCGAATTCGCCTGGGGCGTGGCACAGTGGTGGCCGGTAGCCGATTGATGCACGCTACAATGGGATTTTTGCCTGCCCACGCACCATGCTGACTTCCGAACAACGCGCGCAATACGAGCGCGACGGCTTCATCGTCATCCCCGGTTTCAAGAGCCTGGAACAGATCGCGGCATTGCGCCGCCGCGCCGAAGAGATCGTCGACGCCTTCGACCCGAACGAATCGCGCGCCATCTTCACCACGAAGGACCAGGAGCGCGCCAGCGACGCCTGGTTCCTGGGTTCGGACAATACGGTGCGCTGCTTCTTCGAAGAAGAAGCCTTCGGCGACGATGGCCGGCTGCGCCAGGCCAAGGCGCTGTCGATCAACAAGATCGGCCACGCCATGCACGACCTGGACCCGGTCTTCCATGCATTCACGCGCGACCCGAAGCTGGCCGCCGTCGCGCGCGACCTGGGCCTGGAAAATCCGCAGGTCTGGCAGTCGATGTACATCTTCAAGCAGCCCGGCATCGGCGGCGAGGTGCGCTGGCACCAGGACGCCACCTTCTTCGACAGCGACCCGATCACCGTCACCACCTTCTGGTTCGCACTGGAAGATGCGACGGTCGACAACGGTTGCCTGTGGGCCGAACCGGGTGGGCACCGCGGTCCGCTGCGCGAACGTTTTCTCCGCGATGGCGACAGCATCGCCATGGAAAAGCTCGACAGCACGCCCTGGCCGATTGATGGAACCGCCGTGCCGCTGGAAGCGAAGGCCGGCACCCTGGTCTGCTTCCACGGCCTGCTGCCTCACTACAGCGCGCCGAATCGCTCCCCGGTGTCGCGCCACGCTTTCACGCTGCATGCGACCGATGCCGGTTCACGCTATTCGCCGCGCAACTGGATCCAGCGCGACACCGGCTTCCCGGTGCGCGGCTTCGATCCCGCCTGAGCCTGGCCGCTAGATCACCTTCACCCAGCCGCCCTTGTACAGGATCGGCCCCGTCGGCCCGTTCGGATCCGGCGAGCCGCCTTTCGGCTCCAGGCTGACCGCCAGCAGCGCGACGTCGGCGCCCAGCGCCTGCGCCGTGAGGGGCAGGGTCAGCTGGCGGCTGCTTCCCAGCACGCCAAGCGAGCGGGGCTTGCCCTGTTGCGGCACGGCCCATAGCTGCAGCGCGCGGTCGGGGCCGACCGGCTGGGTCTCGACCAGGCGCACGGTCAGGGTCTTGCGCTCGCGGTCCGCCGTGACCAGCAGGGCCGTGCGCGCCTCGGCGTCGGTCAGCGTGGCGATGTCGCTGATCACGGGCTGGCTGCGTTCGTGCATGATGGCCACCACGAGCAGCGCCGCCACCATGCTCGCGCTCACACCCAGGGTGCGCCAGTAGCCGAGCGAGCCGTGGCGCCAGAATTGCCAGGCCGGCGCCTTCGCCCGCAGGCCGAGGCGGGCTTCGATGCCGCGCCAGACCCGCATATGCGGGGTGGCAGGCGGCACGAATTCGGCCATGGCGCCGATGCGGTCGCGCCATTCGGCCACCGTGCGGCGCAGGGCCGCGTCCCCATGCATCAACCCCTCGAAACGGCGCCGCGCCCTGCCGCGCAGGGTGCCCAGCACGTATTCCCCGGCGAGGCGCTCGCGCAGTACCTCTTTTCCGCGCAGGTTCATGCGGCCCCCTGTCCGGTCAGGCAGGACTGCAGCCGCGCCAGGCTGCGGCGGATCCAGGTCTTGACCGTCCCCAGCGGCAGGGCAAGCCGGCGCGCCACGTCGCCGTGCGACAGGTCATGGAAGAAGGCCAGGCCGATGACGTGGCGGTGCTTTTCCTCGAGCGCCGCCATGCAGTTCGCCAGCGCTTTCGCCTCGCTGCTCAGTTCCAGTGCCTCGGCGGGATTCGCACGCGGATCGCGCAGGCTGGCCAGCACGGCCTCGTCGAAGTCCTCGCCATCGATCTCCACGTCGGCCTGCATGCGCCGCAGCAGGTCGAAGGACTTGTTGCGGACGATGGCCGTCATCCAGGTCAAGGGCGCGGACAGGCCGGCCTGGTATTCGCCGGCATGGTGCCAGATCGAGACGAAGCTTTCCTGCAGCGCCTCCTCGGCCAGTTCGCGCCGGCGCAGGATGCGCAGTGCAAGGCCGTACAGGCGCGGCGCGGAGGCTTCGTAGAGCTGGCGAAAGGCGAGCGCGTCTTTCTGCGCGGCGCCACGTAACCAGTTATTGAGTTCTAATGAATTTGGCGGATTTAATGCCCGAGTCACGGTATGCCTTGGCGTGAATATGAAATCTGACGGTTTTGCTCATAGTTTGGCAAAACTCAGGCCGAAACTTAGCATATTTACGTTAGGGAAATGTAAAAAAATATTTTGAATCCAACAAGACGCCGGCTGCGTATATCCCTGTACGAACGCCGTTTCGCCCTTGGAGGGGAACAACAACATCATGAGGAGATCGTCATGCAAGCTGGAATGAAGCAACACCGCTGGGCCGCCGCCATCGTCTCTGGCGCGGCCCTCGCCGCGCTGGCCCTGCCCGCCGCAGCATCGAGCCACCGCGAAGCCCCCTTTCTGACCAATGCGCCGAAGGTCGACGGTACCGACTTCTACCTGTTCCGCAGCTACGCGCCGGGGCGCGAAGGCTATGTGACGATGATCGCCAACTTCATCCCCTTCCAGGACCCGCAAGGGGGGCCGAACTTCTACCAGTTCGACCAGAACGCGCTGTACGAGATCCACGTCGACAACAACGGCGACGCCAAGGAAGACATCTCCTTCCAGTTCCGCTTCAAGAATACCTCCAAGCGCACCGCGCTGACGGTGGGCGGCAAGCCGGTGCTGATCCCGCTGATCAACTCGAATACCGTCGCGGGCGTCAATCCGGCCTCGCTCAACGTGCGCGAGACCTTCACCATCGATATGGTGAAGGGCGATCGGCGCGCCGGCACCCGCACCCGCCTGGCCGGCGCCACCGGCGGCGCCACCGAGTTCGACAAGCCGGTCGACAACATCGGGGACAAGACCTTCGGCAGCGCCACCGGCTACGAGACCTACGCCAACCAGCACATCCACGACGTCAACATTCCCGGCTGCGGCACCGCGCGCGTCTTCGTCGGACAGCGCAAGGAGCCCTTCTACATCGCAGTCGGCAAGATCTTCGACCTGGTCAACCTGAATCCGCTGGGGGCCGAGGTCAACGGCAACAAGAACGACCTCGAGAACAAGAACGTCAGCGCGATCGCACTCGAGGTGCCGATCAGCTGCCTCACCGTGGCCGGCGAACCGGTCATCGGCGCCTATGCCACGGCCAGCATGCGCCAGGGCCGCCTGATCAACCCGGCGCCCGCCAGCGGCATCAACAACGCCGTCAAGGAAGGCGGCGCCTGGACCCAGGTCTCGCGCCTCGGCATGCCGCTGGTGAACGAAGTCATCATCGGCATGGACGACAAGGACCGCTTCAACACCTCCAAGCCGAAGGACGACGCGCAGTTCATCACCTACGTCACCAACCCGACCCTGCCGGCCCTGATCGAGACCCTGTTCCCATCGGCCAAGGCGCCTACCAACTTCCCGCGCAACGACCTGGTCACCGCCTTCCTGAAGGGCATCCCGGGCGTGAACCAGCCGAAAAATGTGGTCGCGTCCGAAATGCTGCGCCTGAACACCGGCATCGCGCCGACCGCGCTGGCCGCGCAGAATCCGATGGGCGTGGCGGCGGGCGACAATGCCGGCTTCCCGAACGGGCGCCGCCCGGCCGACGACATCGTCGACATCGCGCTGCGGGTTTCGATGGGCGCCCTGTGCGCCCTGACCGGCGCCAACGACGCCCTCGGCGTCGGCTGCAAGCCGTCCGACGCGCCGGCCGGCGGCCTGGCCCTGACCGATGGGGTGCGCAAGACGGCCGCTTCGTTCAAGCCGGCCTTCCCCTACCTGAACACCCCGCTGCCGGGCAACCAGTAAGGAGCACGCCATGACACCCAAGCATCCGAACCGGCGCCTGCGCGCCGCGGCCCTGGCCCTGGCCGCCGCCATGGCGCTCGCCGCCTGCGGCGGCAGCAACGACCGTGTCCACGAACCGGGGCCGGGCGGCGGCACCACACCGCCCCCACCGCCGCCGGTGGCGGGCGATTCCTTCTTCGCCCTGGTGGTCGCGCGCGTGGCCTCGCTGCTCGACAGCGACGAACCTGTCGCGATCGACGCGGTCACCGCCACCACGCCGGAAACCACCGAGCCGGAACCGCTGCCGGCCACGTGACGCGGCGCCAAGAAGCAAGGCGGGAGCGCCATGCGTTCCCGCCCAACCCCTCTGGAGACACGATGCGCGCACGCTTCCTTGCGCCCCTGCTGCTGGCTGTGCCCGCGGCTTTCCACGGCGCCGGTGCGGCGCCCTATATTCCGGCGAGCGGCGCCCAGGTGCTGGAGCGCCTGCCGGCCAGCGTCGACCAGCTGCAGCGCGAGCTGGGCCGCCTGCGCGCCGAACTGGCCGCCAATCCGAACGACCTGGGACGCGCCACCCAACTGGCGCGGCGCTACATCGAACAGGCGCGCCGCGACGGCGATCCGCGCTACCTCGGCTACGCACAGGCGGCCTTGAGACCCTGGTGGGGACAGCCGCGCGCCACTGCTCCGGCCGAGGTGCTGGTGCTGCGCGCTACGCTGGCGCAAAGTACCCATGACTTCGACGGCGCCCTGGCCGACCTTGGCGAAGCGCTGCGGCGCGAACCCGGCAACGCCCAGGCCTGGCTGACCCGCGCGACCATCGAACAGGTCGTCGGCAAGTACGACACCGCGCGCACCAGTTGCGCGCGCCTGTTCGGCCGGGCGCCCGACCTCGTTCTGCAGACCTGCCTGGCCTCGGTCGGCAGCGTCAGCGGCCAGGCGCGCCCCAGCTACGAGAAACTGAAACGTACGCTGGCGGCCCGCGCCGATGCACCGGCGCCGCTGCGGGCATGGTCCGGCACCCTGCTGGCCGAAATGGCCGAGCGCCTGGGCGAACATGGCGCCGCCGATGCCCACTTCCGCGAGGCCCTGCGCGCCGACCCCGAGGACAGCTACCTGCTGGCCGCCTATGCCGATTTCCTGCTCGACCGCGGGCGACCGCAGGACGTGTTGCGCCTGCTGGAGACGCGCACCGCCGCCGACGCGCTGCTGCTGCGGCATGCGATCGCCCTGCAGGCCCTCGGGTCGCCACGCGCGGCGCAGCAGGTCGCGGCGCTGCGTGCGCGCTTCGAGGCCGCGCGCCGCCGCGGCGACACCGTCCACCGCCGCGAGGAAGCGCGCTTCGCGCTGGCGCTGGATGGCAATCCAGGCGAGGCGGTGCGCCTGGCGAAACTCAACTGGGCGGTGCAAAAGGAGCCGGCCGACCTGCGCATCCTGGCCCAGGCCGCGGCCGCGAGCGGCGACGCGGACGCCGGACGCCTGGTGCGCGACTGGCTGCGCCACAGCCGGATCGAAGACCGCAGGCTGTCCCGCGGCGGAAAGGGGGCGGCATGATGCGGCGCTGCTTCGCCCTGCTTGCAGCCTGCTTCGCGTTTTTCTCGGCTTTGCCCGCCCATGCCCACAAACCCAGTGACAGCTACCTGAACCTGGAGGTGAAGGAAGAGCGCATCGAAGGGCGCTGGGACATCGCCCTGCGTGATCTGGAAATGGCGGTCGGAATCGATGGCGACGGAGACGGCAACATCACCTGGGACGAGGTGCGCGCGCGCCATGGCGCGATCGCGGCCTATGCGCTGTCGCACCTGAAGCTCTCGGCGGACGGCCGCGCCTGTTCGCTGCAGGTGACGCAGCAGATGATCGACCACCATACCGACGGCGCCTACACGGTGCTGCTGCTGCGCGGCGCCTGCCCTGCAAAGGCCGGCACGCTCTCGGTCGGCTACACGCTGCTGGCCGAGTTCGACCCGCAGCACAAGGGCCTGCTGGCGCTGCGCCAAGGCGGCGCCACGCGCAGCGTCATCCTCGACCCCGAACATGCGCGGCAGGAGCTGATCCTCGGCGAGTCGGGCCACTGGCGCCAGTTCGCCGACTACGTCCGGCAAGGCGTGTGGCATATCTGGATCGGCTTCGACCACATCCTGTTCCTGCTGTCGCTGCTGCTGCCCGCGGTGCTGCTCTACCAGGGCCGCGAATGGGTCGGCCGCGACGGCTTCAAGCATGCGGCCCTCGATGTCGTGCGCGTCGTGACCGCATTCACGGTAGCGCACTCGATCACGCTCACGCTGGCCGCGCTCGGCCTGGTCGCCCTGCCCTCGCGCCTGGTCGAATCGGTGATCGCAGCATCCGTGATCGTCGCGGCGCTGAACAATATCCGGCCGCTCTACGGGCGCGCCAGGGTGCTGTTCGCCTTCGGTTTCGGGCTGCTGCACGGCTTCGGCTTTGCCAGCGTGCTGGCCGACCTTGGCCTGCCGCAGGGCGCGCTCATGATTTCCCTGCTGGGCTTCAACGTCGGGGTGGAGCTGGGCCAGCTGGCCATCGTCGCCGTGTTCCTGCCGCTTGCTTACTGGCTGCGCAAGGGCCTGTTCTACCGGCGCGTCGTGATGCTCGGCGGCTCGGCGGCGATCGCGCTGCTGGCCACCCTCTGGCTGGCGGAACGCGCCCTCGACCTGCGGCTGCCGGGCTGGGAGCGCCTGTTCACATGAGGTCTACTCATATGCATGTTGCGATTCCAGATACATATGCATCATGTATCAGCTTTTTTACAATTCCTCCGAACAATTGCCGAATAGCTAAAGATAGAATACTTTTTCCTATTCCAATTAAAATTTCAGGGGAAATATGATACGTCTGCCCATCGGACTGGCAGCGCTGTGCCTCACAGCCTCCGCTTTTGCCGCCCAGCCTTTTGACGACAAGTTCCGCCAGCTCGACGAGCTGCTGCCGACCCCGGGCGCGGTCCGCACCGCTTCCGGTGCTCCCGGCCACGCCTACTGGCAGCAGCGCGCCGACTACACCATGCGCGCCAAGCTGGACGAGGCGAACCGTTCGCTGACCGGTTCCGGCACCATCACGTACTACAACAATTCCCCTGACACCCTGAAATACCTCTGGCTGCAGCTCGACCAGAACATCTACCAGAAGGATTCGGGCGCCCGCACGACCGCAGCCCTGCCTTCGCGCGAAGCCTGGGCCCAGGCCCGCGGTCCGGAACAGGGCGTGAAGTTCGACGCCATCCGCACCCTGCTCGAAGGGAACACCTTCGACGGCGGCTTCAAGATCAGCAACGTCCGCGACGGCGGCCGCCAGCTGAAGTACACCATCAACGGCACCATGATGCGCATCGACCTGCCGACCCCGCTGAAGCCGGGCGCGCGCGTGTCGTTCAGCCTCGACTGGTCCTACAACATCAACGAACAGAAGATCCTGGGCGGCCGCTCGGGCTTCGAGAAGTTCGACGACAAGAACGACCTGTTCGAGATCGCCCAGTGGTTCCCGCGCATGGCGGCCTACTACGACGTCTACGGCTGGCAGCACAAGCAGTTCCTGGGCGCCGGCGAATTCACGCTGGAGTTCGGCGACTACGACGTGCAGATCACCGTCCCGTCCGACCACATCGTCGCCTCCACCGGCGAGCTGCAGAACCCGGGCGAGGTCCTGACCGCCACCCAGCGCGAGCGCCTGCGCCAGGCCCGCACCGCCAAGAAGCCGGTCATCATCGTGACCCAGGCCGAAGCGGAAGCCGCCGAGAAGACCCGCGCCAGCGGTACCAAGACCTGGCACTTCAAGGCCAAGAATGTGCGCGACTTCGCGTGGGCGTCGAGCCGCAAGTTCATCTGGGATGCCCAGGGCGTCAAGTCGGGCAACGTCGACGTGATGGCGATGTCCTACTACCCGAAAGAGGGCAACCCGCTGTGGGAGAAGTATTCGACCGCATCGATCATCCACACCATCGAGCAGTACAACAAGTACTCCTTCGACTACCCGTATCCGACCTCGATCTCGGTGAACGGCCCGGTCGGCGGCATGGAATACCCGATGATCACCTTCAACGGCCCGCGCCCGGTGAAGGACAAGAAGACCGGCGAGCTGACCTACTCGAAGCGCACCAAGTACGGCCTGATCGGCGTGATCATCCACGAAGTCGGCCACAACTACTTCCCGATGATCGTCAACTCGGACGAGCGCCAGTGGACCTGGATGGACGAGGGCATCAACTCCTTCGTGCAGTCGCTGGCCCAGGAAGCCTGGGAAGAAGGCTGGGACGAGATGCGCGGCGACCCGCGCACCATCGTCGGCTATATGCGCAGCCAGAACCAGGTCCCGATCATGACCAACTCCGAGTCGCTGCTGCAGTTCGGTAACAACGCCTACGCCAAGCCGGCCGCCGCGCTGAACGTGCTGCGCGAGACCATCCTCGGCCGCGAACTGTTCGACTTCGCGTTCAAAGAGTATGCCGAGCGCTGGAAGTTCAAGCGTCCGACCCCGGCCGACTTCTTCCGCACCATGGAAGACGCTTCGGGCACGGACCTCGACTGGTTCTGGCGCGGCTGGTTCTACACCACCGACGCGGTGGACATCAGCGTCGATGGCATCAGCGAGTACACCATCAGCAGCAAGGATCCGGAAGTCGAGAAGGCCATGGCCCGTGCACGCAAGCAGTCGGAGCCGATCTCGATCACCGACCAGCGTAACAAGGGCATGGTCCGCAAGGTCGACCAGCAGCCCGAGCTGAAGGACTTCTACAACCAGAACGACGACTTCACCGTCACCAACAAGGATCGCAACACCTACAACGAGACCTTCGCCGGCCTGGAAGACTGGGAAAAGGCGCTGCTCAAGGAAGGCAAGCGCTTCTACCTGGTCGACTTCTCGAACAAGGGTGGCCTCGTCATGCCGCTGATCGTCGAGATCACGACCCAGAGCGGCAAGAAGACCATCGAGCGCATCCCGGCCGAGATCTGGCGCTACTCGCCGAAGAAGGTGACCAAGCTGTTCATCACCGACGAGCCGATCGTCAGCCTGACCCAGGACCCGTACTGGGAAACCGCCGACATCGACGTGAACAACAACTCGTGGCCGGCGAAAGCGACTCCGTCGCGCCTGGAGCTGTTCAAGACCAATCGCGAATTCGGCACCAACCTGATGCGCGATTTCAACACCAAGCTCAAGCCGGCAGGCCAGAAGGAAGCTGCTGAAGCGCCGAAGGCTGAATAATCAGCCAGGATTGCTGCACTAAGCGGCAGGGCACCCAGGTGCCCTGCCGTTTGTTTATGAAGACCGAAACAATGAAAATCAAGCATCTGCAGGCGGCGCTGGCCGCTACCCTCTTCGCCGGCGCCACGAATATGGCACAAGCGGCTGCGCAGCCCTTCGACGACAAGTTCCGCCAGCTCGACGAGCTGCTGCCCACCGCGACCGACACCCGCACCGCCTCCGGCGCCCCGGGCCACCGCTACTGGCAGCAGCGCGCCGACTACCGCCTGCGCGCCACCCTGGACGAGAACAAGCGCTCGATCACGGGTTCGGGCACCGTCACCTACACCAACAATTCGCCGGATACCCTGTCCTACCTGTGGGTGCAGCTGGACCAGAACATGTTCCGCAGCGATTCGGACAATCGCCGCATCGCCGGCCTGCCCTCGCGCGACGCATGGCAGGCGCGCGGCAACGACGGCGTCAAGTTCGACACCCTCAAGTCCACGCTCGAACAGCAGCGCTTCGAAGGCGGCATCCAGGTCACGGGCGTGACTGGCAGCGACGGCCGCGCCTTGCGCCACACGGTCAACAAGACGATGATGCGGATCGACCTGCCGCAGCCGCTCAAGCCGGGCGCCCGCGTCGCCTTCAACCTGGCGTGGACCTTCAATATGCCCGAGGCGAACGTGGTCGGGCGCCGTACCGGCTTCGAGAAATTCGACGACGGTAACGACATTTTCCTGTCCGCCCAGTGGTTCCCGCGCATGGCGGCCTACTACGACGTCAAGGGCTGGCAGCACAAGCAGTACATGGGCGACGGCGAATTCACCCTGGAGTTCGGCGACTACGACGTGCAGCTGACCGTCCCGGCCGACCACATCGTCGCCTCCACCGGCGAACTGGCGAATGCCGATGCGGTGCTCACCGGCGCCCAGCGCGAGCGCCTGCGCCAGGCGAAGAACGCGAAGAAGCCGGTCGTCATCGTGACCCAGAAAGAAGCGGAAAGCGCCGAGAAATCGCGTTCGAAGGCGACCAAGACCTGGCACTTCAAGGCCAGGAACGTGCGCGACTTCGCTTTTGCATCGAGCCGCAAGTTCATCTGGGACGCCCAGAGCATCAAGAGCGGCAGCAAGGACGTGCTGGCCATGTCCTACTACCCGAAAGAGGGTAACCCGCTGTGGGAAAAGTATTCCACCGCCGCCGTCATCCACACCATCGAGCAGTACAACAAGTATTCCTTCGACTACCCCTACCCGACCGCCATCTCGGTGAACGGCTCGATCGGCGGCATGGAATACCCGATGATCTCGTTCAACGCCGGCCGCCCGGTCAAGGACAAGAAGACCGGCGAGATCACGTATTCGAAGGGCACCAAGTATGGCCTGATCAGCGTGATCATCCACGAGGTCGGCCACAACTACTTCCCGATGATCGTCAACTCGGACGAGCGCCAGTGGACCTGGATGGACGAAGGCCTGAACTCCTTCCTGCAGTTCCTGGCCGAGGAAGCCTGGGAAAACGACTATCCCTCGCGCCGCGGCGAGGCGCGCAACATCGTCGACTACATGCGCAGCACCAACCAGGTGCCGGTCATGACGAACGCCGAGTCGACCCTCCAGCGCGGAAACAACGCCTACGCCAAGCCGGCCACCGCCCTGAACGTGCTGCGCGAGACCATCCTGGGCCGCGAGCTGTTCGACTTCGCCTTCAAGGAATACGCCGAGCGCTGGAAGTTCAAGCGGCCGACCCCGGCCGACTTCTTCCGCACCATGGAAGACGCCTCCGGCACCGACCTCGACTGGTTCTGGCGCGGCTGGTTCTACACCACCGACGCGGTGGACATCAGCGTCGATGGCGTCAGCGAGTACACCATCAGCACCAAGGACCCCGAGATCGAGAAAGCCTGGCAGCGTGCGCGCCACAAGGCCGAGCCGACTCCGATGATCGACCAGCGCAACAAGGGCATGCAGCGCCGCGTCGAGACCGATCCGGACCTGAAGGACTTCTACAACGAGCACGACGACTTCACCGTCACCAACAAGGACCGCAACGCTTATAACGAAACGATGGCGGGCCTGGAGGACTGGGAAAAAGCCCTGCTCAAGGAAGGCAAGCGCTTCTACCTGGTCGATTTCAGCAACAAGGGCGGGCTGGTGATGCCGCTGATCGTCGAACTCGAACTCAAGAGCGGCAAGAAGATCGTCGAGCGCATCCCGGCCGAGATCTGGCGCACCTCGCCGAAGAAGGTGACCAAGCTCTTCATCCTCGACGAGGAGCTGGCCGGCATCACCCAGGATCCGTATTGGGAGACCGCCGACATCGACACCAGCAACAACGCCTGGCCGGCCAAGCCGACCCCGTCGCGCCTGGAGCTGTTCAAGACCAACCGTGACGCGGGTTCGAACCTGATGCGCGACTTCGCCACGCCACTCAAGAAACCGGCTGAAAACAAACCGGCAGAGAAAAAGGCCGGGCAATGAGCATGCAGCGCTTTCGCTTCAACCTGAAAGCGCTGCTTGCTTGCGCGCTGCTGTGCGTGAGCGCGGCAGCGGGCGCGCACCGCTTCCACATGGGGATCACCGAAGTCGCCTTCAATCCGCGCACCGGCAGCACGGAGATCGTCCACACCTATATGGCGCATGACATCGAGGCACTCCTCATGAATCTGTACCAGCGCCAGTTCGATCTCACCGATCCGGACGACCAGCAGGTGCTGCGCAAGTACGTCGAGGAGCGCTTCGCGCTCAAGGGAAGGGACAACAAGCGCCTGCCGGTGCGCTGGGTCGGCATGACGGCCGATTCGCAGAGCGTCACCATCTACCAGGAACTCGAGAACGCACCGCTGTCGAAGACCGTGAGCATCCGCCACGGCGTGCTGGCCGACTTCCTGCCGGACCAGGTCAACACCGTCAACCTCAACGACGCGGGCAGGATCCGCTCGCTGACCTTCACCATGAACACACCCGAACAGCCGACGGCGCAAGCCGTACAACAACACACTCAATGACCACGATTCGCATCTCCCCCATCGCCGCCGCGCTCACAGCGCTCTTTTTCCAGGGCGCCGCCAGCGCCGACGACTTCGTCCTGCAGCGCGTGCTGGTCGAGGGTTCGCGCATCAACCAGATCGGCAGGACCGATTCGGCCAGTTCCGGCACCGTGGGCGCCAAGGACCTGGAAAACCGCACCGTCTACCGTCCGGGCGAGCTGCTCGAGGCCACGCCCGGCCTGATCGCCAGCCAGCACAGCGGCGAAGGCAAGGCCAACCAGTTTTACCTGCGCGGCTTCAACCTCGACCACGGCACCGACCTCGCCACCTGGGTCGACGGCATGCCGGTCAACCAGCGCAGCCACGCCCACGGCCAGGGCTGGACCGACCTGAACTTCCTGATCCCGGAACTGGTCACCCGCCTCGACTACCGCAAGGGCCCCTACTCTTCGCTCGATGGCGACTTCGCTTCCGCCGGCAAGGCCTCGCTGGCCTATGCCAGCCGTTTGGTGGCGCCGGTGGCGACCGTCACGCTCGGCCAGGACGAGTACGCGCGCACGGTGCTGGCCGCTTCGCCCGAAGTCGCGGGCGGCAACCTGCTCTACGCGCTGGAACTGATGAAGAACGACGGTCCCTGGACCCGTCCGGACGGCTACCGCAAGGTCAACGCCGTGCTGCGCTACAGCCGCGGCTACTCGAACAATGGCTGGACCGTCACCGCGATGCACTATCAGGGCCATTGGAACAGCACCGACCAGATCCCGCTGCGCGCCGTCCAGAACGGCCAACTGGGCCGCTTCGATGCGATCGACCTGAGCGACGGCGGCGAGGCCAAGCGCAGCAGCCTCTCCGGCAACTGGCGCCGCACCACGGACGATTCGGCGACGGCCCTGAACGCCTATGTGATCCGCAACCAGCTCGACCTGTATTCGAACTTCACCTACTTCCTGAACGATCCGGTAAACGGCGACCAGTTCGCCCAGCCTGACCGCCGCGTGACGACGGGCCTGGACGGCAGCCACACCTGGCACTTCTGGAAGAGCGCGGACGGCAAGCGCGCCTCCGACATGACGGCCGGCTTCCAGCTCCAGAACGACAATATCTTCAACGGGCTGTATGACACCCGCGCGCGCCAGCGCATCGCGACCACGCGCGAAGACCACATCGTCGAGACCAGCGGCGCCGTCTACCTGGAGAACGCGACCATGTGGAGCGACGCGCTGCGCACCGTGGTCGGCGTGCGCGCCAACCGCTACCGCTTCAATGTCGATGGCGACCGCCTCGAGAACTCCGGCCGCGCCTACGACACGCTGGTGACCCCGACCCTCAGCGTCGCCTACGCGCCCTGGAAGCACACGGAGCTCTACCTCAACTACGGCCACGGCTTCCACAGCAACGACGCGCGCGGCACCGTGGCGAGCGTCGATCCGAAGACGCTCGACCCGGTCGACCGCACGCCCGGCCTGGTGCGCTCGCGCGGCATGGAACTGGGCCTGCGCACGGTGGCGATGCCGAAGATGGAAACCACGGTGTCGGTCTACCGCCTGGACTTCGCTTCCGAGCTGACCTATATCGGCGACGCCGGCAACACCGAGGCCGGGGACCCGAGCCGCCGCTACGGTGTCGAGCTGTCGAACATCTACCGTGCGAACAAATGGGTGTCGCTGAACTTCGACGCGGCCTATGCGCGCGCCCGTTCGCGTGGAGGAAACCCGGATGGCGACCGGATTCCGGGCGCCGTCGAGGGCGTGGCCCAGGTCGGACTGACGGTGGACCGCGTGGGTCCGTGGTCGGGCGCGCTGCGCCTGCGCTACTTCGGCCCGCGTCCGCTGATCGAGGACGACAGCGTGCGCTCGCACGCGAGCACCACGCTCAACGGCCGCATCGGCTACCGCATCGGCAAGGACATGCGCCTGGAACTGGAAGGATTCAATTTGACCAACCGCCGCGACTCGGCGATCGACTACTACTACGAGTCGCGCCTGGCGAACGAGGCGCAAGGCGTGGAAGACATCCACTTCCACCCGATCGAGCCACGCACCTTCCGTCTCACCTTCGTCAAGAACTGGTAGGAATTGCCCCGGGTCAGACCGGCAGCGTTGAAAAATGCTACGCTAGCCGGATGACTACCCGTGAATTACCCTACACCGATCCGTCGCAGCTGACGGATGCGCTGCGCGGCGAGGGCTATGCCCTCCTGCGTCCCCTCGACGTGGCCCGCCTGGCGGGCTGCACCCTCGACGAGCTGCAGGCCCTGGCCCCGAGCTGGGACAGGCTCGAACTCGACAACTACCTCAAGGACGGCGGCCGCTACCGGCGCCGCCGCCACTCCTGCTTCATCGACGACGGCGAACGGCTCGCACAGACGCCGCACCGCGCGCACTGGCAGCCGGTCGAGTACAACGCCCTGCACGGCGGCATGCACCGCCTGTTCGAACCGGTCGAACCGGGCACCGTCGCCAACCCGGCCTGGGAGCGCCTGGTGCGCGCGCTGGGCGCCGTCTGTTCCCAGGTACGCGGCCAGCAGCCCTGGTACGTGGAAGCGCACCAGTTCCGCATCGATACCGCCGACGGCATCGGCCGTCCCACCCCGGAAGGCGCCCACCGCGACGGCGTGGACTTCGTCGCCGTCATCCTGATTGGCCGTACCGGCATCAAGGGCGGCGAGACGCGCGTGTTCGAGGCCGAGGGCCCGGCAGGCAAGCGTTTTACGATGCTGGAGCCCTGGACCCTGCTCCTGCTGGACGATGCGGCCGTGATCCACGAGTCGACGCCGATCCAGCCCTTGGCCGGGCATGGGCATCGCGATACCCTGGTGCTGACCTGGCGGGCCGGCGCATTCCAGGGCGCCGATGCCTGATTGGGTAGGGTGGTCGGCTTCGCCGACCGCGCGTTCAACTCCCTGATGAATGGATGCGGCGCGGGCTGTTCACGCATGGTTTGAACGCGTGGGCGGGGGACCGCCCACCCTACGGTCCGTCGCATATTCACCGAATCGCACAAAAAAAGCGCCCGCGAACCTTGCGGCTGGCGGGCGATAATCCAATTTCGGAGAAACTGGAGGAGACGGTTTCAATATAACCCAGTTTTTTGTGCACCGCAATACAGTAGAACTACGTAGCTTGTTTCGTTCAGGAAGCGTTTCCATTTGAGATAGATCAATGTTATTTGCTGCATCGCACAAATTTCACTTTTCCTGCCCACCCTCCCACGTACCGGCCTCTCTCTTTAGCAATATCCTTTTGTAGAGCGCCGCCTCCATCCTCGCGAACGGTACTGGCAAATATCTCCCGGCACGCGTATCGTATTGCAACTTTGATACACTCCTCAGCTTGACCTGTAGCCTGCCAACGACTATGCCAACCCTCCGCCGTCTTCCCCCCGTTCCCGTGGTCGCCGCCGCCGGCGCGACCCTGTGCTTCGCCCTCGCCCTGGCCATTCCTGAGCGCGCCAGCGCCAAGGACGAGAAGCCTGCCGCGCCGACGCCGGCGCTGACCGTCACCACCGGCCTGCCCTCGACCGCCTCGCTGCCGGTCGGCCTGACCGCCAACGGCAGCGTCGCCGCCTGGCAGGAAGCGGTGATCGGCAGCGAATCGAACGGCCTGCGCCTGAGCGAGGTGCGGGTCAACGTGGGCGACGTGGTCAAGAAGGGCGAGACCCTGGCCGTGTTCGCGAGCGACACCGTGCGCGCCGACGTCGAGCAGGCGCGCGCCGTGCTGCAGGAAGCCCAGGCCAACGCCGCGGCAGCCAAGGCCGACGCTGACCGCGCGCGCAACCTGAAGAGTTCGGGCGCCCTGAGCGAGCAGCAGGTCACCCAGTACCTGACAACCGAAGCCACCGCCCGGGCGCGCGTGGCTTCTGCCCGCGCCACCCTGGAACAACAGCAGCTGCGCCTGCGCTACGCCACCGTGGTGGCCCCCGACAGCGGCATCATCTCGGCGCGCAGCGCCACCGTGGGCGCCGTGATCGGCCCGGGCACGGAGATGTTCCGCATGATCCGCCAGGGCCGCCTCGAGTGGCGCGCCGAAGTGACCTCGAATGACCTGGGCCGCATCAAGCCCGGCATGCGCGCCCAGGTGCGCGCCGCCAGCGGCGTCGAGATCAGCGGCAAGGTGCGCACCGTGGCGCCGACCGTGGACCCGCAGACCCGCCTGGCCCTGGTCTACGTCGACCTGCCGCCGTCGATGTCCGCCAACGCGCCGCTCAAGGCCGGCATGTTCGCCAGCGGCCGCTTCGAATTCGGCGCCACCAATGCCCTCACGGTGCCGCAGCAGGCCGTGGCCGTGCGCGACGGCTTCAGCTATGTGTTCCGCCTGAACCGCGACAGCCGCGTGAGCCAGCTGAAGGTCACCACCGGCCGCCGCCTCGGCGACCGCGTCGAGATCGTCGGCGGCCTGGCGGCAGATGCGCCGATCGTCATCAGCGGCGCGGGCTTCCTGAACGACGGCGATCTGGTACGCAACGTCGCTGCCCCAAGCGCCGCGCAGCCTGCCCGCCAGGCGGCGCGCTGAGCGGAGACATTCCATGAACTTCTCCGCACTATCGATCCGCAACCCGATCCCGGCGATCATGCTGTTCGCCCTGCTGACGCTGGCGGGGCTGCTGGCCTTCAAGGCCAACAAGATCCAGGACTTCCCGGACATCGAACTGCCGATCGTCACCGTCGCCGCCACCCTGGAAGGCGCGGCGCCAGCCCAGCTGGAAACCGAGGTCGCGCGCAAGATCGAGGACTCGGTCGCCACCCTGCAGGGCGTCAAGAACATCTATACCAAGGTGCTCGACGGCGTGGCCACCATCACCGTCGAGTTCATTCTCGAGAAGGACCTCGCCGAAGCCGTCAACGACGTGCGCGATGCGGTGGCGCGGGTACGCGCCGACCTGCCGCCCGAAATGCGCGAGCCGAGCGTGACCAAGGCCGCCACCGCCGGCCGGGTGGTGATGACCTTCACCGCCGAAGCGGCCAAGGGCGCGCGCATGGACGACCAGGAACTGAGCTGGTTCGTCGACAACGACGTTTCCAAGCGCCTCCTGAGCGTGCCGGGCCTGGGCTCGGTCAAGCGCGTGGGCGGCGTCACCCGTGAGGTGCGGGTAGAACTCGACGACGCACGCATGGCCGCGCTGCAGGTCTCGGCCCTGGACATCTCGCGCCAGCTGCGCAACGTCCAGCGCGAGGCGCCGGGCGGACGCGGCGACGTCAGCGGCGCCGAGCAGTCGGTGCGCACCATCGCGACCGTGCAGTCGGCCCAGGAACTGGCCCGGATGGACATCCCGCTCACCGATGGCCGCCACGTGCGTCTCGACCAGGTGGCCACCGTCACGGACACCGTGGCCGAGCCGCGTGCCATCGCCCTGCAGGACGGCCGCAAGGTGGTCGGCTTCGAGGTCTTCCGCACCCGCGGCGCGGGCGAGGTCGACATCGCTGAAGGCGCGCGCGCGGCCGTGGCCCAGCTGCAGAAAGAAAATCCCAACGTCGTGCTGCGCGAGGTGATCGACAACTCGGCGCCGGTCGAGGAAAATTTCGACGCATCGATGGAGATGCTGTACGAAGGTGCGGTGCTGGCGGTGCTGGTGGTGTGGTGGTTCCTGCGCGACTGGCGCGCCACCCTGGTGGCTGCCGCCGCCCTGCCCCTGTCGGCGATTCCCGCTTTCCTGGGCCAGTACCTGTTCGGCTACACGCTGAACATGGTGACCCTGCTCTCGCTGGCCCTCGTCATCGGCGTGCTGGTCGACGACGCCATCGTCGAGATCGAGAACATCTCGCGCCACCTGCGCATGGGGAAGACGCCGATGCAGGCCGCGCTGGAAGCGGCCGACGAGATCGGCATGGCGGTGATCGCCACCACCTTCGCCCTGGTCGCGGTGTTCCTGCCGACTGCCTTCATGGGCGGCATCCCGGGTAAATTCTTCAAGCAGTTCGGCTGGACCGCGGTGCTGGCGATCCTCGCCTCCCTCGTCGTGGCGCGCCTCTTGACGCCGATGATGGCGGCCTACATCCTCAAGCCGTCGAAACACCACGGCGAAGAGAAGGACGGTTTCATCATGACGCGCTACATGCGCGCCATGCAGTGGTGCCTGCGCCACCGCCTGGCGACCGCCATCGCGGCCGGGCTGTTCTTCATCGGCTCGATCGCCCTGGTGCCGCTGCTGCCGACCGGCTTCGTGCCGCCGGCCGACCGCTCGCAGACCCTGATCACGGTCGAGCTGCCGCCCGGCTCCACGCTGGCCGAGACCTATGCCCTGGCCGAACAGACCCGCAAGGCGGCGATGGAAGTGCCCGGCGTGAAGAGCGTGTTCAGCTCGATCGGCGGCGGCTCCAGCGGCGACGCCTTTGCCCCGGGCGCCGCGGCCGAGGCGCGCCGCGCGGTGATGACCGTGACCACGATCGACCGCGATGAACGCGACGTTGGCCTGTCCAGCATCGAAAAGGCCCTGCGCGAGAAGGTCGCGCAGATCCCGGGGGCGCGCTTCAACGTGGGCGCCAACGACACCGGCACCAAGATGCAGCTGGTGCTGCGCAGCGAAGACCCGCAGGCCTTGACCACCATCGCGCGCCAGGCCGAGCGCGAGCTGCGCACCCTGCAGGGCATCGGCAACGTCAGCTCGAGCGCTTCGCTGGTGCGCCCCGAGATCATCGTGCGGCCTGACTTCGCGCGCGCCGCCGACCTCGGCGTGACCGCCGCCGCGATCGGCGAGACCGTGCGCGTGGCCACGGCCGGCGACTACGACCTGTCGCTGGCGAAGATGAACCTGTCCGAGCGCCAGGTGCCGATCCGCGTCAAGCTGCCCGACAGCGTGCGCGCCGACCTCGACGCGCTGGGCCGCCTGACGGTGCCCGGCTCGCGCGGCCCGGTGCTGCTGGCGAACGTCGCCACCATCACGATGGAAAGCGGCCCGGCCCAGATCGACCGCCTGAACCGCACCCGCAACGTGACCCTGGACGTCGAGCTGCAGGGCCGCTCGCTGGGCGACGTGAACACCGAGGCGCGCGCCCTGCCGGTGTTCCAGAACCTGCCGCCGAACGTGCAGATCGCGGAACTCGGCGACGCCCAGGAGATGGCGGCCCTGTTCGCCAGCTTCGGCGTGGCGATGCTGATCGGCGTGCTGTGCATCTACGGCGTGCTGGTGCTGCTGTTCAACGACTTCATGCAGCCGGTGACCATCCTGGCCGCGCTGCCGCTGTCGATCGGCGGCGCCTTCGTGGCACTGTTGATGACCAATAGCGCGCTGTCGATGCCGACCATGATCGGCCTGATCATGCTGATGGGGATCGTGACCAAGAACTCGATCCTGCTGGTGGACTACGCGATCCTGGCGCGCGAGGCGGGCATGAACCGCTTCGACGCCCTGGTCGACGCCTGCCACAAGCGCTCGCGCCCGATCGTGATGACGACCATCGCCATGGGCGCCGGCATGCTGCCGCTGGCGCTCGGCCTGTCGGGCGACCCGAGCTTCCGCGCGCCGATGGCGATCGCCGTGATCGGCGGCCTGATCACCTCGACCCTGCTGAGCCTGCTGGTGGTGCCGGCCGTGTTCACCTATGTGGACGACTTCGAGCACCTGATGAAACGTGGGATGGCGAAGCTGCGGCGCAAGCCGGCGCACGTGCCGGAAAAGGAAGCGGTGTCGGTCAAGTAGGGTGGACGGGTCCCCCGTCCGCGCGTTCAACCAGCATGAAATTGGACGATGCGCCAATTTGCACCATATATTTGAACGCGCGGACGGCGAAGCCGCCTCTCGTGGCCCGGTCCACCCTACAAACGCATAAAACAAAACCCCGGCAAGCGCGAGCCTGCCGGGGTTTTTGCTTGCCTGAACCCGAAGGGATCAGTCGCGGTAGTCGCGATAGTAGCGGCGATCGCTGCTGCTCGAGCTGCTCAGCAGCTTGGCCAGCAGGAAGCCGACTGCGCCGGCGACCAGCAGGGCGGTGCCCGGGTTGGTCTTGACGTACTCGGTGCCTTTTTCCGAGTAGGCGCTGTAGGTCTCGCCCAGCTGGCCCTTGCGTTGGCCCAGGCTTTCCGATGCGCCGCTCAGCATGCCGCTGATGCGGTCGACGCCGGCGTGGGCGGTGCTGACCAGGCGGTCGACCAGCGGCTGTGCTGCCTGGCCGGCCTTGTCGATGGTCTGGTGCAGGTTGTCCGGCGACATGGCCGCCATCGCGCCCTTGATGCCGCCCGACGACGACTGCGACTGCGACTGATCGCCGCTGTCCGACGACTGCTTCGAGCTGGAGCTCGAGCTCAGGCTGCTGCTCAGGTTGTTACCCGAGGAGCTGCCGGTGCTGCTGCCGCTCGAGCCCAGGGCGCTGTTGCCGCCGCTGGTGCTGCTCAGGCTGCCGCTGCTGCCAGCTGCGCTGGAGCCCGACGAACCGCTCTGCTGGCTGCCCAGCGCGCTGCTGCTGCCCAGGTTGCCCGAGCTTTGCGAGCTGCTTTGCTGGCTGCCGGCATTGCTGGTGCCGCCGACCGAACCGCTGCTGCTGCCGGTGGCAGGCTTGGCGGTGCTCGGCGAGGCGTTGGCGCTGCCGAGGCTGCCCGACGAGCCGCTCTGGCTGTTGCTCGAAGCGCTGCTGCCCTGGCTCAGGCCGGAATTCTGGCTTTTACCGATGCTCGAACCCAGACCATCGCGGCTTGCGTCGCTGCCTTTTCCCTCGGTAGATTTCTGATTATCCATGATGTATCCCTTGTAAAAATGTAGACCAACGCGAAGTAGACCGATACTCGACTATCACCACATTCTTCCTCGATTCCGCCTGAAACAGAATGAAGGGACGAAATGGGCATGCGCTACATCAATGTGGCACCTTGGTTCTTGCCTTAGGTCACGCCTTCGTTGTCGTGACCTAAAGCAAGCGCAAAAGTTCCACCATTAGCGCTGACGGCCATCTCGTCGCTGCTGAAGCGGTCGCCTGTGGCGGTCCGAATCGCGCGCAGTATCGGACACTGCGTCGCGATACAAAAAATACAATGCCCGGCCTGTCTCCACAGTGCGTTGACTAACAGAGCCGTCCTGCCGGGTTGGCGCACGCCTGCGAATCCACTTGCATCCTTTCTCATCCGCGCTACAATGCAAATGATAATCATTATCAATTGAGAGTGCTCCGGCGCCTCCCGCATTGAAAGGAAACGCGCATGTGCGACAAACACGCTTCCCTGCATGAATCCTGCGCCACCGGTTCACGCCGCCGCCGCGTGTGGGAACTGAGTTCCACCAGCCATTGCCCGCTGGTGGGCGTGGCCCTGCCCCTGGGTGCCCTGCGCAAGCTGGTAGAGCGGGTCACGGGCGGCCGGCTGCTGCACGACGACTACGACATCCACGTCGGCGCCGTCAGTGAGTGCGCACTGCGCAATCCCCTGTCGGAGGCGCTGCAGAAGGAGCTGGAGCGGCGCTACGCCGGCGACATCGCCCGTTTTCGCGCAGCCAGGAGCACTGAAGAAGTCGGTGCTCTCTGGGCGAAGGCGGTCGCGGCCGGCAACGTACCCGGCGCCTTCTGGGCCGGCCTGACCCATCCGCGCTGCACGGCCGACCTCGAGCAGCGCATGTGCCGCGACATCCACATGGTGCAGCACCAGGCCGGCGCCTGCGTGCGCGCCGACATGGACAAATACAATGCCCTGCTGGCGGACAACGCCCGCCTGATGCGCGAGCTGGTCCGGGCGCAGGGGCGCTGCCAGCAACTACAGCAGGACAAGGCCGAGATGGCCGACCGCCACGAGCAGCAGATGATGCAGGCGCGCGCCGCCGGGATCGCGAAGGACACCGATATCTATCAGTTGCGCAATGCGCTGGAGCGCTTGAAAGCCGAAGTGCCGGAGCTGGACGAACGCAAGCGCCTCGCGAACCGCCTGGCGCAGATGGAAGAACGCGAAGCGGCCTTGAGGTCCCAGCTGGCCGCGCTGAAGGCGGCTGCCGCCCGGCCTGCCGTGGAGCCGCCTGAAGCACCTGCGCCGGCGCACGAGGCCGCGCCGGAAGCGGTGGAGATCCCGATCCGCCTGGTCAACCGCAGCGTGCTGTGCGTGGGTGGGCGCAGCGGCAGCGTGCCGGTCTACCGCAACGTGGTCGAGCGCGTCGGCGCCCAGTTCGCCCACCACGACGGCGGGCTGGAAGACAGCGCCGGCCAGCTGGACGCCAGCCTGGCCGCGGCCGACCTGGTGATCTGCCAGACCGGCTGCATCAGCCACCATGCCTACTGGCGGGTCAAGGACCATTGCAAGCGCACGGGCAAGCGCTGCATCTTCATCGACAACCCGAGTGTGTCGAGCCTGGTGAGGGGATTGCAGGAAGCGGCAACGCCGGCATGAACGCGCGTGGGGCGGAAATGGAAAAAGCCCGTGTCCTTTGTGGACACGGGCTTTTCTAATTCTTTGGTGCCGCTGACCGGAATCGAACTGGTGACCTTCGCATTACGAATGCGCTGCTCTACCGACTGAGCTACAGCGGCTCTACGCCGGGCGAACCGGACGAAGAGCCGTATTCTAGCAAACAACTTCGCAAACTTGCTAGTCCGACTCGGCAATTTCAGGCGTCGACCGCCAAATAATCACTCCGCGTGATAGCTGGTCACCAGGTCGACCTCGGCCTTGGAGCCCAGGAAGACCGGCACGCGCTGGTGCAGCTTGGTCGGCGGGATGTCCATGATGCGTCCACGCCCGTCGGTCGCGGCGCCGCCGGCCTGTTCGACGATCATGGCCATCGGGTTGGCTTCGTACATCAGGCGCAGCTTGCCCGGCGAGGATGGGTCGCGCAGGTCGGCCGGATACATGAAGATGCCGCCGCGGTTCAGGATGCGGTGCACGTCGGCCACCATCGAGGCGATCCAGCGCATATTGAAATCCTTGCCGCGCGGGCCGGTGGAGCCCGCCAGCATCTCGTCGACGTAGCGCTGCACCGGCGGGTGCCAGTGGCGCTTGTTGGACATATTGATCGCGAATTCCTTGGTCGTCTCCGGGATCTGCATGTTCTTCTCGGTGAGGACCCAGGAACCCATCTCGCGGTCCAGGGTGAAGCAGTGCACGCCGTTGCCGGTGGTGAGCACCAGCATGGTCTGCGGGCCGTAGACCGCGTAACCGGCCGCCACCTGTTGGCTGCCCGGCTGCAGGAAGTCCTGCTCGGTCGGTTCGGCCATGCCTTCCGGGGCCTTGAGCACCGAGAAGATGGTGCCGATCGAGACGTTGACGTCGATGTTCGAGGAGCCGTCGAGCGGGTCGAACAGCAGCAGGAATTCGCCTTTCGGATAGCGGCTCGGGATCTGGCGGATGGTTTCCATCTCTTCCGACGCCATCGCCGCCAGGTGGCCGCCCCACTCGTTCGCTTCCAGCAGGATCTCGTTGGAGATCACGTCGAGCTTCTTCTGCACCTCGCCCTGGATGTTTTCGGTTTCGGCGCTGCCCAGCACCTCGCCCAGCGCACCCTTGCTGACCGAATAGCTGATGCGCTTGCAGGCGCGCGCCACGACCTCGATCAGGAGGCGCAGTTCGGCGTTGATGTTCTGGTGGAGGCGCTGCTCCTCGACCAGGTATTGGGTGAGACTGACGCGTTTCATGGACTTCCTTTGGTTTGGTTTTGAATTCGTTGTTATGTAGGGTGGGCGGCTTGTCCGCCCACGCGTTCAAACCGTGCCTGAGCAGCACGCGTCGCATCCGTGCATGCGGGAGTTGAACGCGCGGACGGCAAAGCCGTCCACCCTACGTTAATTGGCGAGTGCCTTGGTGACGATCTCGCGCACGTCGTTGGACAGGCGCTGCTGCCCCGCCACCTGCTGCAGCGCGGTCTTCATGTGCTGCTGCAGGGCCGGGGTGTAGCGGCGCCAGCGGTCCATGGCGCGGGCCAGGCGCGCGGCGACCTGCGGGTTGATCGCGTCGAGCAGGGTCACGTGCTCGGACCAGAACAGGTAGCCGCTGCCGTTCGGCGCGTGGAACTCGACCGGATTGTTCATGCAATAGGTCGCGACCAGGCTGCGCGCGCGGTTCGGGTTGCGCAGGTTGAAGGCCGGGTGGCGCATCAGTTCGCGCACCTTGGCGATGTCGGTGGTCGGCGCCGAAGCCTGCATCGCGAACCACTTGTCCACGACCAGCGCCTCGTCCTTGAACTCCTCGTAGAAGCGGGCCAGTTCTGCCTCTGCTTGCGGCGCGCGCGCGTGGATCAGGGCGTTCAGGGCGGCCGCACGGTCCGTCATGTTGTCGGCCTGCTGGCACTGGCGCAGGGCCAGGCCGATGGTTTCCTCGTCCGGCGCCGCGTTCAGGTAGGACAGCGCCAGGTTCTTCAGGGCGCGCTTGCCCGCGGACAGGGCGTCCGGGCTGTAGGCGCCCGGCGTCTGGTTGACTTCGTACTGGGCGAGCAGCTCGCCGCGCAGGCGTGCGCCGATGTTGGCGCGCATGAACTGGCGCGCCATGTGCACGGCCAGCGGGTCGACCACGTCGAGCTGCTCGGCGATCATGGTTTCGGTCGGCAGCAGCAGGGCCTGTTCGCGGAAGGCCGGGTCGAGCGACTCGTCCGTCAGCATCTTGCGCATCGCCTCGATGAAGGTGTCGTCCAGGCTCAGGCGGGTGGACACGGGGGCTTCGCCGGTGAGCTTGAGCAGGCGGCCCATGGCGAGGCGCTGTCCGGCTTCCCAGCGGTTGACCGGGTCGCTGTCATGGCTGAACAGGTGCAGCAGGTCGCTGTCGCTGTAGCCGTGCTGGAGGATCACGGGCGCCGAGAAGTCGCGCAGTACCGAGGGCACCGGCTGATCCTTCACGCCGGTGAAGACGAAGGTCTGCTCCGCTTCGGTCAGTTCCAGCACGACGGTGGTGCCGACATCCTTGCCGTCCAGGGTCAGGGGCATGTCGCGGCCCTCGCGGTCGAGCAGGCCGACCGCCACCGGGATGTGGAAGGGACGCTTTTCCGGCTGGCCGGGCGTCGGCGGGCAGGACTGGTACAGGGTGATGCCATAGGTCTGGGCGCCTTCGTCGTAGCGCGCCTCGAAGCGCAGCACCGGGGTGCCGGCCTGGTCGTACCAGCGCTCGAACTGCGTCAGGTCGCGCTCGTTGGCGTCGGCCATCGCGCGGCGGAAATCGTCGCAGGTGACGGCCTGGCCGTCATGGCGCTGGAAGTACAGGTCCATGCCCTTGCGGAAGCCCTCGACGCCCAGCAGGGTCTGGTACATGCGCACGACTTCGGCGCCCTTCTCGTACACCGTGACGGTGTAGAAGTTGTTGATCTCCACAAAGGAGTCGGGACGCACCGGGTGGGCCATCGGGCCGGCGTCCTCGGGGAACTGGGCCTGGCGCAGGGTGCGCACCTGGTCGATGCGGGTGACGGCGCGGCCGGTAGCGGTGCCGATCATGTCGGCGGTGAATTCCTGGTCGCGGAACACCGTCAGGCCTTCCTTCAGCGAGAGCTGGAACCAGTCGCGGCAGGTGACGCGGTTGCCGGTCCAGTTATGGAAGTACTCGTGCGCCACCACGGCTTCGATGCCCTGGAAGTCGATGTCGGTCGCCACGCGCGGATTGGCCAGCACGAACTTCGTGTTGAAGATGTTCAGGCCCTTGTTTTCCATCGCACCCATATTGAAGTCGCTGGTGGCGACGATCATGAAGCGGTCCAGGTCGAGCTCGAGTCCGTAGCGCTCCTCGTCCCAGCGGATGCTGTGCTTGAGCGACTGCATGGCGTAGTCGGTCTTGTCGAGGTTGCCCTCTTCCACCCAGACCTGCAGCAGCGCGTCGCGGCCGTCGGCCAGGCGGAAGGTCTCTTCCTGGCACACCAGGCGCGCGGCGACCAGGGCGAACAGGTACGAAGGTTTCTTGAACGGGTCTTCCCACTTGGCGTAGTGGCGGCCGTCGCCCAGGTCGCCCTCCTCGACCAGGTTGCCGTTACCCAGCAGCACCGGATAGCGTTCCTTGTCGGCGCGCAGCATGACCGTGTAGACGGCCATCACGTCCGGGCGGTCCGGGAAATAGGTGATGCGGCGGAAGCCCTCGGCTTCGCACTGGGTAAAGAAGTTGCCGTTCGAGGTGTACAGGCCGCTCAAGGTGGTGTTCTGCTCGGGGACGCAGACGGTCTCGATCTCCAGCACGGCTTCCTCGGGCGCGTTCGGGATCGTCAGCATGCTGCCGTTGATCGCATAGTCGCGCTCCTGCAATGCGCGGCCGTTCAGGCGCAGCGCCACCAGCTCGATGTCTTCGCCGTAGAGCTCGATCTCGCGCTGGGCGCTGTCGGGATTGCGGCGAATCGTCATGCGGTTGGCGACCACCGTGCGGGCGGGGTCGAGGTCGAAGCCGAGTTCGACGGTGTCCACCAGGTAGCTCGGCGGGGTGTAGTCACTGCGGTAGATCGTCTGGGGCGTATCGGTGCGCATAGGAAAATCCGCGAAGGCAGGTTAAGGTCTGTTGAAGACGCTTATTCTACCAACAAGATTTTCCGGCGCTTGCTCCGTTTCGGACTGTATCGGAGTGTGCGAGGCGTAACCAGGTGTAAATTATTCTGCGAGAATGCTGAACAGAACCTAATATAGACGATCGGAAAAGTCCGCACAGACAATGGAGATAGCAATGAAACGCCTGATGATCGCCGCCGGAGCAGTCTTTACGCTGCTGCTGACGGGCTGCGCCACCACGATCCGCAGCGACGTGACCACCTTCCACCAATGGCCCGCGCAGATCGAGGACAAGAGCTATGTGTTCGAAGTTCCTGCTCCCCAGGATGACACCCTGGAATGGCGTGCCTACCAGGACCTGGTGCGCGGCCAGCTGGCAGCCCTGGGCTTCCGCGACGCCAACGGCGCCACGCCTGCACTGACCGTCTCGATGCGCTTCACGACTACCGACATGCCGGTGCGCGTGGTGGAACCGGTGATGTCGCCGTTCTACCAGCCGATGTTCGCGCCGCGCTTCGCCTACTTCCGCGGCCGCAACGGCGCCATCTACCGCCGCTACGTGGGCGGAGGCTTCTACAGCCCCTTCTACGATCCCTTCTGGAACCAGGGCTACCAGGTCTCGATCGAGCACTACTATCGCCGCGAACTGCAGGTCGGCATCAAGCAGGCCCGCGACGGCAAGCGCCTGTTCGACGTCACCGTGCACAATACCAGCCGCCAGATGTCGACGCCGGCCCTGATGCCGGCACTGGTGCAGAGCGCCTTCCAGGGCTTCCCTGGCCCGTCGGGCGTGGCGCGCCAGGTCGTGCTGGAGCAGAAGGAAGGCTGAATGCTTGCTCGCTGCAGATGAGAACGGGGCTTCGGCCCCGTTTTTTATTGGGCCGTCGAAGTCACGGTTGAGGTCACGGTTGGGGTCAGGTCTGACATTGAGACACGAGCCCAGCAATGGCATGGGATTAAAGCAGAGCCCGTGTCCGAATGTCAGACCTGACACCGGGGTTGTGGTTGTCAGTTTTCGATGTACTGATCGGCGAACCCGGCGCTGGGTGGAATTGGCGCGAATAACCCTGCAGCCGAAGGCCCGACCAGCGCCGTGCTGTGATTGCGGACCTTCGTGAGCAGAATCGCCAAGTCGAAATCGAGCATCTCGGGCCCGATCCGGCCACCGACAATGTCCTCACGGAGCCACTCTCCGAACTGCATCTCACGTCGCGGCGGATAGCGCCATGGCACGACCTCGCCGATGGCGACCACCGTGACCTCCAATGCCCTCAGCAGCGTGGAGCTGCCTGGCGGGGCTGAATGATGGAGAAGCTCGTGCATGAGTGCATTGCGCGTCTGTTCCGCCAGCGGCTGCGCAACCGCCACCATCAGATCGAGGTCGCTGGATGGCTTCAGGCCGCCGTCGACGGCTGATCCGTATAGATGCACCGCCAGCAGCCGATCGGCCAGCCGTGACCGCAGCACATCGCAAACGGCGGACAGTTGCAAAGCGGCTCCTGCCGGGAGAGGCATCCTGCTGAACTTAGCTGAAGTAGGCTTCCGACCCGAAGGTAATCGCCACGATCAGGATCAGCGCGAAGGCCAGCACGATCAGCAGCCGGCCGAACTTCGGTGCGCCGTCGTTCGCGGAGGCGCCGCCGTTTTCTTCGTTCGTGTCCCTCATGGCAGCAGCACCGTCGAACCGGTGGTACGGCGCCCTTCCAGCGCGCGGTGCGCCTCGGCGGCGTCACGCAGGGCGAAGCGCTGCTTGACCTCGATCTGGATCTTGCCGCTCTCGACCATCCCGAACAGGTCGGACGCCATCGCTTCCAGCTTCTCGCGATCCGAGGCGTAGGCGAACAGGATCGGACGGGTGATATACAGGGACCCGCGCGAGGCCAGTTCGCTCAGCGCGAACGGCGGCACGGCGCCGGAGGCGTTGCCGAAGCTGACCATCAGGCCGCGCGGCTGCAGGCAGTCGAGGGAGCGGATGAAGGTGTCCTTGCCGACCGAGTCGTACACCACCGGCACCTTGGCCCCGCCGGTGATCTCCAGCACGCGCGCGACCACGTCTTCGGTGTTGTAGTTGATGACATGGGCCGCACCGTGGCTTCTTGCCAGTTCCGCCTTTTCCTCGGAACCGACGGTGCCGATCAGGTTTACGCCCAGCGCCTTCGCCCACTGGCAGGCGATCAGGCCGACGCCGCCGGCCGCGGCGTGGAACAGGATGGTCTGGCCGGCTTTGAGTTCACAGGTCTGGCGGAACAGGTACTGCACCGTCAGTCCCTGCAGCATCATGGCGGCGCCCTGCTCGAAGGAGATCGATTCCGGCAGGCGCACCAGCAGATGCGCAGGCATCACGCGCGCTTCGCTGTAGGCGCCGCCCGCGCCGCCCGCATACACGACGCGGTCGCCCGGCGCCAGGTGCGTAACGCCCTCGCCCACCGCTTCCACCACGCCCGCGCCTTCCTGGCCGAGGACGGCGGGCAGCGCCATCTTGTACAGGCCGCTGCGGTAATAGGTGTCGATGTAGTTCAGCCCGATCGCGTGGTGGCGCACGCGCGCTTCGCCCGGGCCGGGCTCACCGACCTCGACGTCCACGTACTCCAGCACTTCGGGGCCGCCGGTGGCGGCGATGCGGATGGCTTTCACCATGGTGGATTTCTCCTTCAAGCAGCTTCGCGCGCCGCGATCAGCTGCGACAGCACCAGGCGCGCGGTCGAGACATTGGTGGCGCAGGCGATGTTGTGCACGTCGCAGGCGCGCACCAGGGCGTTGATGTCGGGTTCGTGGGGCTGCGGCGTCATCGGGTCGCGGAGAAAAATCACGCAATCGATCTCGCCCTCGACCAGCTGGGCGCCGATCTGCAGGTCGCCGCCGACCGGTCCGGAATGCTTGCGCTCGACCGTGAGTCCGAGCTCGTTGGCCAGGCGTCCGCCGGTGGTGCCGGTGGCGGACAGGGTGCACTCTTTCAGGAAGTCGAGGTACTCGCCCGCGAGCGAGATCATGTCGTCCTTCTTCTTGTCGTGCGCGATCAGCGCAATCCGGGGTTTGGTAGTCGTCATTTTTTCAGCGAGAGCAAGTAAATCCCAATCAGCACGAGCCCCGTGCCGGCCAGCTGCACGCCTGTTATCGGCTCGCCGAGGATCAGCGCGCCGAGGAAGAGCGTGGACACCGGCCCGATCATGCCGGCCTGCGAGGCGGTGGCGGCGCCGATGCGCTGCACCGCGGCCATGGTCATGAACACGGGGAAGACCGTACAGAATACCGCATTCACCAGCGAGAGCCAGTAAACCTCGGCCGGCTGCACCAGCATGCTGGCCGGGCGCAGCAGGAAGAACTGCAGCAGGCAGGCCACGCTCGACACGCACATGGCGTAGGCCACCAGGCGCAGCGAGCCGATGCGGCGCACCATCTCGCCGGTGCCGAGCAGGTAGAAGGCATAGCTCAATGCCGATCCCAGCACGAACAGGGAGCCGAGCACGGTGCTGCCCGCGCCGCCGGCCAGGTCGTGCACGAAGACCAGCACGATGCCGCAATAGGCCAGCGCCAGCGCGGCCCACTCGGCGGGACGCACGCGGCGCTTGAACACCATTACGTTGATGAGCAGGACGAAAGTCGGGGTGAGGAACAGGATCAGGCGCTCGAGGCCGACCGAGATGTGCTGCAGGCCGAGGAAGTCGAGGTAGCTCGACAGGTAGTAGCCGACCAGGCCGAGGCCGGTGATGCGCCAGCGGTCCTGCGAACTGAGCGGCGGTCCGACACGCATCTTCCACACCGCCACGGCGATAAACACCGGAAGCGAGAACAGCATTCTGAACGCGATCAAAGTCACTGCATCGATGTGGTAGCGATACAGCAGTTTGGCCACGATCGCCTTGGTGGAAAAGAGGACCGCGCCGGCGATGGCGATCGACAGGCCGGCGAGGACGGTGGCGCGTGGTAAAGGCGCAGCGGAATTGGCGGAAGCAGCATCGGTCATCCGACGATTGTAGGAGGAAATGGCGGCGCTTGCCGACGACGGGCTGGAGGGGAAGGGAGAACGGCGCCGACGACGCGTTGTCGAACAGCGCAGGTCAGCTATTCAAGGGAGATATGAGATGAATGCATCCGTGCTGGAGGAGCGCGCTGGCCCTCCCCTTGCGATGGCGCTGGCCTGGCTCGTGCTGCTGACTTGCATCTGCTGGGCCTGGCTCGCCTTCCAGGGCGCCCAGCCGGAGCCGGTGCCGGCAAAGCTGTCCGGCCCTGTCCTGCATGGCCCGCTGCCCGCGCCATTGCGCTCCGGCCAGCTCATGCTGGTGTTCGCCATGTGGACCGCGCTGTACGTGGCGCTGATGCTGCCCGCCGCCGTGGGCGCCGTGGCCGCGGTCGACCGCATCGCACGGCGCCGCAGCCTGCTGGGGTCCGGCCTGGCACCCTGGCTGTTCGCGCTCGGCTGCCTGCTGGCCTGGACCGGCTTTGCGGCCATCGTCACCCTGCTGTACTCAACCCTGCACGACGCCGGCATGCTGGACGCCACGCTGGCCGTGCGCCATCCGGCGGCCACCGGCCTGGTGCTGGTGGCCGCCGGCGCCTGGCAGTGGACCTCGTCCAAGCACGCCTGCCTGCAATACTGCCGCGCGCCCTTCCCCGCCCTGCTGGCCGGCTGGGGGCGGGGCCGGCTCGACGCCCTGTGGCAGGGCGCGGAGCACGCGCGCACCGTCCTCGGCTGCTACTGGCTGATCGTGCTGCTGCCTCTGGCGGGTGGGCCGGGCAATCCGGCCATAGTGGCGGCGGTGGGCTTTTTGCTGCTGGCCGAACTGCGACTGAGGGACAGCACACTGGCGGCCTGCCTGGCCGGCCTGGGGATGGTCGCGTGGGGGACGCGACTGTTGTTTCCGTGACATCTCACACCGTTCCCTGGGCGATTTTGCAAGGGGGCCCTATGCTAGAATGTCGGCCACTCTTGCATACCAACTGGGGAATTCTCGACATGGCTGGACACAGCAAATGGGCCAATATCAAGCATAAGAAAGCCGCCACCGACGCCAAGCGCGGCAAGATCTGGACGCGCCTGATCAAGGAGATCACCGTGGCTGCGCGCATGGGCGGCAGCGACGTCAATTCGAATCCGCGCCTGCGCCTCGCAGTCGAAAAGGCGGCGGACGCGAACATGCCGAAGGATAACGTCACGCGCGCGATCCAGCGCGGCGCCGGCGAACTCGAAGGCGTCAACTATGAAGAAATCCGCTACGAAGGCTATGGCATCGGCGGCGCGGCGATCATCGTCGACTGCCTGACCGACAACCGCGTGCGTACCGTGGCCGAAGTGCGCCACGCCTTCAACAAATACGGCGGCAATATGGGCACCGAGGGTTCCGTGGCCTTCATGTTCAAGCACGTCGGCCAGTTCCAGTTCGCGCCCGGCGTGGACGAGGACAAGCTGATGGAAGCGGCGCTGGAAGCCGGCGCCGACGACGTGGTGCAGGACGAGGAAGGCGGCTTCGAAGTGCTGTGCGACCCGTTCGCCTATTCCGGCGTGAAGGAAGCGCTGGAAAAGGCCGGCTTCAAGGCCGAGGTCTCGGAAGTCATCATGAAACCGGACAACGAAACCGTGCTCACCGGCGAAGACGCCGTCAAGATGCAGAAGATCCTCGATGCGCTGGAAAACCTGGACGACGTCCAGGACGTCTACACCAACGCCATCATCGAAGAGTAATTCGGAAAACCAGTATGAAAATTCTCGTAGTCGGCTCCGGCGGCCGTGAACACGCCCTGTCCTGGAAACTCGCCCAATCGGAGCGCGTCCAGACCGTCTTCGTCGCTCCGGGCAACGGCGGCACCGCGTTAGACCCGCGCCTGGTGAACATCGAGATCACCGATCCGGCGGCCCTGGCCGACTTCGTGGTGGCGGAAAACGTCGCCCTGACCCTGGTGGGTCCGGAGGCGCCGCTGGCTGCCGGCATCGTCAACCTGTTCCGCTCGCGCGGCCTGAAGATCTTCGGGCCGACGAAAGAAGCGGCGCAGCTGGAAAGCTCGAAGGACTTCGCCAAGGCCTTCATGCAGCGCCACGGCATCCCGACCGCGAAATACCAGAGCTTCTCGGATGCGGCCCAGGCCCACGCCTACGTGATTGCTACCGGCGCGCCGATCGTCATCAAGGCCGACGGCCTGGCTGCCGGCAAGGGCGTGGTCGTGGCCATGTCGCTCGAGGAAGCGCACGCAGCCGTCGACCACATGCTGTCGGATAACGCCTTTGGCGACGCCGGCGCGCGCATCGTGATCGAGGAGTTCCTGGCCGGCGAAGAAGCCAGCTTCATCGTCATGTGCGACGGCAAGAACGTGCTGCCGCTGGCGACCAGCCAGGACCACAAGCGCCTGAAGGACAACGACGAAGGCCCGAACACCGGCGGCATGGGCGCCTACTCGCCCGCCCCGATCGTGACCCCGTCGATGCACGCCCGCGTGATGCGCGAGATCATCAACCCGACCATCCAGGGCATGGCCAAGGACGGCATCGTGTTCACCGGCTTCCTGTACGCCGGCCTGATGATCGACAGCGAAGGCAATCCGCGCACGCTGGAATTCAACTGCCGCATGGGCGACCCGGAAACCCAGCCGATCATGACGCGCCTGAAGAGCGATTACCTGGCCGTGCTGGAACATGCCTGCAACGGCACCCTGGATGCCGTCGAGCTGGAATGGGACCGCCGCACCGCGGTCGGTGTCGTGATGGCGGCAAGCGGCTACCCGGACAGCCCGCGCAAGGGCGACGTCATCGACGGCATCCCGGCCGAGACCCCGGAATGCGTGACCTTCCACGCCGGCACCCAACAGGTGGGCGGTTCGCTGCAGACCAGCGGCGGACGCGTGCTGTGCGTGGTCGGCCTGGGCGACAGCGTCAAGATGGCGCAGAAGCAGGCCTACGAGACCGTCGAGAAGATCCACTTCAACGGCGCGCAGTACCGCCGCGACATCGGCTGGCGCGGCCTGAAATAAGCATCCGCATGAGCACTCCCAACCCTTCCGCCATCAAGGCCTGGCTGCTCGACCTCCAGTCGCGCATCGTGCAGGCCCTCGAAGAAGTCGACGGCAAGCCCTTCCTGGTCGATACCTGGGAACGCCCGGAAGGCGGTGGCGGTATCTCGCGGCTGATCGAGGAAGGCAATGTGTTCGAGCGCGGCGGCGTGAACTTCTCGCACGTGACCGGTTCCAGCCTGCCGCCTTCGGCGATGGCCGCGCGCCCGGAACTGGCGGGCCGTGCCTGGGAAGCCATGGGCGTGTCGCTGGTGCTGCACCCGCGGAACCCCTACGCGCCGACCGTGCACATGAACGTGCGCTTCTTCGAGGCCACGGCGGAGGGCAAGGAGCCGGTCTGGTGGTTCGGCGGCGGCATGGACCTGACGCCCTATTACGGCAACCGGGACGACGCGCGGCACTTCCATAGGGTCTGCCACGACGCCCTGGCGCCCTACGGAGACGACCTGCACCCGCGCTTCAAGAAGTGGTGCGACGAATACTTCTACCTGAAGCACCGCAAGGAAGCGCGCGGCGTGGGCGGCATCTTCTTCGACGACTTCAACGAGCTCGGGTTCGATGCGTCCTTCGCGCTGGTGCAGGGGGTCGGCAACGGCTTCCTCGATGCCTACCTGCCGATCGTGAAGGCGCGCAAGGACCAGCCCTACGGCGAGCGCGAACGCGACTTCCAGGCCTACCGGCGCGGCCGCTATGTCGAGTTCAACCTGGTGTGGGACCGCGGCACCCTGTTCGGCCTGCAGTCGGGCGGACGGACCGAAGCGATCCTGATGTCGATGCCGCCGGTCGTGAAATGGCGCTACGACTGGCACCCGGAACCGGGCAGCCCTGAAGCGGCGCTGTATGCCGACTTCCTCCCGCACCGGGACTGGCTCGCCTCGTGACCCGCTGCATTGCCCTGCTGGGTGGGAGCTTCGACCCGGTACACCACGGCCACGTCGCGCTGGCCGCGCTGTTTGCCGGTCTCCTGCAGCCGGACGAGCTGCGCATCCTGCCGGCCCTGCCCTGGCAGAAGGCGAGCCTGCAGGCCAGCAATGACGATCGCATCCGCATGCTGGAACTGGCCTTCGCGGGCCAGCCTTTCGAAGCCGTGATCGATACCCGGGAAATCGACCGCGGCACCCCGACCTACACGGTCGAGACCCTGCGCGGCCTGCGCGAAGAACTGGGCGATGCAGCCTCGATCGTCTTCCTGATGGGAGCCGACCAGCTGCAGAAGCTCGACACCTGGCGCGACTGGCAGGACCTCTTCACCTTGTGCAACCTGGGTGTGGCGGCGCGTCCCGGCTACGCCCTGGATCAGGACCAATTGCCGCCCGCGGTGGCGCAAGCACTCGCAGGGCGGCTGGCGGCGCCCGCGGAAGTGCGCGCCAGCTCGCAGGGCAAGGTATGCTTGGCACATACACTGGCGGTAGATATTTCCGCCACCCAAATTAGAAATAGCCTCGGCAAGGAACCGGCTACCTGCGCGGACCAGGGTATGGACCTTGGCGCGCTCGTTCCACGCGGAGTGCTAGACTATATTCAACAACATAACTTATATAAAAGCTAATGGATATCAAGAAACTGCAGACCCTCGTCGTTGACGCCCTCGAAGACGTCAAGGGCCAGGAAATCGTCCTGTTCGACACGACGCACCTGACCAGCCTGTTCGATCGCATCGCGGTCGTCTCGGGTACCTCGAACCGCCAGACCAAGGCGCTGGCCGCTTCGGTGCGCGACAAGGTCAAGGCCGCAGGCGGCGACGTGGTCGGCATGGAAGGCGAAGACACCGGCGAATGGGTGCTGGTCGACCTGGGCGACATGATCGTCCACATCATGCAGCCGGCCATCCGCCAGTACTACCGCCTGGAAGAGATCTGGGGCGACAAGCCGGTCAAGCTGGGCGCGGCCAAGCGCAAGTCGACGCCGGAAGCGGCGGAGGCCGCCGAGTCGAAGGTCAAGTCGAAGCACCTGGCCGCCAACAAGGACGAGCCGGAAGCCCAGCCGGTCAAGGAGCGCAAGCCGGCGGCCAGGAAGTCTGCCACCGCGACCACCGCCGCCAAGAAACCGGCCGCCAAGAAGGTCCCAACCGGCAAGACCGTGAAGGTCGCGCCGAGCAAGAGCGAAGTGGCCGCCGTCGAGGCGACCAAGGCCAAGCCGCCGAAGCGCGCTCCGAAAGCGGCGCCTGCGGACGCCGAGCCGGTAAAGAAAGTGATCCGCCGCGTGAAGAAGGCTGCCGAGTAAACCCTTCATGCAGCTGATCATTGCCGCAGTCGGGCACAAGATGCCGGCCTGGATCGAGTCCGGCTTCGGCGAGTACACCAAGCGCATGCCGCCCGAGCTGCGCATCGTGCTCAAGGAAATCAAGCCGGTCGAGCGCTCCGGCAGCAAGACCGCCGCCACCGCCATGGCGCTCGAGCGCGAGCGCATCGAGGCCGTGCTGCCGAAAGGCGTGCGCATCATCGCGCTGGACGAGCGCGGCAAGGACCTGACCAGCGTCGGGCTGTCGCAGATGCTCGAATCCTGGCAGCAGGACGGGCGCGACACCGCCTTCCTGATCGGCGGCGCGGACGGCCTCGACCCGGCACTGAAAGCCAGGGCCGAGGGCATGATCCGCATCTCGAGCATGACGCTGCCGCACGGAATCGTGCGCGTCATGCTTGCGGAACAGTTGTACCGTGCCTGGTCGATCACCCAGAACCACCCGTACCATCGCGTCTGAACCGGCGCCTGCGCTCAATGAAACTCACCGACAAGAAAATCTACCTCGCCTCCAAGAGCCCGCGCAGGCGCGAGCTGCTGCGCCAGGTCGGCGTCGACTTCGAACTGCTGATGCTGCGCAGCGACCCGGCGCGCGGCGCCCCTGACGTGAGCGAAGACGTGCTGCCGGGCGAAGACCCGCACGTCTACGTCGCCCGGGTGGCAAAGGAAAAAGGCGCCTTCGCCTGGAACATCCTGCAGCAGCGCCGCCAGCCGCTGCGCCCGATCCTGACCGCCGACACCACCGTCACCATCGACGGCGAAATCCTCGGCAAGCCGGCCGACAAGCAGGAGGCGATCGCCATGCTCGAGCGCCTGTCGGGCCGCACCCACCAGGTGCTGACCTCGGTCGCCATCCACGCCGAGCGCGCGGCCGAGCAGATCACCCAGGTGTCCGATGTGCGCTTCGCAAAGCTCACGCCGGCCCAGATCGAGGCCTATTGCGCGACGACCGAGCCCTACGACAAGGCAGGCGGCTACGGCATCCAGGGCCTGGCGGCGCTGTTCGTCGAGCACATCGAAGGCAGCCATTCGGGCATCATGGGCCTGCCGCTGTTCGAGACCGCCAATCTCCTGCGCAAGGCCGGTTATCCCGTGTAGGGGTGATCTGGTCCAGTGGACCAGATCACGGTTCCCCGACCGCGCGTTCAAGCAGCCCGGGCATGGACGCGAACTGGTTTGCATAGGGGATTCGAACGCGCGGTCGGCATAGCCGACCACCCTACGAAAAACCGATTCCGACCGTGTATGATGTCGCTCTGAACAATACTGCGCGGCCGGCCATGAACGAAGACATCCTCATCAACATCACCCCGCAGGAAACGCGCGTCGCGCTAATCCTGCAGGGCGCGGTCCAGGAGCTGCACATCGAGCGCACCCTGACGCGCGGGTTGGCGGGGAATGTCTACCTCGGCAAGGTCGTACGCGTCCTGCCCGGCATGCAGTCGGCCTTCATCGACATCGGCCTGGAACGCGCGGCCTTCCTGCACGTCGCCGACATCTGGGAAGCGCGCAGCCACGAAGGCGCCAGCACCCCGCCCACCCCGATCGAGAAGCTGCTGTTCGACGGCCAGGTGCTGACCGTGCAGGTCATCAAGGACCCGATCGGCACCAAGGGCGCGCGCCTGTCGACCCAGATCTCGATCGCCGGCCGCATGCTGGTCTACCTGCCGCAGGACCAGCACATCGGCATCTCGCAGAAGATCGAGAAGGAAGCCGACCGCGAACTGCTGCGCACCCGCCTGGCGAACCTGCTCCCGAAGGACAGCAAGGGCGGCTTCATCGTGCGCACCCAGGCCGAGGAAGCATCGGATGCGGACCTGTCGGCCGACGTCGACTACCTGCGCAAGACCTGGGGCGCCATCGTCCAGGGCGCGCGCACCCGCCCGCCCACTTCCCTGCTCTACCAGGACCTGAACCTGGCCCAGCGCGTGCTGCGCGACTTCGTGCACGACGAGACCGCCACCATCCAGGTCGACTCGCGCGAGAACTTCAATATGCTGGTCGAGTTCGCGCAGGTCTACACCCCGAGCGTGCTCGCGCGCCTGACCCACTACACCGGCGAGCGTCCGCTGTTCGACCTCTACGGCGTCGAGGAAGAGATCCTGCGCGCCCTGGGCCGCCGGGTGGACCTGAAAAGCGGCGGCTACCTGATCGTCGACCAGACCGAGGCGATGACGACCATCGACGTCAATACCGGCGGCTACGTGGGGGGGCGCAACTTCGCCGACACGATTTTCAAGACCAACCTGGAAGCCGCGCACGCGATCGCGCGCCAGCTGCGCCTGCGCAACCTGGGCGGCATCATCATCCTCGACTTCATCGACATGGAGAACAACGAGCACCGCAACGCCGTGCTCGCGGAACTCAAGAAGACCCTGGCGCGCGACCGCACCAAGGTGTCGGTGAGCGGCTTCTCGGCCCTGGGCCTGGTGGAGATGACCCGCAAGCGCACCCGCGAGTCGCTGGCCCACATCCTGTGCGAACCCTGCCCGGCCTGCAGCGGCAAGGGGCAGGTGAAGACCTCGCGCACGATCTGCTACGAGATCCTGCGCGAGCTGCTGCGCGAAGCCAAGCAGTTCAATCCGCGCGAATTCCGCATCGTCGCCTCGCAGGAAGTGATCGACCTGTTCCTGGAAGAGGAATCGCAGCACCTGGCGATGCTGGGGGACTTCATCGGCAAGCGGATTTCCTTGCAGGTGGAGAAGGGTTACCACCAGGAGCAGTACGACGTGATCCTGATGTAGGGACGCGTCAGGCGGACAGGCCGTCGTAGAGTTCCTCTTCCTGGGCGAAGTGCATGCGCAGGATCGACTCGAGCGCGTACAGGGTACGGCGCAGCTCGATCCGGGACGCGCCGTCGTCGGCCGCGCCCAGCATGGCGTAGCGCTCGACGGCGCGGCCGAGCCGGAAGATCTCGCGATGGGTGCTGCTCATCGGGGCCATCGGGTCCTCCCCTCCCATCATGCGCGCCAGTCGGGGATACAGGGCGGCGTCGTCGCGCGACTCGTGCGGCAGCAGGTGCTCCTGCAGCGCGGCGTTGAGCTGGACGAGTTCATCGACCAATGCCGGCATCGGCATGTTGTCGGTCCTGTCCGCCAGCCAGGCGACGCGGTCGACCAGCGGCAGCAAGCGCGCATGTTCCTCCCTGAGCTTCCCGACCTCCTCCGGCCCCATGGTGCGGCCGGAGCGCGCCACGTCCAGCCGCAGCACGCGCAGCGCATTGAGGATCACGGCGACGTCGATCAGTTCCTGCAGCACGGCTCCGGCGACCGGCGGCAGGTAGCCGAATGCGGCGACGATCATGGCCACGATCGACAGGCCCATCCCCGCGGCCACGCTCTGGAGGGCGATCCTGCGCGTGCGCCTGGCGATCCGCACGGCGAAGGCGAGACGGTCCAGCCGGTCGACCAGCAGGACCACCTGGGCCGACTCGGCCGCCGCGGCGGCGCCACGCGCGCCCATCGCCACGCCGATGTCGGCGGCGGCGAGGGCCGGCGCATCGTTGATGCCGTCGCCCACCATCATCGTCACCCCGCCCGCCCGCGCGGCCGCGATGGCCTCCAGCTTCGACGCCGGCGTCTGGTCCGGCATGACGCTGTCGATGCCTAGCGACCTGGCGATCGTTTCGGCCACGTCGCCGCGGTCTCCGGTCAGCATGGCGATCCGCTTCACGCCACAGGCCTTGAGCAGCCGCAGCGCCCTGGGCGCATCCAGCCGCGCGGCATCGGCCATCTGCAATACGCCGCACAGCCTGCCGTCCACGGCCACGCAGACCACGGCGGAGCCGTCGTAGCCGGCCCGTTCCAGGATGCCGGTGGCCCAGGCGGGGCGGGGCGCATCGCCCGCCACGAAGGCGTAGCTGCCGACACGCACGTCCCTGTCCCCGACCCGGCCGCTCAATCCGGCGCCCGGCGCTTCGCTGACGCCGGCCGGGGTGTCCAGGCGCAGGCCGCGTTCGTGCGCCGCCTCCACCACGGCCTGCGCGATCGCGTGGCCCGACAGCTGCTCCAGCGAGGCGGCCAGGCCGAGCACCTGTTCCGGCCGCAGCGACGGGTCGGTCGCGCTCGCCGCCAGCCGCGCCCTGCCGCCGGTGAGGGTGCCCGTCTTGTCGAAGAAGATGGTCTCGACCTGGGCCATCTTCTCGAGCGCGGCGCCATGCTTGACCAGCACCCCGCGCTGGGCGCAGCGTGACATCGCGCTGACGATCGCGACCGGCACGGCCAGGATCAGCGGGCATGGGGTGGCGACCACGACCACGGCCAGGGCCCGGTTCGGATCCTCCGTCAGCAGCCAGGCGAGCCCCGCGGTTCCCAGGGCCAGCGGAACGAACAGCAGCGCATAGCGGTCGGCCAGCCGCGCCGCCGGCGCCTTCGATGCCTGCGCCGCCCGGACCAGGCGGATGATGCCGCTGAAGGTGCTGTTCTCGGCGGTGCTGGTGGCCAGCATGTCGAAGGCGTCTCCTGCGTTGACGACGCCGCTGCCGAGCGAGGCGCCGGCGCCATGGGCGACCGGCAGCGACTCGCCGGTCAGGCTCGACTCGTCGAGGATGGCGGGGCCGGACAGGGTACCGTCGACCGGCACCGTTTCGCCGGGCCGGACCAGCAAGCGGTCGCCCGGCGCCACCGCCGCCAGCGGCACCTGGACCACGGCCCCATCTTCATAGCGGTTGGCGTGCCGGGGCGCCCGGGCGAGCAGCGCGGACATCTCGTCGCGCGCGCGCCTTTCCGCGTAATCCTCCAGGGCCCGGCCGCTGGCGAACATCAGGGCGATCACGGCCGCCGCCAGGTTCTCGTCCAGCGCCAGTGCGCCGGCGATCGCGACGACGGCGATCAGGTCGAGCCCGAGCTGCCTGCGCCACAGGGCGACGGCGGCGTCGGCCAGCACGGCGACCAGGACGACGCCCGCCCCCACCGCCCAGGCCCAGCCGGCTGTGCGGCCGTCGCCGATGAGGAACAGCACGCCGCCGGCCGCCAGCATCGCGCCGGCGAACGTCATCAGGAGCAGATTGCTCTGGCTGTTCTGCAACTTCATCATGGATTCATCTTCCTGTTCGACGATCCACTGCATGTGACACCAACCGGGGACCAACATGACTGCAAGACAGCTTTTCCACCCGCAACAAACCGAGACGGCGACGCCGCGCCGCAGGATCCTCGTGTGGGACGCGCCGGTCCGCGTGTTCCACTGGCTGATGGTACTCGCATTTGCCGGCGCCTGGCTGACCGCGGAACAAGACGGCTGGCGCCCGCTCCACATTACCCTCGGCTACACGATGGCGGGACTGGTCGGCTTTCGCCTCGCCTGGGGCCTGGTGGGCACGCGCTACGCGCGCTTCTCGGAGTTCGTCCACGGGGTCGGCAGCGTCCGGCGCTATTTCCGCGCACTCTGGCGTGGGCAGCCGGAGCATTACACCGGCCACAATCCGGCCGGGGCCATCGCCATCGTGCTCATGCTGCTCCTGACCGTCGCGATCGCCGCCTCGGGCTGGGCCACGGAACGCGGCATCGGCGGCGATGCCATGGAAGAAGCGCACGAAATCCTTGCCGCGCTGATGCTCGGCCTCGTTGGATTCCACGTGGCGGCGGTACTGGCCAGCAGCTGGCTTCATCGCGAGAATCTCATCGGGGCCATGATCGTCGGATGCAAGGCCGGGAAGCCCGAGGACGCGATTCCGACAACCCGGCGCGGCGTCGCGGCGCTGTTGCTGTTCGTCGTGCTGGGCTTCTGGTGGCTGCAATGGCAGCAGGCCCCGGCCGGCCCGACCAGCGGCGAGGTCGATCAGCTTTCCCTCGTTGTAGATGAAGGGATGCTCGGGACTGCCGGGAACGTTCAATGCCCCGACCACAACGCCGGACTCATTGATATCGCTGACGCGGCTGTTCGTGGTCGCAAACTGCTCGAGCTTGCCCTGGCTGTACAGGAAGGGGCGGTCATACCCGCTGCCGGCGACGTCGCCGCGGTCGTTGATGAGGGTGGGCGGACCGATGTCCCGGCTGGGCGTGAATTCCTGCATCCTCCCACAGCGCCAACAGGAAGGCGGACAGTCGATTGGCAAGCATGGCGTCCTCCAGGGGGATGTGGGCTGCTATCTCGTCATCAAGATAGGCCGGAATGGCCCGTTCAATCAAGGTGAACACTGCGCTATCCCAGCAGCCAGGACCATGTCATCCCGATGTCACATGCGCGGAAGAATCCCGACAGCCCGTTGTAAGATGGCCTCGACAGAACGATGACACCGATGCGAGGACATCCATGGAAACCGAACTCAAGCTGAAAATCGCCGCGGCGGACGTGGCGCGCATGCGCGAGCATCCCCTGCTCGCGAACCTGGCCGAGGCCGACCGCCGCGAGCACGAACTCACCGACACCTATTACGACACCCCGGCGCTCGACCTATGGCGCGCCGGCCTCTCCCTGCGCGTGCGACGCGACGGCGATGCCTGGATCCAGACCGTCAAGACGGCGAGCGCTGGCGCGACCGCGCTGCACGAGCGCGGCGAATGGGAATCGCGCCTCGACGGGCCGCAACCCGATCCCGCCGACCTGGTCCGCCAGATCAAGCCGCAGCGGCTCAGCGACATCTTGCGTTCGCCGCAGATCACCGGGCAGCTCCAGCCGGTCTTCACCAGCACCACCCACCGCACGACATGGGACATCGGACTGCCCGGCGGCCAGCTGGTCGAGTGCGCCCTCGACAGCGGCAGTATCGACGCCGGGGGCCGCAGCGTGGATGTCGGCGAACTCGAGCTGGAACTCAAGCGCGGCAATCCGACCCGCCTGTTCGAGCTGGCGCTGGCGCTGCACCGGGACATACCGCTGGAAGTGGGGAACGATAGCAAAGCGGCGCGCGGCTATGCGCTGCTGCAGGACGAGGCGCCGGCGCCGGTCAAGGCGACGAAGGTGCGCCTGAAGCGCAAGATGCGCATGGAAGACGCGCTGCAGGCGATTGGCCTGAACTGCATGGCGCAGATCGAAGCCAACGTGCCGGGCGTGCTGGTGCAGGGTGTCGAAAGCCTGCACCAGATGCGGGTCGGCCTGCGCCGCCTGCGCGCCCTGCTCGATATGTATCGGAACCTGGCGCCGCTGCCGGCCGAACTCAGGAAAGGCCTGGACTGGCTCTCCGGCGAACTGGGCGCGACGCGCGACTGGGACGTGCTCGCCGGGACCACGCTGCCGGCGATCCACGGCATCCACACGGAGGCCTTGCAGGCGGCGGCAAAGGAACGTGCGCGCACCCTGCACAAGGCAATGCTGCCGACGCTGCACTCGCCACGCTACACCCAGCTCATGCTGCAGATGAACGGCTGGCTGCGCGGCCGCCAGTGGCGTCCGGCCTCCGGTCTGGCGAAAGAAGATCCGCTGGCCCAGCCGGCGCTGGACGGCCTGGTTCCCTTGATTCGCAAGGCCCAGAAGCGCCTGCGCAAGCGTATCGAGGTTCTCGACGAGCAGGACGCGCCGGCCCGCCACCGCGTACGCATTGCGGCCAAGAAGGCGCGCTACGCGGCGGGGTTCTTCGGCGACCTGCTGCCGGCGAAGGAAGTGAAGGCTTACGTCAAGTCGCTGTCCGCGCTACAGGATCGACTCGGCCACCTGAACGACCTGGCGGTCGCCGGCAAGCTGCTGCCGGTGCTGGAGAATAGCGGACATGCGCACGATGCTTCCTTTGCGCGCGGGTACGTGAGCGGGGCCTCGGATGCGTCCAGCTGCGGCCTGCGCAAAGCGCTCGGAAAGATCGCGCGCCTGAAGCTCATATGATGGATCCGCGGACGCAGGCAGGGTGGAACGACGCGTGGCGCGCACTTGGCGTCGCCGCGCCCGGTGGCCTGCACGCGCACCTGCTCGCGGCCTGGTCGGAACCGCAGCGGCACTACCACACGCTGCAACACCTTGGCGAATGCCTGGCCCTCGCCGAAGAGCTGCGTAACGTCGGTGTCAGGTCTGACATTGAGACACGAGCTCAGCTATATTTCGCAGTAACAGTCGAGCCTGTGTCCGAATGTCAGACCTGACACCTTGGGGTGCACCTCTAACCTCGGTGTCAGGTCTGACATTGAGACACGAGCTCAGCTATGTTTCGCATTAACAGCCGAGCTTGTGTCCAAATGTCAGACCTGACACCCGGGTTGTGGGTGAGGCGCAGGTTTCAAGCACCACGCCGCGCAGCCAGCGGTGGGCGGGGTCGGCGTCCATGCGCGGATGCCACAACAGCGATACCGTCAGCTGCGGCACCTCGACCGGCAGGTCGAAACTGTGCATCCCGTCGCGCAGGATGCCGGTCTGGCGTTCGGGCACGGTGGCGACCAGGTCGCTCGCACGCGCCAGGGCCAGCGCGGCTGCGAAGCTGCCGGTCGTGGCGGCGATGTTGCGCGCGGCGCCAAGTGCCTCCAGGGCCACGTCCACCGGCGCCTGCCCGCCGCCTTCTCGCGCCATCAGCACGTGAGCAGCCGCCAGGTAGCGCGCCAGCGTCATGCGCCCGCGCGTCAGGGGATGCCCCGCGCGCGCCACGCCGACGAAGCGGTCGCGAAACAGTGCGCGGGTGCGCACTTCCGGGCTGGCTTCCTTGCCGACGACACCCGTCTCGAGGTCCACCGTGCCGTCGCGCAGCAGCGTCGTTTCGCGATCCGTTTTCGGCATGAAGTGCAGGCGGACGCCGGGCGCTTCCCGGTTCACGCGTGCGAGCAGGGCCGCACCGGCATTCTCGACGAAGCCCTCGCGCGTGCGCAGCGTGAAGGTGCGGGTGAGCGTCGACAGGTCCGGCGCCGCCGCGGGACGCAGGGCGGCATGTGCTTCCTCCACCAGCCGGTGCACGGGTTCGCGCAATTCGAGCGCACGCGGGGTCGGCACCAGTCCCCGTCCGGCCCGCACCAGCAGCGGGTCGCCCGTGGTCTCGCGCAGGCGCGCCAGCGCGCGGCTCATGGCCGAGGCGCTCAGGCCCAGGCGCCGCGCGGCGCCGGCGACGCTGCCCTCGGTGAGCACGGCATCCAGGGTGATGAGCAGATTCAGGTCGGGGTGGTCCATGGGCCGATTCTAAACCATGGCGTTTCGTGCAGGTATTGATTGCAATCCATGCGTCTTCCGCCATGCCTCAAGGCGGCATAAGGTGGAGGCATGGACACCACCTCTTCTTCCCAACGCCTCACGCTCCCCGCCCTGTCGCTGTCGACCCTGCTGGGCGCGCTCGGCACCAGCATCGCCAACGTCGGCCTGCCGGCCCTGTCCGCGCACTTTGCCGCGCCCTACGCCCGCATCCAGTGGATCGTGCTGGCATACCTGGTCGCCAGCACGGCGATGGCGGTGGTGGCGGGCCGGCTCGGTGACCGCTACGGCCGGCGCCGCGTGCTGCTCGGCGGGATCGCCGTGTTCAGCATCGCATCAACGGGCTGCGCATTGGCCTCGTCGCTGCCCGTGCTGGTAGCGGCGCGGGCCTTGCAAGGCGCAGGCGCGGCCGCCATGCTGGTCCTGAGTCTGCCCTTCGCGGCAGATGCCGGCGGGCGCACGATCGGCTTGCTGGCCACTGTTTCCGCAGCCGGCACGACCCTCGGCCCCGCCATCGGCGGCGCCCTGCTGGCCGGCTTCGGCTGGCCAGCCCTGTTCCTGGCGCCCGCGCCGCTCGGCGTGCTCGCCTATGCCTGTGCATGGCGCGGCCTGCCGGCCGGGCGCAGCCAGGTAGTGCACAACGAAGCGGATACGCAAACGCCTTATGGCGCCCTGATCGGGATTGGATTGATGACGGCGGTCGTGATGGCCACCCTGGTGATCGGCCCCTTCCACCTCGCGCGCACCCTGGGATTGCGCGATGCGGCGCTCGGTCTGTCCATGGCTTGCGGACCGTTGGCCGCAGCCCTGGCCGGTGTGCCTGCTGGCCGCATGGTGGAGCGCCACGGCGCCGCTGCCGTCGGCCGCATCGGCCTGGCCTGCGCGGCGGCCGGCTGCACGCTGCTGGCGCTGCTTCCCGCGGCCTTGGGCGTGGGAGGCTACGTCCTCCCCTTGGTCCTGCTGACGAGTGGCTATGCCATATTCCAGACCGCGAACAACAGCGCCGTCATGACTGCCTGCGACGCAAGCCAGCGTGGGAGGGTATCGGGCCTGCTGACCCTGGCGCGCAACCTCGGCCTGCTGGGCGGCGCCTCCGCCATGGGCATGCTGTTCGCGGCGACCGGCATGCGCACGGCCTTCATGGCCTCCCTGTTACTCGTCGGCGCGGCGGGTCTTACCTGGCGGCGGACGGGAAGAACAGCTGCTCGCCGTCCGGCTTGAAGGCAGCGATCTTCGCCTGGCCTTCGCTCGACGTCATCCAGTCGATCAGCTGCCTGGCGCCCTTGTAGTTCACGCCCTTGTGCTTCGCCGGGTTGACCGCAATGATGCCGTAGGGGTTAACCATCCGTTTGTCGCCTTCGACCAGGATGGCCAGGCCCGTCCTGGCCTTGTAGGCGCCGTAGGTGGCGCGGTCGGTCAGGGTGTAGGCGCGCATCTCGGCCGCCATGTTCAGCACCTCGCCCATGCCCAGGCCTGCCGACACATAGCTGGCGCCGGCCGGCTTGGTTCCCGCCTGCTGCCAGTAGCCTTTCTCCATCACGTCGGTGCCGGAATTGTCGCCGCGCGAGATGAACCTGTTGCCGCTCGAAGCGATCTTCCGGAAGGCCGCGATCACGTCCTTGTTTCCCTTGATGCCAGCCGGGTCGTTTGCCGGACCGACGACGATGAAGTCGTTGTACATCACGTCGCGGCGGTCCACGCCCCAGCCATCAAGCACGAACTTGTCCTCGAGCTGGCGCGCATGCACCAGGGTGACGTCGACGTCGCCGTTCTTGCCCAGCTCGAGCGCCTTGCCGGTGCCGACCGAGATCACGCTGACCTTCATGCCGGTCTTCGCTTCGAAGGCCGGCAGCAGGTACTTGAGCAGGCCCGAGTTCTCGGTGCTGGTCGTGGTGGACAGGCGCAGCGTTTCTTGTGCCTGCGCCAGCGGGGCTGCCAGGGCAAGGCTGAGCAGCAGGGTAATGAAGGGTCGGCGTTGCATGGTTGTTCTCCTGGGTTTGGCAATCAACGGTATTCGAGGCGCCCATCGCGCAGCTTCAGGCGGTGGATGCCGGGAAGCCCGATCAGGTCGCGGTCGTGGCAGGCCATCACCACGCTGCCGCCTGCATCGAGCAGGGTGGGAATCAGGGACATCACCTGCTCACGGGCCGGGCCGTCCAGGTTGGCGGTCGGTTCGTCGAGCAGGAGCAGGCGCGGTTGCAGCACGCGCGCCCGGGCCAGCGCCACGCGTTGTTTCTCGCCGCCCGACAGGCGGGTCGGATCGGTGTCGCGCAGGTGGTCGACGCCGGCCCAGCGCATCGCCTCCTCGACCACGGGCGTGACGGCGGCGCGGCCTTCTCCGCGCGCAAGCAGGCCGTAGGCGATGTTATGGGAAACGCTGGTCGAGAACATGATCGGATGCTGGTGCACGAAAACGATGGCGCGCCGCAGGGCCGCCGGATACGGGTGCAGCGGCATGCTTTGTCCGTCGAATTCGACCGTGCAGGCCTCGCAACGTTCCAGGCCCGCGAGCATGCGCAGCAAGGTCGACTTGCCGGCGCCGTTGACGCCGGTCAGGACATAACCGGTGGCCGCCTCGATGCACAAGAGGTCGATGTCGAACAGCAGGCGCTCCCCGTGGCGCTTGCGCATGCCGTGGATGCTCAGGAGGCTCACATCCGCCCCCCTGCCGTATTCGCCTCGCCCTGCAGCAGCACCAGCACCCCGTTCATCACGAGCGCCAGCGTCACCAGCACGATGCCGAGCGCAATGCCCTGCGCGAACTCGCCCTTGCTGGTCTCCAGCGCGATCGCGGTGGTGATGGTGCGGGTCTGCCCTTCGATATTCCCGCCCACCATGAGCGCGCAGCCGACTTCCGAGATCACGCGCCCGAAGCCGCTGATCACGGCGGCCATCACGCCATAGCGCGCCTCGTGCAGCACCGTCGTCATCACGCGCCAGCGCGAGGCGCCGTGGGCGACCGCCGTCTCCGCATAGCGCGGATCGAGCGCCTGCACGGCGGCCAGCGTAAACGCCAGCAGCACCGGCAGGCCGATCACCATCTGGCCGAGGATCACGCCCTGCTGCGAGAACAGCCATTCGAGGCCGCCCATCGGTCCGCGGCGCGAAAGCAGCAGGTAGAGCAGGAGGCCGATGAGCACCGTCGGCAAGGACAGCGCGGCCTGGGCGATCCAGACGGCGATGCGCCGCCCCGGGAAGCGGTGCATGGCGATGACATAACCGAGGAAGACCGCCGGCGGCGCGGCCAGCAGCAGGCCCAGGATGCTGGTCTTGAGCGACACCCAGACGATGTGCCACAGCGCGGCGTCGCCCGAGAACAGCAGCCGGAAAGCGTGCGCGATGGCCTCTGACAGCGACATCAGGCCAGCCGGGCAGCCCGGGGAGCGTTGAGCGGTTCCAGCAGCTCGGGCTCGAACACCAGACGCGCTGAGCCGGCCAGCAGCAGGAAGTGCTTGCCCGAACAGCGCGCCAGCAGCGACATGCCGACCTTTTCGGCCACCATATGGCCCATCTGCGTGGTGCCGGAACGCGAGAGCAGGAAGGGAATCCCCATTTGCGCGCCCTTGATGACCATTTCGGAGGTCAGGCGTCCGGTGGTGTAGAAGACCTTGTCGGCGCCTTCCACGGCGTCCAGCCACATCAGGCCGGCGATCGCGTCCACCGCGTTGTGGCGGCCGACGTCCTCGACGAAGTACAGCAGCTCGCCACCGTGCGAGAACAGCGCGCAGCCGTGCACCGAGCCGGCCTGCTTGTAGATCGACTGCTGGGTGCGGATGGTGTCGACGATGCGGTAGACGACCGATTGCTGCAGGCGGGCTTCCTTCGGCAGCGCGATCTGGTCGACCTCGTCCATCAGCCCGCCGAACACCGAGCCCTGGCCGCAGCCGGTGGTGACCACCTTCTTCGCGGTGCGCTCCTCGACGTCGAGGATGCCGTTGCGGGTCACCACCGCCACCGCATCGACCGACCAGTCGACCTGGATCGACACGATGTCTTCCAATGTGCGCACCAGGCGCTGGTTGCGCAGGTAGCCCAGCACCAGGGCTTCCGGCGCCCCGCCCAGGGTCATCAGGGTGACGATCTCGCGCTTGTCCACGTAGACCGTGAGCGGGCGCTCGGCGGGAATGGCGATGAGGGACGGACGGCCACGCTCGTCCAGCGCGCTCACCTCGTGCGTGAGGCGGGCGCTGGCCTGGGACAGTTCAGGGCGGTAGCGTGGCGGTTCCTGGTGGTTCATGTTGCCAATTGTGCCATGCTGGCCAGGATTTGGCCGCCACCGTAGCTGCCCTGCGGTGCGACCTCCCCGCCCGGCGTCACCTTGATCGCGCAATACTTGAATTCCGGGATCTTGCCGAAGGGGTCGAGCGCCGCATTGGTGAGGCGGTTGATGGCCGCTTCGTAATAACAGAAGGGCACGAAGATTGCCCCCACCGGCGAGCTGTCATCCGCGCGTGCATACAGCACCACTTCGCCGCGGCGCGAGGCGATGGTGATCGCGTCGCCCGGCTTGACCCCCATGCGTTCCATGTCGAGCGGGTGCACCAGCGCCACCGGATCGGGTTCGATCGCGTCCAACACCGTGGCGCGGCGCGTCATGCTGCCCGTATGCCAGTGCTCCAGCTGGCGCCCCGTGATCAGCACCATCGGATACTCGTCATCGGGCCGCTCGTCGGCCGGGATGATGTCGGCCGGGACGAAGCGCGCCCTGCCGCCCTCGCGCGGGAACAGTTCGGTGAACACCACCGGCTGGCCGACGTCGCCCTCGTTCATGCACGGGTAGACCACGGCGCCGTTTCTCTCAAGGCGCTCCCAGGTGATGCCGCCGATGCTGGCCATGGTGCGGCGCATCTCGTCGAACACTTCCGATACATGACCGTAATTCCAGGGCAGGCCGAGACGGTTTGCCATCTGCTGGATGATCCACAGGTCCTGCTTCGCCTCGCCCGGCGGATCGATGGCCTGGCGGCCCAGCTGCACCAGGCGGTCGGTATTGGTGAAGGTGCCGGTCTTCTCGGGGAAGCTTGACGCCGGCAGGATCACGTCGGCGAGATACGCCGTCTCGGTCAGGAAGATGTCCTGCACCACAAGGTGTTCGAGCGCGGCCAGCGCGGCGCGCGCGTGGTTGGCGTCGGGGTCGGACATGGCCGGGTTCTCGCCCATGATGTACATGCCGCGCACCTGGCCGGCATTGATCGCGTCCATGATCTCGACCACGGTGAGGCCCGGCTTCGGATCGAGGGTGGCGCCCCAGGCCTGCTCGAAGCGCGCCCGCGCGGCCGGATTGTCGACGCGCTGGTAGTCCGGCAGCATCATCGGAATCAGGCCGGCATCCGAGGCGCCCTGCACATTGTTCTGGCCGCGCAGTGGATGCAGGCCGGTGCCGGGGCGGCCGATCTGCCCCGTCATCAGGCTGAGCGCGATCAGGCAGCGTGCGTTATCCGTGCCGTGCACGTGCTGCGACACGCCCATGCCCCACAGGATCATCGAGCCCTGCGAGGTGGCGTAGAGGCGCGCCACGTAGCGGATGGTCTCGGCGTCGATGCCGCAGATCGGCGCCATCGCTTCGGGGCTGTAGTCGGCCACATTGGCTTCCAGCTCGGCGTAGCCGATGGTGCGGCTGGCGATGAAGGCTTCGTCCACCAGTTTTTCGGTGACGATCACGTGCATCATCGCATTCAGCAGGGCGACGTCGGTGTCCGGCTTGAACTGGAGGAAGCGGTGGGCATGGCGCGCCAGCTCGGAGCGGCGCGGGTCCATCACGATCAGCTTCGCGCCCGTCCTGACGGCGTTCTTGATCCAGGTTGCCGCCACCGGATGGTTGACGGTCGGGTTGGCGCCGATGATCACGATCACCTCGGCGCGCGTCACGTCCATCACCGGGTTCGACACCGCGCCCGAGCCGATCCCTTCCAGCAGGGCCGACACCGAGGACGCGTGGCACAGGCGCGTGCAATGGTCGACGTTATTCGTGCGGAAGCCCGTGCGCACCAGCTTCTGGAACAGGTAGGCTTCCTCGTTGCTTCCCTTGGCCGAGCCGAAGCCGGCCAGGGCCGCGCCGCCGTGCTGGTCGCGGATCCGCGCCAGCTTGCCGCCGGCCAGTTCCAATGCCTCTTCCCAGCTCGCTTCGCGGAACACGTCCAGCACCCGGTCCGGGTCCATGGTGAAGTCGCCGCTTTTCGGCATGCCTTCGCGGCGGATCAGCGGCTTCGTCAACCGGTGCGGGTGGTGGGCGTAGTCGAAGCCGTAGCGGCCCTTCACGCACAGGCGGCCCAGGTTGGCCGGACCCTGGCGGCCCTCGACGTAGAGGATCTTGTTGTCCTTGACGTTGTAGGTCAGCTGGCAGCCGACGCCACAATAGGGGCAGACCGAATCGACCTGCTTGTCCGGAATGTTCAGCGCCACGCCGCGCGCCGGCATCAGGGCCCCGGTCGGGCAGGCCTGTACGCATTCGCCGCAGGCCACGCAAGTCGACGCTCCCATGGGGTCGTCCTGGTCGAACACGATCTTCGCACCCTCGCCACGGAAGGCCAGGCCGATCACGTCGTTGACCTGCTCGTCGCGGCAGGCGCGCACGCAGCGGGTGCACTGGATGCAGGCATCCAGGTTGACAGTGATGGCGGCATGGGTCGCATCCATCTGCGGCTGCACCCGGGTGGCGGCGAAGCGCGGCTTGCCGACGCCGAGTTTATCGGCCCACAGGTCGACCTCGTTCTTGCGGGTGTATTCCGCTTCCGGCATATCGGACAGCAGCAGTTCCAGCACCATCTTCTGGGCGCTGACAGCGCGCGGGCTGTCGGTCTTGACCTTCATGCCGGCGGACGGGTGGCGGCAGCAGGAAGGCGCCAGCACGCGCTCGCCGTCGATCTCCACCATGCAGGAGCGGCAGTTGCCGACCGCCTCGAAACCCTCCTTGTAGCACAGGCGCGGCACCTCGATGCCTTCGCGCGCGGCGACTTCGATCAGGGTTTCGTGCGCCAGGGCCTGGACTTCACGGCCGTTCAGTTCAAAAGTGACGACTGGGGTAGGAGCGTTCATGGCTGCCCTAACTCATGTGGAAAATATTTGATCACGCAATCGACCGGGTTCGGCGCGGCCTGTCCCAGGCCGCAGATCGAGGCGTCGCGCATCACCTGCGACAGCTCGCCCAGCAGCTGCGTGTCCCATTGCGGCCGGCCGATCAGGTCGAGCGCCTTGGCGGTGCCGTTGCGGCAGGGCGTGCACTGGCCGCAGGACTCGTCCTTGAAGAAGGCCATCGTGTTGCGCGCGGCGTCCACCGCGCTGTCGTGGTTCGACAGCACGACCACGGCCGCCGAGCCGATGAAGCAGCCGTGGGGCTGCAGGGTGTCGAAGTCGAGCGGGATGTCGCCCATGGAGGCCGGCAGGATGCCGCCCGAGGCGCCGCCCGGCAGGTAGGCGTAGAACGCGTGTCCTTCAGCCATGCCGCCGCAGTATTCATCGATCAGTTCGCGGATCGTGATGCCGGCGGGCGCCAGCTTCACGCCCGGCTCGCGCACCCGGCCCGACACCGAGAAGGAGCGCAGGCCGCGGCGGCCGTTGCGCCCGTGGCCGGCGAACCACTCGCCTCCCCGCTCCAGGATCTCGCGCACCCAGTACAGCGATTCGAAGTTGTGTTCCAGCGTGGGCCGGCCGAACAGGCCGACCTGGGCCACGTAGGGCGGGCGCAGGCGCGGCATGCCGCGCTTGCCCTCGATCGACTCGATCATGGCCGACTCTTCGCCGCAGATATAGGCGCCGGCGCCCCGGCGCAAGTGGATCGGCGGCATGCCGGGCACCGGCGGGTCACGGCGCAGCTTGTCCAGCTCCGCTTCCAGCATCGTGCGGCAGCCATGGTATTCGTCGCGCAGGTAGATGTAGATGGCCTCGATGCCGACCGCCCAGGCGGCGATCAGCATGCCTTCCAGGAAACGGTGCGGGTCGCGCTCGAGGTAGACGCGGTCCTTGAAGGTGCCGGGTTCGCCCTCGTCGATGTTGACGGCCATGAGGCGCGGGCCTGCTTCCGCCCGCACGATGCGCCACTTGCGGCCCAGCGGGAAGCCGGCGCCGCCCAGGCCGCGCAGGCCGGAGCTTTCCATCGTGGCGATCACGCTTTCGACGTCGCGGCAGCCGTCGAGGCAGTCGCGCAGCAGCGCGTAGCCCTTGGTGTCGCGGTAGGCCGCGTAGTCGATGTGGGTGGTGACGGCATCGCTCACCTGCCCCGTGGCGACCTTCTCGAGCACGGTCTCGAGCGTCGCCTGCGGCACCGCATGCTGTCCCACCACCGCCGCGGGCGCCTGTTCGCAGCGGCCGACGCAGGGGGCTGCCAAGACGCGCACCTCGCGCCCGAGCAGCGCAGGCAGCTTGTCCAGCAGCGCGCGCGCGCCCGCCATCTCGCAGGACAGGCCGGCGCAGACGCGCACCGTGAGCGCGGCGGGGGCGGCCTCGCCCTCCTTCACCACGTCGAAATGGTGGTAGAAGGTGGCGACTTCAAAGACCTCGGCCTGGGCCAGGCGCATCTCTTGCGCGAGCGCGGCCAGGTGCTGGCTGCTCAGGCAGCCGAAGCGGTCCTGGATCTTGTGCAGGTGCTCGATCAGGAGGTCGGGCTGGCGCGACTCGAGGCCGAGCAGGCCCTGCACTTCGAGCAGGGCCTGCGGGTCGACGCGGCGGCCTTTCGGGGCTTCGCGCTTGCGCTGGCGGCTGGCGCCGGCGGGTGCGATCGGGATGATGGGGTGGTTCATGGTGTCGTCCCTGGTTGTTCTGTGTAGCGTAACTCTTTATTGGTGCGGTGTGGCTGTTCAACTACCGGTTGGACGCGTGGTCAAGGGATTGCCCACCTACGTAGGGTGGGCGGTCCTCCGCCCACGCGTTCAACTGACATGTGCAAACAGGCTACTTGAACAGCACCGACGCCTTCTGCAAGGTCACCCAGATGCCGAACATCAGCGGAATCCCCACCAGCATCCAGGCAAATGCCGTGACCGCCGGGTTGACGGTCGCGACCGCGGCGCCGGCACGCGCGCCACCGCTGCTGGCGGCCACATCGCGCTCCTGCGCCAGTTTCTTCTCGGCAGCCAGCTCGGCATCGGTCATGAAGTATTTGTCGTCCAGCGGCCTGATCATCGCATTGAGCACGATGCCGACCACGACCAGGCCCGCCAGCACGTACATGGTGATGTCGTAGGCCTGCGCCTTCGGCACGCCGTGTTCGATCTGGTACTCGCGGATGTAGTTGATCAGGATTGGACCGAACACGCCGGCCGCGGCCCAGGCGGTGAGCAGGCGGCCGTGGATCGCGCCGACCATCTGGGTGCCGAACAGGTCGGCCAAATAGGCCGGCACGGTGGCGAAGCCGCCGCCGTACATCGAGAGGATGATGCAGATGAAGCCGACGAACAGGGCCAGGTGGCCGTTGTGCGCCATCGACGGGATCGATGCATAGAGGAAGAAGCCGAGGCCCAGGAACACGAAATACGTCGCCTTGCGGCCGATGTAGTCCGAGCACGAGGCCCAGGCGAAGCGTCCGCCGATGTTGAACAGGGACAGCAGGCCGGTGAAGCCGGCGGCGATCGCCGCGATCTGGCCCTTCTGCGCCGCATCGAGCTCGTTGAAGCCCACGTTCACACCGATCAGACGGCCGCCGAAGACTTCCTGCAGCAGCGGCGAAGCCATGCCGAGGATGCCGATGCCGGCCGAGACGTTCAGGAACAGCACGCCCCAGATCAGCCAGAACTGCGGGATGCCCCAGACCCGGCTGGCATGCACGTGGCGCGTCGTGACCATGGTGTTGGCCTTCGTCGCCGACGGGGTCCAGCCCTCCGGCTTCCAGCCGGTGGCGGGCACGCGGTAGGTCAGCGCGCCGGCCACCATGAAGACGAAGTAGATGGCGGCGAGCGCCAGGAAGGTTTCCCACACGCCGACCGAGGTCGGGGTAGCGAAGTGCTTCATGAGCTTGTCGGCCAGCGGGGCGCCGATCATGGCGCCGCCGCCGAAGCCCATGATGGCCATGCCGGTCGCCATGCCGCGGCGGTCCGGGAACCACTTGATGAGGGTCGAGACCGGCGAGATGTAGCCCAGTCCCAGTCCGATGCCGCCAATGACGCCGGAACCGAGCCACATCAGCCAGATCTGGTGGGTATGGATGCCCAGTGCGGAGATGACGAGGCCGCCGCACCAGCAGACGGCCGACACCAGGCCGGCCTTGCGCGGTCCTGCGTGTTCGAGCCAGCCGCCGAAGAGCCAGGCCGCCAGGCCCAGGAAGACGAAGAAGAGCGTGTACATCCAGCCCAGCATCGAGATCTTCCAGTCGCAGCTGGTCGACATGATCTGCGCCCAGAAACCCATGTCGGCCGGGCAGGCGATCGATTCGGTGATGCCGAGCGCTTTTGATAACGGCAGCCAGAACACCGAGAAGCCGTATGCCATGCCGATGCACAGGTGGATCGCGAGCGCCGCCGGCGGCACCAGCCAGCGGTTGAAGCCCGGCCCTGCGATCGTGTGTTCCTTGTCAAGAAAACCCAGTCCAGCCATTGTCCCCTCCTTGTTGTAGTCAGCATCGAAATATGCTCTAAAAAGCATATTATTTCGTCAAACTTTGTATTTCCAAGGAGCGTAACATGGTGTTTTTCAGCAAGAAATAGGCTATTTTTAGCATATGCTCACCATCCACATCCGCCCGCACTGGGAGATCAGCGTCAAAGGGGAAGCGCCGCTCGATACCGCCGACCTGCTCGGCCTGCTGCTGTCCATCCAGGACACCGGCTCGATTGCCCAGGCGGCGAAATCGGTGAAGCTGTCCTACCGCTACGCCTGGGGCCTGCTGCGCGCGGCCGAGGAACTGTTCGGCGAGCAGCTGCTGCATACCGGGCGCGGACGCGGCACCCAGCTCACGCCGCTGGCGCAAAAGCTCGTGTGGGCCGACCGCCGCATCGCCGCGCGCCTCTCGCCCACCCTGCAAAGCCTGGCCTCGGAACTCGAAGTGGAGCTGGGACGCATCACCGCCGGCCGCACGCGGCCGCTGCGCCTGGACGCCAGCCACGGTTTTGCGGTGGCCGCGCTGATGGGCTGCGTCGACCGCGATCTGCTCCCCATCGATTCGCGCTACCGCACCAGCACCGACGCCGTGATGGCGCTGGCACGGCGCGACTGCGACCTGGCCGGCTTCCACGTCCCCACCGGGCGCTTCCAGGCGCCGACCGTGGCCTGGTACCTGCGCTGGCTCGACCCGGAGCAGCACTGCCTGGTGCGGGTCGCGGGACGCGAGCAGGGCCTGATCACGGCGCGCGGCAATCCGCTCGGCCTGCGCGGCCTGCACGACCTCGCCCGCGCGGACGTACGTTTCGTGAACCGCCAGGCCGGCTCCGGCACCCGCATGCTGTTCGAGATGATGCTTGCCGCAGAGGGCATTGGGTTCGAGTCCATCGACGGCTTCAACAGCGCCGAGTTCACCCACTCCGCGGTGGCCGCCTATATCGCCAGCGGCATGGCCGACGCCGGCATGGGCATGCGCGCGGCGAGCGCACAGTTCAAGCTCGACTTCATTCCGCTGCTGCGCGAAACCTATTATTTCGCGTTGCGCCGCGACGCCCTCGAGGGAGCGGCCATGGGCCAGCTGCTGGAACTGATGCGCCAGCCGGCCTACCACAAGCTGGTGGCGGCGCTGCCGGGCTACGACCCCACCGGGACGGGCGAGGTGCTGTCGATCCGGGAAGCGTTCTCGCTGTAGGTCTTGCAGGCCGGCGGGCATGCGGTTATAAAGCTGGTCTTCATGATCGACCTGGCTACCGTTCCCGCGCGCATCGACGACATCGTGCGCATCCATGCGCAGCGCACGCCGCTCGCCCCCGCGCTCGTCGACGGCACGCGCACCTGGTCCTACGGCGAGCTGCAGCAGGAGGTAGAACGCCAGACAGACTGGCTGCGCCAGCTCGGCGTGCGCGCAGGCGACCGCGTCATGCTGGTCAGCGAAAACTGCGCCGCACAGGTCGCACTGCTGTTCGCGATAGCGCGCATCGACGCCTGGAGCGTCAACGTCAACGTGCGTCTCAGCGAAGGCGAGCTGGCCGCGATCCGCGCACACTGCACGCCGCGCCGCGTGATCCGTGCGACCACCGAGGGCGTGGCGGCCGGCCCGCTCGATGCCGACACGGAGCCCGAACCGGTGCGCGCGGATGGTGCGCAGATCGCCGCCCTGGTCTACACCACCGGCACCACCGGCAATCCCAAGGGCGTGATGCTGAGCCACGCGAACCTGCTTTTCGTTGCCGCCACGTCCAGCCGCCTGCGCGGCCTGGTTCCCAGCGACCGCGCGGCCGGCGTGCTGCCGATCTCGCACGTCTACGGACTCGCCTCCGTGATGCTGGGCACCCTGTATGCCGGCGCCTGCCTGCACCTGGTTGCGCGCTTCGACGCGGCGGCGCTGCTGGCGCAGATCCGTGATGGCGAACTCACCATCGTGCAGGGCGTGCCGGCCATGTACGCGCGCCTGCTGGCGCTGGCCGGGCCGGGCCCGGTCACGTCGAAGCTGCGCTTCTGCTACGCCGGCGGCTCGCCGCTCGACCCACAGCTCAAGCGCGCGGTCGAAGAATTGTTCGGACTGCCGCTGCACAACGGCTACGGCCTCACCGAAAGCGCGCCCACCGTGTGCCAGACCCGCCTGGATGCGCCGCGCGCGGACACCTCGGTCGGCCATCCGATTCCCGGTGTCGAGGTGCGCATCGAACAGTCGGGAGAGCTGTGGGTGCGCGGGCCGAACGTCATGGCCGGCTACTACCGCGACGCGGCGGCAACGAAGGCGGCGCTGAAGCCCGGTGGCTGGCTTGCGACCGGCGACCTGGCCAGCATGGGCGAGGACGGCGCCCTCTTCATCCAGGGGCGCTTGAAGGAGCTCATCATCCGCTCCGGCTTCAATGTCTATCCGCCGGAGGTCGAGGCGGCGCTGAACAGCCACCCGGCTGTGCTGCAGTCGGCGGTGGTGGGACGGCCTGCCGCGGATGGGGACGAGGAAGTGCTCGCGTTCGTCGAGACCAGGGACGAGGTCGACGCCGAGGCGCTGCAGGCTTGGCTGCTGCCACGGCTGGCGCCTTACAAGCGCCCCTCACGGATCGTCTTCATGGATGCGCTGCCGGCTGCGCCCAGCGGCAAGATACTGAAGCACCGGCTGTTGTAGGGTGGTCGGCTTCGCCGACCGCGCGTTCAACTCACGGATGAGCCGCAACGGAGCATGCCGGAGCTGGACGCGCGTTCGGCGAAGCGTGTTCCAGTCCACTGGACTGGAACACCCCTAGCGGCGGCGCTTCTTCCAGTTGTAGTCGGCCCCTGTCACATCGACGCCCGGGTGACCGACGAGATCCGGATGCTCGGAACACATGGTCACGAAGCGCACCCGCTCGCCTTCGCGCTGGCGCTTGCGCAGCTCTTCCATGAACTGCATCGCTCCTACCATCTCCGTCGTCTCGAACAGCTTTTCGTGCGGCGTGCACCTGTCTTCTTCGACGATCGTCCAATACACCATGTACATCGCACTCTCCCGTTTGCCGCATTGTCGCCCGAACGGGCTCCGTCCGGCGCACCGATTGCTCCCTGTCGAGTCAACGAAATTTCCAGTTAGCAGAAGTTAGGCGCAGAAATTAAGAACATGCACGCAGAACGTAGGACTTGTCCGAAAAATCCTTTTTATGTGGGCTATTTCACACAGTCCGTCGCAGCTGGCAATTAGGCTGGAGCCTGTTTTCATAAAAGCGGGTCAGAACATGAACACTCAGCTGGAATCCCAGACCACTTTTCTCACGAACGACGCTCCCGAACTGGCACTGTGGGGCGGACTAGAATGCACGGTCAACCGTGTACGCGACAATTACTTCAGCCAGATGGACCGCAACGGCCACGCCGGGCGCCTGCAGGACATCGAACGCTTCGCTTCGCTCGGCATCAAGGCGGTCCGCTACCCGGTACTGTGGGAGCGCACCGCGCCAGACGGCATCGAATCGGCCGACTGGACCTGGTCCGACGAGCGCCTGCCCGCGCTGCGCGACCTGGGCGTCAAGCCCATCGTCGGCCTGATCCACCATGGCAGCGGGCCGCGCCATACCAGCCTGGTCGATCCCGCATTCCCCGAAAAGCTCGCCGAGTACGCCGGCGCGGTCGCCGCACGCTACCCCTGGGTCGAGTACTACACCCCGGTCAACGAACCGTTGACCACGGCGCGCTTCTCCGGCCTGGCGGGCGTGTGGTACCCGCACGGCAGCGACGAGTCCACCTTCGTGCGCGCCCTGATCAACCAGTGCCGCGCGGTGGTGCTGTCGATGCGCGCGATCCGCGCCGTCAATCCGGACGCCAGGCTGGTCCAGACCGACGACCTGTCGAAGACCTACGGCACGCCGGAAATGGAAGAAATCACGACCTTCTTCAACGACCGCCGCTGGCTGGCCTGGGACCTGCTGTGCGGGATGGTCGACGAGAACCACGCGCTGTGGAGCTACCTGCTGGAATCGCAGGCCACGCCGGAAGAACTACTGTGGTTCCGCGACAATCCCTGCCCGCCCGACGTCATCGGCGTCAACTACTACATCACCAGCGAGCGCTGGCTCGACCACCGTCCGGAGCGCTATCCGGAATCGCACCGCCATGTCTACCGCGGCGTCCCGCACGCCGACATCGAGACCCCGCGCGCGCTGGCCACGCCGACGCCCGGCATCGCGCCCCTGCTGATGGAAACCTGGGAGCGCTACCGCCTGCCGATCGCCATCACCGAGGCCCACATCGACGCCAACCGCGAAGACCAGCTGCGCTGGCTGGTGGAGATCTGGAACGCCGCCCGCAAGGCGCGCCAGCAGGGCGCCGACATGCGCGCCGTGACGGTCTGGGCCCTGCTCGGCTCCTACGACTGGAACTGCCTGGTCACCGAATGCCGCGGCTACTACGAGCCCGGCCCCTTCGACGTGCGCGGCGGCGAACCGCGCCCGACCGCGGTGGCGACCCTGATGCGCGAGCTCGCCACCGGACGCCCGCTGTCCAGCCCGGTGCTGCAGGGCGAAGGCTGGTGGCGCCGTCCGGGACGCTTCCTGTGCAAGCCGGTGGCGACCCGCACCGCGGTGGCGGACATCGCGATCCGCAGCCAGTTCAAGTCGAATGTGGTGCAGCCGATCCTGATCACCGGCGCCACCGGGACGCTAGGGTCGGCGTTCGCGCGCATCTGCGAGAAGCGCAACCTGGCCTACCAGGTCCTGAACCGCCAGGAGATGGACATCACCGACCCCGCCTCGGTGGAGAGCGCCATCCAGCGCTACAAGCCCTGGGCCATCATCAATGCCGGCGGCTATGTCCGCGTGGACGAGGCCGAAGAGGATGCGGAACGCTGCATGCGCGAGAACACCCTCGGGCCGACGGTGCTGGCCCTGGCCTGCATCCGCCACCAGCTGCGCTTCATGACTTATTCGACCGACCTCGTGTTCGACGGCACCAAGGGCGCGCCCTACGTCGAGTCGGATGCGCTCAATCCGCTGGGCGTCTACGGCCGCAGCAAGATGGAAGCCGAGCAGCGCGTGCTGGACGCCGACCCGCAGGCCCTGGTGGTCCGCACCAGCGCCTTCTTCGGCCCCTGGGACCGCCACAACTTCGTGACCCAGGCCCTCAATCGCCTGGAAGCGGGCCAGCCCTTCCAGGCGGCCGGCGACACGGTGGTCTCGCCCACCTATGTGCCCGATCTGGTCAACGTCTCGCTCGACCTCCTGATCGACCGCGAGCGCGGCGTCTGGCACCTCAGCAATGCCGAAGCCATCACCTGGGCCGAGCTGGCGCGGCGCGCCTGCGATGCGGCGGGCGTGGATTCGTCGAAGCTGGAAGTGGTGTCCAGCGAAAGCTGCGGCCATGCGGCGCGCCGGCCGGAATTCAGCGCGCTCTCGAGCGAACGCGCGCCCATGCTGCCCTCGCTCGACGACGCGCTGCGCCGCTACGTGGAAGCGATGCAGGACCGCGCCCACGGCCGCGATGCGGAGCAGTCGGGAGAAGCTGCCCACTACGCAAGCTGAGGTTCCCAGGGCGGTCGGCACAGCGCTAACCCGGCCCGCGCCACCCTGGGGTTTACGCCTGATCGCCGGCGGCGACGAACTGCAGGCGGTACAGGTTCGCGTACATGCCGTTCGCGTCCAGCAGTTCGGCATGCGTGCCCTGCTCGACGATGCGGCCGTGCTCCATCACCACGATGCGGTCGGCCCGCTCGATGGTCGACAGGCGGTGCGCGATCACGATGGTGGTGCGGCCCGCCATCAGTGTCTCGAGCGCCGCCTGGACCGCGCGCTCGGACTCGTTGTCGAGCGCCGAAGTCGCTTCGTCGAGGATCAGGATCGGCGCGTCCTTGTAGATCGCGCGCGCGATCGCCACGCGCTGGCGCTGGCCGCCCGACAGGCGCATGCCGTTCTCGCCGATGCGGGTCTCGACGCCCTCTTCCAGCCTGGCCACCACGTCGGTCAGGTGGGCGGCCTTGACCGCCGCCGCCAGGCGTTCGTCGTCGATGGTCTCGAAGCCGTAGGCGATGTTGGCGGCCAGGGTGTCGTCGAACAGCACCACGTTCTGGCTCACCATCGCCAGCTGCGAACGCAGGCTGGCCAGCCTGATGTCCTGGTAGGGCACGCCGTCGAGCAGCAGGCGGCCGCCTTCCGGATCGTAGAAGCGGGTGACGAGGTTCACGAAGGTCGACTTGCCGCCGCCCGACACGCCCACCAGCGCCACGGTCTGGCCGGGCTGGACGTCGAGCGTCACGTCGCTCAAGGCCGGGTTCATCGCGTTCGGATAGCGGAAGGTGACGTTCTCCAGGCGCAGGTGGCCCTGGGCGCGGCCAAGCTCGCGGGTGCCGGTGTCGACTTCGGGCGGCGAGTCGATCAGGTTGAAGACCGTCTCGGCCGCGGCGATCCCGCGCTGCATCGGGCCATTCACCTCGGCCAGGGACTTGAGCGGCGTGAGCAGCATCAGCATCATCGTCACGAACTGCACGAATTCGCCTTTCGTCATGTTCGCCTGGATCGCCAGCACGACCACCAGCGACAGCGCCATGGCGGTAGCGATCTGGGTGATCGGCGTGGTGGCCGCGAAAGCGACCGTCATGCGCTGCGAGAAGCCGAGCAGGGCCTGGCTGCGCTTGTGGAAGCGGGCGCGCTCGTAGCGCTCGCCCGAGAACACGCGGATCACCTGGTGGCCGCGCGTGGCTTCCTCGACCACCTGGGTCATCTCGGCCGTCACGCGCAGGTTCTCGCGGTTCAGGCGACGCAGGCGCCCGGTGGTGGTGCGCACGATCACGGCGGTGAGCGGGACCACGACGATGGCGACCAGGGTCAGCTTCCAGTTCAGGTAGAGCAAGGTGGCGAGCAGGCCGATCACGACCAGGGTGTCGCGCACGCAGGCGACGAACACCGACTGCAGCATGTCGACCACCTGGCGCACCTCGTTCACCACGACGTTGATGATCTTGCCGGTCGACTCTTCGTGGAAGCGCGCCACCGGCAGCCGCAGGATGCGGTCGAAGACTTGCGCGCGCAGGTCGTTGAGCACGCGGCTGATGACCCAGTTGTTCAGGTAGGCGGTCGAGAAGGTGCCGATGCCGCGCAGGATGAAGATCGAGACCAGCACACCCGGGATCCACCACAGGCTGAAGGGCACCTTCTCCTCGAAGCCCTTGTCGATCAGCAGCTGCAGCGCCTTGCCCAGCAGCGGCTGGGTAGCGGCGGTGAGCGCCATCGACAGCAGCGCGAGCCAGGCCCGGGTCTGGTAGGGCTTGACGACCGCCAGCAGGCGCCTGACGATGGTCTTGTTGTCTAGCTTATTGTCCATGCTTGTTGTCTGAGTTGACTTGCGCAGCCTTCGCATTCAGGCAGAAGCCCATGAGCAGGAACACCATGAGCGTGTAGAACATGCTGCCCTTCAGGGACCAGAAAATGACCTCGGTCAGGCCGAAGCTGAAATAGCTGAGCACCACCAGCATGCCGGCCAGCGCCGGCGCGAACATCTGCGCGGCCTGGGGGCTCAGGGGCGATTCGCCGCGGTAGGCGCCGCGTCCCAGGGCGCGCGCGAAGAAGGCGAAGGGCGCGGCCAGGATGCCGATCCAGGCCGCCAGCCCGAACACGCCGCCGGTGGCCATGGCCTGCAGTGCGTCGTTGTGCAGGTGGTCGGGCGCCAGCACCACGTCCTGCAGCTTGCCCTCGTCCACCAGGCGGCGCAGTTCCTGGCGCACGGCCGTGGGGTCGCGCCCGAACAGCGGCTTTTCCTCGATCAGGTAGCGCGCGCCCGACCACAATTCGAGGCGGATGCCGACGTTGGTGAAGGCGCTGCCGCCGTCCATCCAGGTCTGCACGTCGTAGATGCCCTGCCCCACCCGCTGCGCCATGCCGGTGGCCGGGATGAAGAAGGTCGAGGCGAACAGCGCGAAGCTGCCCACCACCAGCAGGCGCACGCGGCGGCTCTTGAGCAGGCGCGCATAGGTCAGGAACAGGATGGCGGCCAGCGCCAGCGCGACCCAGCCGCCGCGGGTGCCGGTGACGATCATGGCCGCCAGGCCCGCCACGGCGCCGAGGGCCGGCAGGATCGCCTTGCGGGTGCTGTGGCGATAATCGATGGCGGCGGCCAGGGCCACCAGGCACAGGCACAGCGCCAGGTCGCCGAAGGTGATCGGATTGAGCCAGCCGCCGGGGCGCAGCACGCCGTCCACGATGCGCTGCCAGGCGACGAAGGGCAAGGCCGCCACCGCGCCGGCGGTCACGCCCCACCACAGCGTGGCGCGCTGCGGCTGCGCCAGCAGCACCAGGGCGGCCGCGCTCAGGCCCATCAGCATGCGCGCGGGCTTGTCCAGGTAGCGCAGGTCGGTTTCCGGCCGCAGCAGCACGCAGGCCAGCGCGACCAGCAGGTTGAAGACGAAGGCGGCCACTACCCAGCGGATGTCCGGCCAGTGCGGGCGCAGCGCCTGCCACGCCTTGCGCGGCACGCAAAGAAAAGCGAGCACGAAGACGATGCTGCTGAAACCGATGCCGGACGGGGTGATGAGGCTGAGGAAAGGGAACAGGAAAACCAGCACGCCGATCAAACGCTGCATCGGCGTCCCGATTTCGATCGGATTATTGTTCATTCATGTTCTTGTAGGATATTCTTGCCAGCCTTGTAGCGCGTGTTTATTGGACCCCCATGCAGCAATCCCCGACCATTTCTGTCGTGATCACCACGTACAACCGCCCCGACGCCCTGGCGGCGGTGGTGGAAGCCTGTTTCATGCAGGACGACAAGAATTTTGAAATCATTATCGCTGATGACGGCTCGACTGCCAACACGCGGGATACCATCGCGCAGCTGGCCGCAGGCGCGCCGGTGCCGGTAAAACACGTCTGGCAGCCGGACCAGGGCTTCCGCGCAGCCATGGCGCGCAACCGCGGCACGCTCGCGGCAACCGGCGACTATATCATCTTCCTGGATGGCGACTGCGTGCCGCAGCGCGACTTCATCGCCCGCCACCGCGCATTGGCCCGCCCGGGCTTCCTGGTTTCCGGCAGCCGCATCCTCCTGAGCCAGGCGCTGACCGAACGCGTGCTGCGCGAGCACATCGATGTCGCCGGCATGAGCGTCACCGAGCGCCTGCGCCATCGCCTGCGCGGCGACATGAACAAGGTGCTGCAGACGATGCTGCGCTGGCCCGACTTCGGCCGCGTGCGCCGCAGCTTCAGCTGGCGCCGCATCAAGAGCTGCAACCTGGCCGTCTGGCGCGCGGACCTGGACAAGGTCAACGGCTTCGACGAGAGCTTCGTGGGCTGGGGCCACGAGGATTCCGACCTGGTGCTGCGCCTGTTCCACGCGGGCGTAGGGCGCAAGGACGGCGCCCTGGCCACCGAAGTGCTGCACCTGTGGCACAGCGAGGCGAAGCGCGACGAGGAATCCAGCAACCGCAAGGTGGTCCTCGAACGTGCCGCGAACAAGACCATCCAGGCCGTGCGCGGCCTGCGCGAACACAGCGGCGAAGGTCCTTTCGCCCTGCCCTGAACCGCCGCCCTCAGGCTGTGGCGCGGTCCAGGCGCGTGCCGCCCGCTTCAGCAATGGCCGGCCGGGTCCGCATTTCCACGATTGTCATCGCATAGGTCGCCACGACCACGAACGCCGACGCCGTGACCGCATGGTCGGGAAACGCAAACCATACTGCGACCAGTCCGGCTGTCCGCAGCATCGCGTGGCGATAGCCGAGCGGGTGCGCGATGATCCACGAATAAACCATCCAGTGCAGTCCGAGCGCAATGCCCAGGCTCAGGGGCACGAACTGCGGCGCACGCATCAGCAATGGGATGTGGACAGCCCACAGCAGGTTTACCATCAGAACGCACACACCCATCAGGCGCGCCAGGGGATTGTCGTTTTCGATGAGCTGCTCGCCGCGCAGGCGGGCAATTGCCATGGCAAGTGGGAAGATGGCGCCGGTCGCGAACACCAGGGCGAACGTCGCGGCCTTGGGCGGCAGGATCATCCCGAACACGCCGACGACGCACCAGACGACGAGCCCGGCAATCGGCAGGGAAAGCGAGCGTTTGGAACGTGCGTCGAAGTCGGCGCGCAGCTGGTCGAGCGTCATATCAGGTGTCCCCTTTGGTGGTCTAGTAATTGCAAAAATGTACCATGCGGATATTCCCAAAGAAAGATGCCTGAATCCTTTCCGCCACGGCTATCGTCCACACATGCATAGATTGACCGTCCGCGCTCAGCCATGCAATCATCGCCTGATGAGCTAACTGTCCCGAAAGGTAGGTCAACGTGCGTCAAATGTATGCATTTCTTATCGCGACCGCGGTTTGCGGCGGCGCCGCCGCACAGGCATACCAGCCCGATTTCGCGCCCGGAAAACTGAAAGGGCCGGCCAAGGGTCCCGCCAACGAGGTGATGGTCCTCGGCTCGCCCCACCTGTCCTACTTCCCCAAGACCTTCGACCCCGCCACCCTGCGCGGCCTCGAGGACCGGCTGGCCGCGTGGCGCCCGGACATGATCAGCATCGAGGCGCTGCCGGGGACGCAGTGCGACCACGTGCGCCGCTATCCGGGCCGCTACAAGGACACCATCGAAAGCTACTGCTGGGACCCGGCGCCGGCCCGCGCCGCCACCGGGCTGGACGTTCCGGCCGCCACCGCGCAGGCCGAGGAGATGCTGGCAACGTGGCCCGCGCATCCTTCGGCCAGCCAGCGCCGCCGCCTGGCCGCCCTCTTCCTGGCGGGCGGCGAACGCGCCTCGGCCACCGTGCAGTGGCTGCGCCTGCCGGAGGCCGAGCGGCGCGCCGGCGATGGTCTCGACGACAAGCTGGTGGAGATGCTGAACAAGCTGAAGGACCGGCGCGACGAAAGCTACCTGATTGCGGCCCGCCTGGCCGCGCGCCTGGGGCACGAGCGCCTGGTCGCGATGGACGATCACACGTCCGACCGGATGGTGGCGGACGAGAAGGCATGGGGCGAAGCGATCATGAAAGCCTGGGACAACCCGGCAAGCAACAAGCGCCGCGCGGCGGGCAAGGCGCTGCAGGAAAAGCTGGGAACGTCCGAAGAAGTGCTGGCGGCGTACCGGGCCTATAACGCGCCGGAAGAGATGCGGCTCGCACACCAGGGCGACTGGGGCGCCGCACTGGAAGAGCCGTCACCGCAACGCTTCGGCCGCCAGTACGTGGGTTACTGGGAGACGCGCAACCTGCGCATGGCGGGGAATATTCGCGATGCGATGACGCCGCGGCCGGGCAGCAAGATGCTGGTGATCGTGGGAGCATCGCACAAGGGCTATTTGGAGGCGTATTTGCACCAGATGCATGATGTGCGGGTGGTCGATACTGCGTCGGTTCTGAAGTGACGCGACTTTCGTAGGGTGGTCGGCTTGCCGACCGCGCGTTCGACTCCCTTTTGAATAGCGTTATCGCTTCTCAACTGGGATTTGGACGCGCGGTCGGCAGAGCCGACCACCATACAACTGTTGTTCCTACATCCCTAGGTCAGCCAGATAGAACCCAGCCGAATCAGTACTCCACCGCCACATCCTTCGCCCCGATCACCAGCTCCAGCTGCTGCTTGAGCGTATCCGACGGCGCCACGCGCCACTCGTCGCCCAGCTGCAGCGTGGCTTCGACACCCTGCGGCTTGATGCGCAGGCTGACCGGCATGCCGTCCTGCATGCGGTGCGGCTGCAGCACTTCGGCCAGCTTGGCCGGGTTGAGGTCGCAGGACACGTCCATCTCGAGCTTGAAGCCGTACTGGATGCGCGCCGCGGCGATGTCGAAGGCTTTCTCGGCCGTGATGCGCAGGCCGCCGTTGAAGCGGTCTTCGGATACCTTGCCGACCACCAGCAGGAACTCGTCTTCCTTGAAGATATTCTTGTTCTGCTCCATCAGCTCGCTGTAGATCGTCACCTCGACCACGCCGGTCTTGTCGTCGAGCGAGACGATCAGGATCTTGCCGCGCTGGGTCATCTGGGTGCGCACGCCGGTGATCACGCCGCACAGCATGCGCGGGTCGCGCGACGGTTCCAGGTCTTTCAGCTTGGTCTTGGCGAAGCGCCGCACCTCGGCCGCATACGAGTCGAACATGTGGCCCGACAGGTAGTAGCCGAGCGCGATCTTCTCTTCGGCCAGCTTCTGGCGATCGGTCCACGGGGTCGCCTTCACGTATTCCGGCGGGGCCACCAGGTCGGAGTCAATGCCGCCGAACAGGCTCACCTGGTTGGCGGCGGCGGCGGCCTGGCCGGCCGCTTCCATCGCGAAGCTGACGGAAGCCAGCAGCACAGAACGATCAACCCCGAATGAGTCCATGGCGCCGGCGCGGATCAGCGACTCGATCGTGCGGCGGTTGATCTGCTTGCGGTCGACCCGCATGCAGAAGTCGAACAGGTCCTTGAACTTGCCGCCTTCCGACCGCGCGGCGATGATGGCCTCGATCGCGCCCTGGCCCGCGCCCTTCACGCCGCCCAGGCCGTAGCGGATGTTGGCCACCTGCTTGCCGGTGACGGAACGCGGCAGGCCTTCCGGGGTGAAGCGGAACTGCGATTCGTTGACGTCCGGCGGCAGGATCTGGAGCTTGCATACATCCTTCGCATCCTCGACCAGGATCTTGATCTTCTCCGTGTCTTCCATCGCCAGCGACATGTTGGCTGCCATGAACGCGGCGGTGTGGTGCACCTTCAGGTAGGCCGTGTGGTAGGACAGCAGCGCATACGCGGCAGCGTGCGACTTGTTGAAGCCGTAGCCCGCGAACTTCTCCATCAGGTCGAAGATCTCGTCGGCCTTCTCGGTCGACAGGCCATCCTTGGCGGCGCCGGCGCGGAAGATCTCGCGGTGCTCGGCCATTTCCTCGGCCTTCTTCTTGCCCATCGCGCGGCGCAGCATGTCCGCGCCGCCCAGCGAGTAGCCGCCGACGATCTGCGCCATCTGCATGACCTGCTCCTGGTAGACCATGATGCCGTAGGTCTCGGACAGGATGGACTCGGTACGCGGGTCCGGGTAGTCGAACTTCTCGCCGTGTTTTCGTTTGCAGAAGTCGGGGATCAGGTCCATCGGACCCGGACGGTAGAGCGCCACCAGCGCGATGATGTCCTCGAAGCGGTCGGGACGCGCATCCTTCAGCATGCCCTGCATGCCGCGCGACTCAAGCTGGAAGATCGCGACGGTCTTCGCTTCGGACAGCAGTTTATAGGACGGCCGGTCGGTCAGCGGCAGGGTCTCGAGGTTGAAGTCGGCGTCCTGCGGGTCGAGCGCGCGGATGTAGTTCACCGCGCGATCCAGGATGGTGAGCGTGGTCAGGCCCAGGAAGTCGAACTTCACCAGGCCGACGGCCTCCACGTCGTCCTTGTCGTACTGCGAGACCACGCCGGCGTCGCCGCCCTGGGTGTATAGCGGACAGAAGTCGGTGAGTTTACCCGGCGCGATCAGCACGCCGCCGGCGTGCATGCCGATGCCGCGGGTGATGCCTTCGACCTGTTGGGCGAGGTCGAGCAGCTGCTTGACCTCTTCCTCGTTCTCGAGGCGTTCCTTGAGCAGCGGTTCCTCTTCGATCGCCTCGGCGATCGAGACCGGCTTGCCCGGCTTGAACGGGATCAGCTTGGAGATGCCGTCGCAGAAGTTGTAGCCGAAGTCGAGCACGCGGCCGACGTCGCGGATCGCGCCCTTGGCCGCCATGGTGCCGAAGGTGGCGATCTGCGAGACCGCGTCGCGACCGTACAAATCCTTCACGTGCTGGATGACGAGTTCGCGCTTTTCCTGGCAGAAGTCGATGTCGAAGTCGGGCATCGAGACGCGTTCCGGGTTCAGGAAGCGCTCGAACAGCAGGTTGTATTTCAGCGGGTCGAGGTCGGTGATCTTCAAAGCATAAGCGACAAGGGAACCCGCACCCGAACCTCGGCCCGGGCCGATCGGCACGCCGTTGTTCTTGCCCCACTGGATGAACTCCGCCACGATCAGGAAGTAGCCCGGGAACTTCATCTTGATGATGGTCTGGTTCTCGAACTCGAGGCGCGCCTCGTAGCGCGGGCGTTCCTTCTCGCGCTGCTCTTCGTTCGGATACAGCTGCACCAGGCGCTCTTCCAGCCCTTTCTTGGTTTCAAGAACCAGGAAGTCGTCGATGCTCATGCCGTCCGGGGTCGGGAAATCCGGCAACTGGGGCTTGCCCAGCGTGAGGGTGACGTTGCAGCGCTTGGCGATCTCCACCGAATTGGCGAGCGCCCCCGGCAGGTCGGCGAACAGCTCGGCCATCTCCTGCTGCGACTTGAAGCACATCTCTTCGTTGAAGCGGCGCACGCGCTTGGCGTTGGCCAGCATCTCGCCTTCGGCGATACAGGTGCGCGCCTCGTGGGCGATGAATTCGTCCTTGCTGATGAACTGCACCGGATGGGTCGCCACCACCGGCAGGCCCTGGCGCGAAGCGAGGGCCACCGACTGGCGCACCACCTGTTCCTGGTTGGCCTGGCCGGCGCGCTGGATCTCGATGTAGAAGTGGCCCGGGAAGATGCGCGACCAGCGCTCGGCGGCGCGCTCGGCGCGTTCGATGTCGCCCTGCTCGAGGGCCTGGCCGACGTCCCCGAACGACGCGCCCGAGAGCACGATCAGGGCGTTGGCCTGGTCCGCGCCGGGTTCCAGGGTCGAGGTCGAGGTGGCGAGCGCTTCCAGCCATTCGACGCGGATTTCGGCGCGGCCCTTGTATTGGTTGGTGAGCCAGGCTTTCGACAGCAGCTCGCACAGCTGCAGGTAGCCGGTGCGGTTCTTCGCCAGGATCAGCAGGCGCGAAGGCTTGTCGCGGTTGTCGTCGTTGGTGATCCAGGCGTCGACGCCCACGATCGGCTTGATCCCCTTGCCGCGCGCCGCCTTGTAGAAGCGCACCAGGCAGAACATGTTCGCCAGGTCGGTCACCGCGAGCGCGGGCTGGCCGTCCTTGGCGGCGGCTGCCACCAGGTCGTCGATGCGCACGAGGCCGTCGACGATGGAGTATTCGGAATGGACGCGGAGGTGGGTGAAGATCGGGGAAGTCATCCGTGCATTTTACCGCGTCCGACGATGAACGAGGATGCCGAAATACCACGGAATCGCAGCCTGCGGGGCCGCCGGGTTCAGGCCTTCCCGCGCAGCTTCTGGAAGGGCCGGAACAGGAATTCGCGCAGGTTCTGCGCCTCGTCGTGCTCGTCGATGCCGGTATCCGGCCACTCGTGGCGCTTGGGGAAGTAGGCGGTGCCGAACAGCTTGTCCCAGATCGAGGTGAAAGAGCCGAAATTGCGGTTCCAGTGCGGCAGCTCGACCGAGTGGTGGATGCGGTGGAAGTGGTTGTCGGCCACCACGTAGCGGAGCGGCCCCAGCGAAAGGCGCGTGTGCGAGTGGATGAACTGCCCGTGCACGCCGAGCAGCAGCCAGACGATGGCCGGCGCGAAGCCCGGGTCCATCTGCACCAGCAAGCTCATCGGAATCACGATGAAGGGGATGCGGAACAGCTCCTCGGTGAAGTGGTGGTTGCTGTTCCAGGCGCTCATCTCGCGGATCGAGTGGTGCTCGGCGTGGAAGACCCACAGGAAGGCCCAGGTGTGCTGGGCGCGGTGGAACCAGTAATAGAAGAAGTCGCTCACCGCCAGGGCCAGCACCGGCGTCACGATCCAGCCAAGCATGGTCACGAGCTTGTTGTTCGAGGCGAACCACTCGCCCATGCTGATCACGACCAGGGGCTTCACGCCCAGCTTGCCCCACAACATATTGAAGGCCGTGAGCAGGGCCACGGTGATGGCGATGTAGACCGCCCAGAAGAAGGCGCCGCGCAGGCGCGACTTGAGCGAGTAGCGGTTCCAGCCGATCGCCAGCTCGAGCGCGAACAGGATCATGGAGGCGTACAGGATGCGCCATCCATAGTCGATCATGCCCTTGCCTGCCAGCGTCAGATATTCCATCGTCCTCGTCGTCCCGCTCAAAAGATGCCGGACATCATAGCCGAAAACAGACCCCCTCGCAGCGCCCGGCGGCCCGCCGGCCGGGCGCGGATGCCGCGCCGACATCAATGGCAGCCGCGGCCAGACCCTGTGCCCGAGCAATGTCGACGCCTTCATCGACTCGGCCAAGAACTTCACCCTGAGCATTGCCGGCTACACCCAGATCTCGCAGGCGACCGCCATGGGCCGCTTCAACGACGTCAACGTCGTGCTGCGCTACGACGCCCGCTCGAACACCCTGAACTACGATTTCAAGCTCGTGACCGGCGCCTATTTCACGGGCACGAACAACTGGGCCTGGGTCGAGCTGGCGCGCGCCTACATGCTGACCAAGGCGCTGATCGAGACCGGCCGCGCGTAAGAAGCGCGCCCTGCCCTCGAACGCCTGCTGCTTCTGCCCCAGACCCGCAACAACGGCGAGTTGTACTGGATGCTGCTGGACGAGCGCGCCAAGCTCGCCGTGCTCGATAAGAATCCGGCGCTGGCGCTGGCCACACCGGCACGGCGGCAGCGTCGACAAGTTCATCGGCGACGGCATGATGGCGGTGTTCGGCGTGCCGAATCCCTTGCCGGCGCGCGAAAAGGCGGCGCTGGAAGCGGCGCACGGCATGCTGGTCGAGCTGGCGGTGCTCAACGAGAAGCTGCGCGCGGAAGGCCGGGCGTCGCTCGAGATCGGCATCGGGATCCACAGCGGGGTGGCGATCGCGGGCCATATCGGCTCGCGCGAACGGCACGCCTTCACCATGGTGGGCGACACGGTGAACGTGGCGGCGCGGCTGGAAGCCTTGTCCAAGGAGGTCGGCTATTCGGTCGTGTGCTCCGGCGCGGTGGCGCAGGCCGTCGGCCATCCGGCCGTGCTCGAACCCATCGGCACGCACAAGCTGCGCGGGCGGCAGGATATCCTGATGGCCTACGGCTGGCGGCCGCGCGTCGTCCATTTTCACGCCGGTTGAACGCGTGGGCAAAGGATTGCCCACCCTACGAAACTGGCAACTGCACGTAGGGTGGACGGCTATGCCGTCCGCGCGTTCAAACCACGGGTGAATCGACGCGCGTCGTCCATTTTCACGCCGGTTGAACGCGCGGCCGGCGGAGCCGGCTGCGCGCCCCGGGCCACCCTACCGCGGCGCGGCCAGCACGTACACGCCCGCCTGCGCACCCTGGCGCGCCAGGCCCCAGTTCTTGCCCAGGTCGGTGACGGAAGGCGTCCTGCAGTCCCAGTTCGCTGCAGCCGGCGCCAGGTAGCAGATGGCCGCGCCCTGGGTGCTCGCCAGGCGGGTCTTGGACAGGATGAAGAAGGGCTGGGCATCCGGCGGCGCGAAACTGCTGACGAACTCGAAGCCGTCGATCACCGCGCCCGGCACGTTCGCCACCGGCACCGCGGCCGACCACTTGCTCTTCCAGCCGAGCGTGTACCCATTGTCCGGCATGTGGAAGCCGCCAGGAAGATTCAGCGGCGGCGTCAACTTGCCGAGGCTGCGCACGCAGGCCGCGCCGGCCGGCAGGCGGCCCTGCAGCTGGACGCCCATGCCCCACTCCGGCTCCATGTAGGCGCTCGGGATGAAGAAGCCGTTCACGCCGCGATAATCGTGCACGCCCACCTTCATCAGCAGCGTGAAGCTCAGTTCCGCGCCGCGCGGCGAGACCAGGGCGCTCGCGTCGTAGCTCGGGTTGCCGTACTTCGACGGCGAGCTGAGGGACCAGCCGCCCTGGCCGTCCGGCTCCGTGCCTTCGCAGAAGGCCATGGTCTCGGTGTAGGCGGCCATATCGGCCGGGGGCGCATCTTCCTCCCCGCCCCCGCCGCCGCAGCCGGCAAGCAGGGCAAGGCCGATCGTGATGGCGAGGCGGCGCGGGATGGGGCTGCGGTTTTGCGTGTGTTTCATTGTGTTCTTCTCCAGTTCCACTGACAAAGGCAGGCGGATGATTCCAGAGAAGCTCGTGTGGCGGCAGGGGCCTTGCGACGGACGCCCCTTTTGCGGGGATGGATGCGGCAAACGGGGCCGTGTAGGCTTGAGGGCAACACTCCACGGCGCGATGCCCCCGCAATGCTGCAGCCGCGCCCCGGACTGCCTTATAATAGCGGGTTGTCCTATCCCGCTATGCCGCCATGTCCCACGCCGCCAACCACGTCAATATCGCCGCTTATAAATTCGTCACCCTCGAGAACCTCGAGGAGATGCGCGCGCAATACCAGGCGCAGTGCCTGGAGCTCGGCCTGAAGGGCACCGTTCTCTTGACGCCGGAAGGCATCAACATGTTCGTGTCCGGCCCGCGCGAAAGCATCGACCGCTACCTGGACTGGGTGCGCAGCGATGCGCGCCTGGCCGACCTGGAATGGAAGGAAAGCCTGTCCGCCGAACAGTCGCACAAGCGCATGCTGGTGAAGATCAAGAAGGAGATCATCACCATGCGCATGCCGCTGATCAAGCCGGAACTGGGCCGCGCGCCGGCGGTGGATGCGAAGACGCTCAAGCGCTGGCTCGACCAGGGCCATGACGACGATGGCGTGCCGGTGGTGATGATGGAAACCCGCAATGCCTTCGAGGTCGACGTCGGCACCTTCGAGAACACCCTCGACTACCGCATCGAGAAGTTCAGCGAATTCCCGGACGTCGTCGCCCGGCACAAGAATGAACTCGAGGGCAAGACCGTGGTGACCTTCTGCACCGGCGGCATCCGCTGCGAGAAGGCGGCGATCCACATGAAGAACATCGGCTACGAGCGCGTCTACCAGCTCGACGGCGGCATCCTGAAATACTTCGAGGAAGTCGGCGGCGACCATTACAAGGGCGACTGCTTCGTGTTCGACTATCGCACCGCGCTGAACCCGAAACTGGAGCCGACCGAGACCGTGCAGTGCTTCGCCTGCCGCGCCGTGGTGACGCCGCGCCAGCAGCTCGCGCCCGAGTATGTGGTCGGCGTGTCCTGCCCGCATTGCTCGGGCAAGGAGAGCGTGGCGCCGGCCGAGCCTGGCGAGAACGTCGCAGCTGGTTGACTTCGTAGGGTGGTCGGCTTTGCCGACCGCCCTAGCTGTAAAAGGCAAAAAGGCCTGGGCCGCCGTGAGGCGACCTGGGCCTTTTTTGTTTTCCGCTACCGTGCCGCGTTAGGACGCTGCCTGCGTTATAGCGCGTGTGACGCCCGGTACCGGTGCTGCGTCGGTTCGCTCATGTTCTACGATGTGCGCGCCGTGGTGATGCAAGAATATTTCAAAAAACTGCTTCTACTGAAAGAATATTTCAGCCTACCAGGGCGATATCGTCGATCGTCATGCCGCTCGGGGTGCCGACGATTTTCGCGATCGTGGCATCGATCTGTCCGGCATCCATGCGCTGCGCGCCCGACATGATGTCCTTCACGCCGCTGATGTAGTCGATCGCGATCTGGTTCGCGGCCATGCCGTCGTAGGCTGCGCGCTCGGCGTCGGTATCGATGTGCTTGGTGAACTCGGTGGCAACCGACACCTTGCCGTTGATGATGATGGCGTCGTTGTTACGCGCGCCGTTGGCGATGAAGCTCACGGCGTTGTCGAAGCTGATGGTGCCGTTGTTCAGGGCGTTGACCCAGAAGTTCAGGCCGTCTGCATCCGGTGCACGGGCGAACATATTGTCGTAGATCTCGGTGACCAGGGCGCGGTTGTCCAGGCCGGCATACATCGCCTTGAACTCGTTGGACGTCGAGAACGTCGCCGAGATCGTCTGATAGAAGTTCGGATTGGTCTGGAGCTGGTTGGTCCAGAAATTCAGACCAGTCGGGTCGGCAGGACGACCGAAATACGCGACATACAGTTTCTGCACTTCGTTAGTGTAATCAGTTGCCATCACGGCCTCCATGAAAAGTGGTGCATAAAATATACCGTAATCATGAAATTCAGGCCGTTTACTGCTCATCCAATCGTGCGCGATTTCCTAAATAAATCAATTACATAGAGAAATTTGTTTCCTATTTATAAGAGAATTTCACAGCTTTCCGGGGGCGTTTTTTGTGCTGCAAAAATGGCCATAAATCAGTCGCCATGCGGCTTGTAATTGATGAGCAAACGGCGTGGAAACTCATCCGCAGACCAGTCTAAAAGTTATCATAATGAAATCTAATTGGCGGTGCTCAATGAAGCCAGTTGGAAAGATTTCGTGCAGAAGAGACAAGGCCGGCATAAAGCCGGCCTCGTGGTAGATCAACAAAAAGAACTGATCAGGAACGGAAGTAGGCGGCGATGGCGCGGATGTCCTCGCTGCCGACTTCGCCGGTATAGGCGCGCAGGCGCAGCACGGCGATGAGGTAGGCATACCTGGCCTGGGCCAGGTCGCGCTGGCTGGTGAACAGCTGCTGCTGGGCATTGAGCAGGTCGAGGTTGATGCGCACCCCGCCCTTGATGCTCTGCTCGGTCGCCGTCATCAGGAGCTTGGCCGATTCCGTTGCCTTGACCAGGGCGTCGACCTTGCGCACGCTGCTCTGCACCAGGCTGTGGGCGCGGCGTACCTCGACCAGCAGCTTGTCGGTGCGGGCGTCCAGGTCGGCGCGGGCGCGCTCGTAGTTGGCGGCGGCCTGGCGGGTCTGGGCGTTGATGGCGCCGCCCTGGTAGATCGGGATGTTGACCTGCACGCCCAGGCTGCGGTTCGTGTTGTCCTGGTTCAGGGTGTTGATGGTTTCGTTGTCGCCCTTGCCGTACGTAGCGATGAAATCGACACGCGGCAGGTGGCCTGCCTTGATACGGCCGATCTCGAGACGGGCGTTTTCGACCGCAAGGCGTGCCACCTCGAGTTCGTGGCTATTGTCGATCGCGCGTTTTTTCCAGTCCTCGAAAGAGCCCTCGATCAACCCGCCGACACGGAAGCCCTCTCCCAATTGGTCCAGCGTGCCAGCCGGTCCGCCGATGATCCCTTCAAGCACATTACGCTGGACAATGGCCTGGTCTTGCGCCTCGATCAGCTGGGCCTCGGCCAGATCGAGCCGCGCTTTCGTTTCCAGCATGTCGGTGCGGGTGCCCTCGCCTTTTTCGAACAGGCGCTCGTTGACCTTCTGCTGTTCCGCATACATGTCGCGCTGCACGCGCGACAACGCCAACTGGTCTTCGGCGAACAGGGCGTCGAGATAGGCGGTCAGCACACGCACCGCGACTTCGTTGGTGTCGACCTGGAACTGTTCGGCGCCCGCCTGAGTCTGCACCTTGCCCTGGCGGTAGCGCTGGATGGCGTCCAGGTTCAGGATCGACTGGCGCAGCTGCACGTTAGCCGAGGTGCTGGAATATCTTGGATGGTCTATGCCAGTGACCTTACCGGTCTTTGGATCCGAGAACTCGCGGTCCGTCACGTTCTTGTTGCGGCTGTAGCTGGCCGACACACTCGGCAGCAGCTGCGAGCGGCCGAGGATGCGGTTTTCCTTGGCAGACTCGTTGGTCTGGATGCTCATCCGATAGGTTGGATCATTCCTCAAGGCGGCCTCGTAGGCCTGCTGTAGCGTGATCGCGCCGGCATTGCCGGCGGCAGACAGCGCGGCCGCTGCCAGTGCGCAGGCGCGCAAGGCGCCCGGGAAGCGTGTCGTCATCGTCATCAGTCTCCACCCACGGCCGATTTGGCGCGGTCGAATACAGGCTTGAGCAGGTAATTCATCATGGTGCGTTCGCCGGTCTTGACGAACAGTTCCACCGGCATGCCAGATACAATGTTCATCTTGTTTGCGGCGACCTTCTTCGCGCCTTCCGGCGAGACCTTCACGCGCACCACGTAGTAGGGCATGCCGGTATGCTGGTCGACCGAACGGTCGGCCGAGACCTGCGTGACTTCGCCTTCGATGTGCGGTGTCTGGTTGGTGTTGAATGCCGAGAACATCAGTTCCACCGGCAGGCCAGGATGCACCTTGTCCACCAGGTTGACCGGCAACTGGCCCTCGACCACCAGCGGATCGCCGCTCGGGACGATGTCCATCATCTTGTGGCCCGGCGGAACCACGCCGCCGTTGGTGAACACGGTCGAGCCGACCACCACACCGTCCGCAGGCGCTTTCACTTCAACATTGCCGAGTTCAAATTTCTGCGCATCCAGACGCGCCGCCAGCGCCTCGGCTTCCTTCTGTGCCTCGGTCAGCTGGGTACGCACTTCTTTCTGGTAGTCGGACATGCGCTGGGTGCGACGCAGGCTCAGTTCCATCACCTGACGCTGCGAGCGGCCGATATTGCCGATGTCTTCCGAAATGGCGCCGCCCAGCTGGGCGTAGGTGCGCTCGAGGTCGAGCAGGCGGTTGCGAGCGACATAACCCTCCTTGGCGAGGTCGCGCATGCCGGCCAGCTGTTCCTTGAGGTAGCCGACCTGTTCCTTCTTGCTATCGCGCGATTCTTCCAGGCCGCGGATCTGCAGCTTGAGGCCGGCGATGCTTTCCTCAACGCTGGACAGTTCGCTCTGCAGCGACAGCTGGCGCGACAGCAGCAACTGTTCCTGCAGCGCCATGACTTCGGCCACACGCGGATCGCTACGGCGCGACTTCAGCTCGGCCGGAAAGTCGATGCTGCGCTTGTTGGCCATCTCGGCCATCAGGCGCGCCTCGACCGCGCGAGCGCTCAGGTACTGCGCCTCGGTCATCGAGAATGCCGACTGAGCGGTAACCGGGTTCATTCGCACCAGCACCTGGCCGCGTTTGACTGTGTCACCATCCTTGACCAGGATTTCCTGGATGGTGCCGCCAGTCAGGTGTTGTACCGACTGGCGGTTCGATTCCTTGGCCACCGTACCTGACAGCGGCACACCCTTGTCGAGCGGCGCCAGGGTAGCCCACAGGATGAATCCGACGAAGCCGACCAGCACCACGATCCAGCCGATACGCGCAAAACTGCGTGCGTCGGTGCTCACTTCCACCGGAGTTACGTCGTGGGTGACGACGTCTGCGGTTTCTTTCTTAACGAGCTGCATTAGTTACCCTCCCCTGCTGCCGCATTTGCGGCTGCTTGCGCCTCGGCTTGGGCGCGCTGTTGCTGCATGGCCGCCTGCTGTGCAGCCGCCTGAGCCGCCGCTTGCTGGGCTGCCTGTTGTTGCTGGATCATTTTCTGGTTCGCTTCCTGCAGCGCGGCCATTACCTCCTTGGTCGGGCCGAAGGCCTGCGCAGCGCCGTCGCGCATCAGGAGCAGCTTGGTGGTCACGCCGAGCACAGTGGTACGATGGGTAATCAGTACGATGGTCTTGCCGCGCTGGCGCAAATCGAGCACTGCCTGCACGAGTGCCTGCTCACCGATGTCGTCGAGATTCGAGTTCGGCTCGTCCAGCACGATCACGGCAGGGTCATCGTACATGGCGCGCGCCAGGCCGATACGCTGCTTCTGGCCGCCGGACAGGCCGGCGCCGCCGTCGCCCAGCTTGGTGTCATAGCCGTTCGGCATGTGCAGGATCATGTCGTGCACGCCGGCGCGCTTGGCCGCCTGCACCACCTTCTCGGAATCGACGTCGCCGAAGCGGCCGATGTTCTCGGCAACGGTGCCGCTGAAGAGTTCGATGTCCTGCGGCAGGTAGCCCATGTGCGGGCCGAGTTCGCCCTTGTTCCACTGGTAGATATCGGCGCCGTCCAGGCGCACCTTGCCGATCATCGCTGGCCACACGCCAACAAGCAGGCGCGCCAGCGTCGACTTGCCGGAGCCACTCGGGCCGATCACGCCGAGCACATCGCCGGGAGTGATGGCGAAGCTCAGGCCCTTGATGACCGGGGCCTTGGCGCCCGGCGGACCGGCGGTGACGTTTTCGACCGACATCGCGCCTTGCGGCTTCGGCAGTTCCATACCGGCTTCGCGTGCCGGATTGGCTTCCAGCAGCTTGCTCAGGCGCTCGAAGGCGCTGCGTGTGGTGCTCAGGGACTTCCATACCGCGATGACTTGCTGGACCGGCGCCAGGGCGCGACCGACCAGGATCGAGGCAGCGATCATCATACCCGGGGTCATTCTGTTTTCCAGCACCAGCAACGCGCCGAAACCGAGCACCAGCGATTGCAGCGAGACCTGCACGAACTTGGTCGCGGACGCGACCTTGGCAGCCTTTTCGCTCGCGTCTGCCTGAAGTTGCAGGAACTTGCCGTGGGTCTTGAACCAGCGCTGGATCAGGTTCGGCAGCATGCCCATCGATTCGATGACTTCGGCATTGCGCAGGTTGTTGGTGGCCATGGTGTTGGCTGCGATCGCCATGCTATTGGCTTCGGTCAGCGGCGCCTTGGTGGTACGCTCGTTGACATAGGCAAGCACCACCAGGATCAAGGTGCCGCCGAGAGAGAACCAACCGAGCGCGGGCTCGAACATGAAAATGACGGCCAGGTAGATCGGGAACCAGGGCGCATCGAAGAAAGCGAACAGCGCGTTCCCGGTCAGGAACTGGCGCAGGGTGGTCAGGTCGCTCAGCGACTGGCCAGCATTGCCACCCGCCTGCTTCAGGTTCTGCTCGAATGCCGCGGTGTAGACGCGCTTGTTGAGCATCATGTCGAACTTGGCGCCAACCCGCACCAGAACGTAGGAGCGCACTAGCTCGAGGCCAACCATGAGCAGGTAGGCGCCCAGCATCAGCACGGTGAGCATTACCAGGGTGAGCTCGTTGCGACTTGCCAGCACGCGGTCATAGACCTGCAGCATGTACAGCGAGGGCACGAGCATCAGGAGGTTGGTGATGGCGCTGAAGGTGCCAACCGTCCAGAAGGTGCTTTTGAAAGCGAGCAGGGCTTGCTCGATTTCGTTTTTCTTGTTGAAGAGTTTGGTATTCATTGGGTCCGTGAAGAACACATGGGGAATTCACTCCCTTGTCCTTCAAGCGGACTCGGCAGGAGCGAGCGACACATTATCGCTCAAATCCTACAGGAAATGTGATGTGCATCACATTTTTTGGGTATTTTGCCAACCCCGATTCCCAGTTTTTGAATACTTGACGTGGCGTACTGGATACAGGCGGGCCGTGATCGGCCCGCCTGTTATGCAATCAGCATTCGATACGTAGTGATTTCAGCAAGGGCAGCATGGTCTCGTTAAATCCGTTGGTGAGCCTCAGGGCTTCCGCGAACTCCGCTTCGGGCGTGTCCACAGGCTTGCCATTACTGATGATCCGCGACCCGCCCAGCGCCAGATTGCTGATGACAAAGCGTGCCAGCGACTCGGGTTCGTTCGCACCTTTCGCCGTCCCCATCAAAAGCAGTTTATCGATCCGGTTCAGATTGATGGCGCCGCCGATCACGGGAGAGGCCACGGCCACCACCGCATCCGAATAGCGCGCCTGTTCGCACAGCATCCGGTTCAGGCGGCGGGTCATGGGCAGGGCCGCCTCGATTGCGGCTTCGTGCTGCGCCGGCTGCAGAACGGATTGGGAAATGAGGATCGTCAATGCCTGCATCAGTGCTTCGAAACGTACACCGGCGGCCCGCACCGATTCTTCCAGCTCAGCAAACGTCAGCACACGATAGCCAGCGAAGCAATCAAGAATGGGCTTGTAGATCGCTTCGCTCATGTCGGCTTCGCCGAGAATGCCCTTGACCTTGAGCTTGACCTGGTCCCGCGGCATTACCATGGCAAAGCGCAGGCCCCGCAGCGCCTCGATCCGCTGGACCATGTTCAACTGCCGCGCGCCACGTACCCAGTAGTCCTTGCGGAACTGGCTGTTGACCATGAAGTCGCGCACGGTCTCGCGGAACATGCGGTCCGGCACTTCGCCCAGCAGCTGCCGCTGCTCGGCCGTGAGGTTGAGCACATCGACATGGTCGAGGAAGTTTGCCGAACATGCGTAAGTCAGCTTCGCCTCTTCCAGCCAGCCGCGCAAATCGGAGAAGGACATCGGCGCCCAATCCCTGTTGAAGTATTCGTGCGCCAGGTATTGGCGGTTCTGCTCCTTCAACTGGCCCAGGCGCGTGACGACGTGCGGATTGATGCGTCCATAGAGCGCGCCGCTTTTCATGACCTTGTCAGCGAAATCGAGGGACGCGTCGATGCGCGGGACAATGCCCTCGCCCGGTGCCGCCATCAGCTGGGCATGCTCGGTCAGCAGATTGCGCAGCGGGGCCATGGCAGCCCATCCCGGCTGGGTGTTATAGCTGATGTAGACGACGCCGCCGACCTTCAGCTTGCGGCGGATGAAGTCTACGATCACCTGGCGATTCGCATCGGAGATCCAGCTCCAGATGCCGTGCAGGCCAATGAAGTCGAAGTCCGGCAGGTCGGCGCGGCCGCAGAATTCGTCGAAGGCCTGGTCATACAGCTTCACGTCGGCGCCGGATGCTTCCGCCATCTCTTGGGCGAAGCCGGCCTGGGAGGGATTGAAGTCGGTTCCATGCCAGCGAGTGACAGAGGCGGCAGCATGCACATTGGTGCTCACACCTTGGCCGAATCCCAACTCACATGCAGTTCCCGTCTCGGGGAAAGCATAACCCGCGTTGAGGAAAGCCAGCTTGATCCGCAAGGGGTTGAGCTCCGCGTAATAACCGTGGGTGTACCCGATCTCGGCGACGTAGCCACCGGTCCAATCCGACATGATGTCTCCTAACATGTTTCAAAGATTAAACATGGTAACACTGGCCGCCAGCAATATTCCGTTAGACCCTAGGAGTAAAGAAAAAACCCCATCCCTCTTGCGAGGAATGGGGTTTCGAGCACATGTCAGACGCCCGCTTGGGCGGGCGCCTGTTGCCGGGTCGATTAGACCAGGCCGACGGTGCCGTAGGTGGCGTTCCAGGACACGTTGTCCAGGGTGTTCACGCCAGCCAGCTGGATGATGGCGTCGACGTTGGTTTCCCAAGCGCCGCCGTCCACGCCGTTGTCGATCACGACATACGAGTTGCCGTTGAACGCGAACCAGACCGCACCGTTACCGGCTTGGGCAGTTGCTGCAGCCACGTAGTCGGAGAACACCGAGGTGCTCTCGTTCAGGGTGGCGGTCAGCTTGGCGAACGAGCCCACGACAGCGCCCACGTTGGTGTGCAGCTTCAGCAGGTCGCCAGCTTGCATGTCGGTGACGATGCTGTAGGTGTTGGCTTCCTTGCTGCCAGCTTGCAGGACGAACATGTCGTTGCCTGCGCCGCCGGTCAGACGTGCACCGTTGCTGCCTGCGTACAGGGTGTCATCGCCAGCGCCGCCGACCAGAACGTCAGCTTTGGCGTTCGCGCCAGCAGTTGCGTACAGCACGTCGGCACCAGCACCGCCGGTCACGGTGACTGCAACACCGTTGTGAGCCGACAGGTTCAGTTGCAGCGAGCCGGTTGCAGCGCCTGCGTTCACAGCCGACACAGCGGTAGCACCTGCACCGTTACCACCGGTACCCAGGGTCAGGACGGTATCGCCTGCACCAGCGACGGTGACGGTCTTCAGCGAGGTGTTGCCGGTGATAGCGATCGAGATGTCTTCGTTCGCGGTCACGTTCACGGTTTCGGTGTTGGCGGTGCTGATGGTACCCAGGGCGCCAGCAGCGTTGCCGATCACGTTCAGCACGTCGGCGGTGCCGGTAGCAGCGTCCTTGATGCTGACGAAGGCGCCGGCGCCGGTGTCAACCAGTTCCAGGGTGCCATTGTTGGCGAAGTTGCTGATGGTCAGCGAAGCAGCGGCCGTACCAGCGTTGGCGCCGGCGGTCGACGTGCCGATTGCGAAGGCTGCGGTGCTTGGGGTGGTCGCTTCGTCGGTGAACCAGCCGGTGGTTGCAGCCGGGACGGTGGTCGCTGCGCCAGCAACACGTGCTTCGAAGGTGACAGCGGTGCCGCTGACCGACTTGACGATCCAGTCGGTGTAGGTCTGGGCGCCCAGTTGCAGAGCCAGTTGCTCAGCAGTCAGGTTGCCAGCGACGTTCACGGTGCCGCCGTTGAACTGGAAGGTATCGCCAGCGTTTGCGGCGCCGGTGACGTTCACGGTGAAGACCGACTTGGTCGCTGCCGGGGTGCTGGTGCCCGAGTTTTCGCTGATGACGTAGTCGATGTTGTCCAGGTTCGCCATGTTGATGGTGCCTGCAGCAACTGCGCGGTCGATCGCCAGGATTTCGAAACCGTCGAACTTGGCGCCAAAGGCGGTAGTCGCCGACAGGGCCACTGCGTTTGCAGCGGTCATCGCCAGGGTATCACGGCCGTCGCCGCCCTTCAGGTCCACGGTCGGGGTGACGATGGTGCCCAGCAGGGTCAGGGTGTCGTCGCCGGCGCCCAGGTTGATCGACTTGCCGATTGCGGTGCCAGCGTTGGTCACGGTGACGTTGTCGACGCCAGCGCCGCCAGCGTAGGTCGAGGTGCCCTTGATAGCGATGGTGGTTTCGCCGGTGGTGCCGGTGGTGTCGACCGAGGTCACGTTGGTACGCTCGGTGGTGCCCAGGTCCAGACCAGCCGAACCGCTCACCTTGATGGTGGTGACAGTGGTCAGCACCGAACCGTCAGCGGTCAGCGTGCCGGTGCCCGAAACGTTCAGGTTGGCGGCAGCGGTGGCGCCCGACAGGTCCAGGTCAAAGGCGTTGTCGCCGTTGCTGGTCACGTTCAGGGTCTTGGTGGTGGCGTTGGTCAGGACGAAGTCGCCATCGACGTTGGTCAGGTTGACAGCCAGGGCTTCTGCGGCTGCGTCGACGGTGAAGTCGCCGCCGTTCAGCAGGTTCAGGGTGTCGAACTTGGTCGAACCCGCGCCGGTCATGCCCGAACCATTCGCGGTGTAGCCGTCGACGGTCACGGTCTTCAGTGCAGCTGCGCTCGATGCGTCGATGCTGACGACACCGGTTTCCACGCCCATCACGCCACCGGTGAAGGTGGTGCCGGCGGTCTGTGCGACGCCCTGGACGATGGTGAAGGCCGGAGCGGTGCTGGTGTTGCCCGAACCCTTGGTGAACGTGAACAGCGATGCGTCGTTCAGGTCGGTCACGTTGCTGTTGTTCGGCACGGCGGTGAACACGACGGTGTCGCCGGTGGCGGCGCCGCTGGTCCATGCTGCGGTGTTGAACAGGCCGGTGTAGCTACCCTTGGTGTACACGCCACCCGACTGGGTGTCGCCGGTTGCCGGCAGGGTGTTCTTGACCAGGCTTGCGAAGGCGGCAGCGACTTCGTTGGCGGTCATGTCGGCCTTGGCGGTGAAGGTCAGGCCGTTCAGGGCGATCGAATCACCGTTCTTCAGTGCGTTGAACTTGACGGTTGCGGTTTCGCGCACGCCGCCGGTTGCGGCAGCTTCAGCAGCTTCAGCAGCCATGTCAGCGGTTTGCTTGACGGTGATGGTGGTGGTGGCTGCGTCGGTGGTCAGGTCCACGGCGCCCTGGTGCACGGTGCCCGGGGTGTCGTCGGCGCCGACAGCGGACATGCTGACAGCTGCGGACTGGTTCACGGCGATGGTGGTGCCGCCTTTCACGGTGATCGAACCGAAGTAGGAGTCAGCGACGGTTGCGTCGTACTGCTTGCCAGCGACGTTGACGACCACATTGCCTTTGGCGGCGACGTCGCCACCGATGTTGATGGTGTCGGCGTTCAGGGCAGAGGTATTGCCCATGTCGGTCAGGGTCACGGTGACGTTCTTGCCGCCGTCGATGTCGTGGGCCAGGGCGCTGCCTGCGGTGGTGTCGCGTGCGGCCAGGGTGATGTCGGTCGCTGCGCCAGCGGTGATGTCGACGACACCAGCTGCCTTGACGACGTTCAGTTCGGTGATGCCGGTGCTGCCGGTGCTGTCGACGGTCACGCCAGCGGATGCGGCGCTTTCGATCTGGACGATCTCGATGTTCGACAGGTTGCTCAGGGTGATCGCGCCGGTGCTCTTAGCGTGTTGCAGCTTCAGGAAGTCGGTGCCGGTGCCGCCGTTGATGATGTCGATGTTGCTGAAGGTGTTCAGTTCAGCGTTGTCCGAATCGATCGAACCGATGATGGTGTCGCTGCCTGCGGTGCCGTTGATGACGTCCAGGCCCTTGGTCAGGGTGCTGGTCACGCCACCCGACTGGGTGCCGACTTGCGACACTGCGGTGACGGTTGCTGCCAGGGCTGCCGGCTGGGTAGCGGCTGCCAGCGACTCGGTGGTGCCGATGGTCGACAGCCACACTTTGGCGGCGTTGTTGGCGGCGTTGCCCGAGTAACCGAGGATTTCCGAAGCGGTGTTCAGTTCAGCGGTGAAGGCGGTAGCAGCTGCAACCTTGTTCGCGTAGGTGGTCTTGTCTTTCGCATCGGTGTCCGATGCGTTGTCAGCGATGATCTTGACGATCTGGTCAACGGTGAAGTCACGGTTGTTCAGACGCTCGGTCCAGAACAGCAGGCCGGTGGTGTCGGCTTCGCGGTTGAACAGGTTCTGGTAGATCATGTTAACGATCTGCATGTTGGACTTGCCAGCGACCTGCTCTTTGTATTCGGTCGAGTTGGCGAAGGTGCTCGAGACCAGCGACAGGTTGCCCTTGGTGTTCACCAGGACTTTTTCCCAGAATGCCAGACCTTCGAAGTCTGCCGGGCGATTGAAGTAGGCGACGTACAGCTTCTGAATGTCAGCGGTATAAACAGCCATTTATTGCTCCTAAGTTTCGGGGATATGTAAATTTGCAGTCGCACTAAAGACTTCTGCAATCCAACCGGGCGAATGATGACAGAGGCAAGCCGCGCGCTCGTGTGACGACCGTCACACGAATCACACTATTTTGTCCCTGAGTTGTAAATTTTCATCAGTGCTTTTGTGGCCGGCCATTATCAGAGAAGCGCTATGCTTGCGCAAGATCGTAATGAACGGTGCGGCATTCGAGATGCAGATGTGAATAATCACACCGCTAAAGCCGATGGTGCCTGGTCGACACTATGCATTTTGGATAAGAGCGGATCATCAATCTTATCTATTTATCAATGATAATATGTGGTTGGGATGTCGTTACGCTTAATGCGCCACACGACCCCAAGTAAGGGTAAAAAAAATGCCCGGCAATCCTTTTTGCCGGGCACGCGCCGAAGAGCGGAAAGGAGTATTTACTTCTTTACGCCCCAACTAGTGACGCCATTAATAGAGCGATTGTCATTGAGCGTCCGCTTGAAGTAGTACGCCGCCGCGCCCCCGTTCTCATTGCTGAGCAAACCCGTCACCTCCATATTATTTTCCTGAGGGCGGCTGTACTGGTCCATGCTGGAATTGCCGAAGCGCCCATCCTGCGTCACGTAACCATCGGCTTTCATATTGAATGTCTCGGCGCCGCTGACGACGTCGAAGCTGGTGACATAGCTGGCTTTTCCAAAATCGACCGACAGCAACCCGTTCTTCAAGTCCGCCGTCGTCGTTGCAATCGCATTGTCCGCCGTGCGGATGGTCGCCTCCCCCCCCTTGAGAACGAAACTGGCGCTACCGCGCTCCGGCGTGACGTACTCGCGTCCAGCCGTACGGTAGACAATGTAGCCGCCCAGCCTGACCTTGTCGGCGTCGGCGGGCGCAGCATCGGCAATGGTCGGTTCGCTATTGCCGATGGCCGCGTAGCGCCCCCACTCAATCTTACGTTCCGGAAGCTGCGGCACTTCCGGCTTCGGCACTTCCGGCTTCGGCTGCTCCACCGGCACCTCCACCACCGGCGGCTTGTTCTCCACCGGCGGCGTCGGCGGGATCACCACCGGATCCGGCTTGTTGTTCTGCTGTTGCTTGATCTCGTTCGCCAGCTTCTCGAGCGTCTCGCCCTTGCGTGCATCCAGGCTCGGGGTATTCGAACCACCGGTCTTGGCCACCGGCTCGTCCGCGCGCGGCGGCGACACCTGGTCGGGGCCGCTGCCGTTCGCCGGCATCACCTGCGGGGCGGTCTGGCCGCGGCGCACCTGCAGCAGCTGGCCGCGCTGGGCGGCGAACAGCTCGCGGCTGGCCGCGCCTTCGCAGGGGCCGCCGCCTTCCGGACGGCAGCCGTCGGCGAAGCCGCTGACCACCACGCCGCCGGTCAGCACCGTCACGCGCGAGGTTTCCTGGTCCGTGTAGACAGTAAAGTCGGTGCCGCGCACGCCGATCGCCGCCACCGGGGTATTGAAGCGGAAGTTCTGGCGCGCCAGCTTGACGGCGTCACCCGACTTGCTGCGCGCGATGCCGCTGATGAGCTCCAGCTTGATGCGGGTGTTCGCGGGGTTCTTCTTGTCGACGTGGTAGGCCACGATCTTCGCCCTGGTGTTCGGGCGCAGGATGAACAGGCCGTTGTCGATCGTCTTCACGTAGAGGAAGCCGTCCTTGCCGGTGGTGAGCAGCTCGCCCTCCTGGACCGGCGTGCCTTCGGCGCCCGCCTTGTCGGCCACCTGCGCACTGCCTGCGGCAAAGATGACTTTGCCGGCCTCGGCCGCATGAGCCTGGGCTGCCAGCGCAAGCAAGCTGGTAATGAGTAATGGACGCAACATAGATTTCCCCTTTTCGCGCAATTATCCGGGCTGGGCACGCGCTTTCCGTGACGGCCATCACATTTTAAGGCAAACTCATGCGTTACCCGCCCTGCTTACAATTTGTAGCACTTGCCCTCTGAGCAACACTTCCGCGTTATACTGATCGTTTCTTCTGATCCATACTGATTGTCACGGCGTGGCCGATCTCCCTACTTCCCAGAGCAACCGCAGGCTGGCGCCGCGCCGGCAGGCCACATGGGCGCGCGCCGCGATCGCACTCGCGGCGGTCCTGCTGACGGTGTCTGCCCAATGGGGTACGACAAAAGAGGTGTCGTTTTTCGGCAACTCCTTCTTCGGTAACGAGATCCTGCGCGACCAATTCATCCGGTGGCGCGCCACCACCGCCCCGGAACCCCGCATCCTCGTCGTCGATATCGACGAAGCCAGCCTGACCGCCGAAGGGCCGTGGCCGTGGACCAGCAGCCGGATCGCGGACCTGGTGGAAATCCTGCTCAGCCGCTACGAAGCGCGTGGCGTGGCGCTCGACATCGTGCGCCCCAAGGCGAGCGACCCCGAGGGCGACATGCGCCTGGCGGCGCTGGCCACGCACGGCCCGCTGGTGCTCGGCCAGGTGTTCGATTTCGACTACGAGAAAAGCCGTCCTGCGCCGCTGCGCGACGGCGTGCCGGCCGGCGCCCTGCCCCGCTTGCAGCCGCAGGCCAGGCTCGCCGATGGCTACATCGCCAACCACGCCGGCCTTGCCGGCGCGCGCCACGTCGGCAATATGGGCTTCGTACCCTCCCCGGATGGCGTGCTGCGCCACGTGCCCCTGGTGACGCGCTTCGGGGGGCGTGACTATCCTTCGCTCGGCCTGGCCCTGCTGGACTGCTGCAGCGGCGCAGCCCTTCCAGCGCTGCCGGACGCCGCCCACATGCGCATTCCCTTCACGCGCGACTGGGAAGCGTTCACCATCGCCAGCGCCACCGACATCCTGAACGAAGCGATCGATCCCGCCAGCGCCAGCGGCCGCCTGGTGCTGGTCGGCTCGTCCTCGCTCGGCCTGGGCGACCGCGTGACCACGCCGCATGCGGCCAAGCGCCCGGGGTTGGGAGTGCAGGCCGAGATTCTGTCCGCCCTGCTCGACCGCCAGGAAGGCAAGATGCCGGCGCCCTGGCCCGGCCGCCTGATCGCCTGCGCCTTCGCCCTGCTGTCTGCTTGCATAGCCAGCTACGCCTTCCCGCGCCTGTCGGCGGTGGCCAGCGTCGCCACGCTTGCCGGCATGTCCGCCCTGTGGCTGGGCGCCGCCTACCTGATCGCGCCGCACGATCCCTATTTCTCGACCACGGCGCCGCTGGCGACCAATCTCTTCCTGCTGGCGGTGGCCGTGCCCTACCAGTGGCAGCTGGCCCAGCGCCGCTCGCGCCGCCTGCTCGGCACCCTGCAGCAGTACGTTGCGCCCTCGGTGGTGAAGGAACTGCTGCGCAGCGACCTGGAAGACCCGCTGGCGCCGCGCCAGCTCGATGTCACCACGCTGATCGCCGACATGGAGGGCTACACCACCCAGGTCGAATCGCTGTCGATGGAAGAGTCGGCGCACCTGACGCGCGAATTCCTCGACTGCCTGACCGGCCCCGTGATCGCCACCCGCGGCACCCTGGACAAGTACACCGGCGACGGCCTGGTGGCCTTCTGGGGCGCGCCGCTGCCGATCGAGCAGCATGCCGACCTGGCGCTGGACGCGGCCCATGCGATCGTCGAGCGCGTCAATGCCCTGTCGGCCGCGCGCGAGGCGCTGGGCTACCCGCCGCTGCGGGCGCGCATCGGCATCGAAAGCGGGCCGGCGGTGGCGGGCGACTTCGGCACGAGTTTCCGCAGCATCTATACCGCCGTCGGCGACAGCGTGAACACGGCGTCCCGCCTGGAGCAGGCCGCCCGCGACTTCCCGCACGACGTCATCGTCGGCGCCGGCACCGTCGAACGCGCCCGGCGCCACGCCTTCATCGCCCTGGGCGAACGCCGCCTGCGCGGCAAGGGCAAGGCGACCGCGCTGTTTACGCCCAGGGATTTCCCCTTGTCGCAGGTGGCGATGTCGATGGCGCTTGATACGAAAGGCAGCGCATGATGCCTTTCGTAGGGGTGATCCGGTCCAGTGGACCGGATCACGGTCTCCCGCCCACGCGTTCAAATTACCGTGCTGCAGCCCGTGCGGCTGCTCACATTCCAACTATCACCGCGTGGGCAAGGAACTTGCCCACCCTACGGTTCTCACTGCCCGGCGTCTTGCCAATGAAGTCCGTTTCACTGCGTGCCCGGTGCGCGCTTTCCCTCCTGCTGCTCTGCGGCGCCGCGCATGCCGCGGATGCACCGCAATCGGCCAAGGAACCGCTCGACCAGGACCTCTACCTGCAGGCCCTGCAGTCGATCGCCGAAGGCCGGCGCGCCGACGCGGCGGCCGAGCTGCGCCGCCTGATCGAGCAGGCGCCCGAGCACGCCGGCGCCTGGCTCGAGCTCGCGCTGACCCAGTGCTCGCTCGGCAATTCGGACGAGGCCGAGCGCCTGTTCGCCATCATCGAGACCCGCTTCAAGCCCTCGCCCGCGATCCTGGAGCTGATCGCCGAGACGCGCGAGGAAGGCTGCACGCGCTGGGACGTGTTCAGCAGCAGCCTGGTGACGGCGGGACGCGGCATCGACCAGAACGTCAACCAGGGCGCGCGCACCAACCGCTACGTCGTCGACGCCCCCGACGGCCAGGTCGAGTACGAGCTGTCCGGCGACTTCACGCCGCGCCACGACCAGTACACGCAAGTCTCGGGCGAGACCATGCGCGAGGTATCGCCCAACGGCATGCTGGGCTTCGCCCAGTACCAGATCCGGCACAACGACCGCCTGCACCAGTACGACACCAGCTCGCTGTTCGCCGGCCTCGAGGCGCCCTATCGCTTCAAGGCCTGGCGCCTGCGCGCCACCGCGACCCTGGGCCTGGTCACTCTCGGCGGCCATCTCTACCAGCGCCAGGTGCAGCTGCAGGCGCGCGTGGTGCCGCCGCTGCGCCTGCCGCAGACGATGCAGTTCAACGTGGTGGGCGGGATCACCTACAACAACTTCCCCTCGCTGACGAACTTCGATTCGAGCACCCAGGAAGTGCGCGGCAATCTGTCGTGGCGCAAGGGTCCCAGCTATGCCAGCGCCACGCTCGGCTGGCAGAACGACCATGCGCTGGCACATCGCCCCGGCGGCAACCGCAAGGGCAGCTTCGCCAACCTGATCCTGCGCCGCGGCCTGGGGGGCGGCATCAACACCGAAATCGGCTACTCGCGACAGAGCTGGCACGGCAGCCGCGCCTATTCGCCCACGCTGATCGACGTGGTGCGCGATCAGGCCACCCAGGTCCTGCGCGGCAGCGTCAGCTACGCGATCGACCAGCGGCAATCGCTGGTGCTGGAGGGGCGCCTCGTGCGCAACCAGGAAAACATCTCGATCTTCCAATATAACAACCGCCAACTCCAGCTCAGCTGGCAATGGCAGCTCCCCTGACCCCACCCATGGCACATCTTTCCCAAGGCCGCACGCTGGAAGCGGCGATCGGCACCCACGACAACGGCTTCAACCTGGTGCGCCTCGTGTGCGCGCTGGCGGTGGTGGTGTACCACACCTGGATGATGAACGTGGCCGAGCCCATGCGCGACCCCATCACCCGCTTCCTCAACCCGAACACCGACCTGGGCGCGGTGGCGGTGGGCGTGTTCTTCGTCATCAGCGGCATGTTCGTCTCGCGCAGCTGGATGGGCGACCCGCACCTGGGCCGCTTCGCCGCGCGGCGCGTGGCGCGCATCGTGCCGGGCCTGTTCGTCTGCCTGCTGGTCACCACGGTGGTGGCGGTGGGCTTCTTCTCCACCTTCGGCTGGGCCGGCCTGTTCGAGAGCGCGCCCTGGCGCTACATCTTCGGCAACACGGTGCTGCACGGCCTGGTCTACCACATCCCGCCCGGGCACCTGCGCATCGCCGGCGTGCTGGGCGGCCAGCCCCTGAACGGCCCGCTCTGGACCCTGTACTGGGAAGGCCGGATGTACGTGATGGTGGCGCTGATCGGCCTGGCCGCCGCCCTGCCCCTGCGCACGTGGATGCGCGGTGTCGCCCTGTTCCTGCTGCTGGCCGCGAACGTGTATCCGGAAATCGTCAGCGGCTACGTCTGGGAAACCCGCATGTGGTCGCTGTTCCTGACCGGCATCGTGCTGCAGACGATGGCGCCGAACGTGAACATCGGCTGGCGCCACGTGGCCTGCGCAGTGGCGCTGGTGCTGCTCAACTGGACGCGCTCGGCCGACCAGACCCCGAGCCCGCTGACCTGGTTCGGCATCGCCCTGGTGGCGGTCACGCTGGCGCTGTGCGCCGGCAGCATGCGGCTGCCGGGCTGGGCCGCCCACCTCCAGCGCCATGATTATTCCTACGGTATCTATATCTGGCATTGGCCGGTGATCGTCATGCTGCGCGAAACCCTGCCGCCGATGGGGCCGAAGCGCCTGACGGTGGTCTCGCTGGCGGTGGTGATTCCGCTCGCCATGATGAGCTGGCACCTGGTCGAACGGCCGTCGCTGCGCGTCGTGCGCCGCTGGCTGGGACGCAGCGAAACCGCGAAAGCCGTCACGGTATAGTAGGGTAGGCGGTCCCCCGCCCACGCGTTCAAACGGTGGGACATTGTGCGATGCGCGTCAATGCACACGTGATCTGAACGCGTGGGCAAAGGATTGCCCACCCTACAAAGACCTGCAACATCACGCATGCGGCCTTCCTGCAACGCTTGTGTGAAAAATCACCGTCAATACGGTTTTTAGTTGCCCTTCGGCATTACACTAAAAATTACCGTTGCCGCCCCGCCGGGGCGACCGTTTCCCGGAAAACGCCATGATCAGCCTCGCCAGTTTCTTCGAAGACGTCCGCCTGCCAACCATCTCAGAAGTCGCACACTCCCTCATCGCGACCCTCGACGACGAGGATGCCTCGGCGAAAAGCGTCGCCGCCATCATCGCGCGCGACCCGGCGCTCACCGCCAAGCTGATGCGCCTGGCGAACAGCGCCCGCTTCGGCTCCAGCCGCAACGTCAGTTCGCTCGACGAGGCGATCGCCCTGGCCGGCATGTCGCATATCCGCACCCTGGCCCTGGCGGCCTGCTTCGCGGACTCCTTCCCCCAGCTGCCCGGCCTGGACACCGACGAGTTCTGGAAGAGCAGCATGGCCTGCGCGGGCTACGCCAAGTGGCTGGCCAACGGCGCCGGCGCCGACGGCAACGACGCCTGGCTGGCCGGCATGGTCATGCGCCTGGGCGAACTGCTGATCTACCAGGTGGCGCCAGCCGCCTTTGCCGAGATCGAACAGCTGCCGCATCTGCCCGGCGCGCGCTGGGAACGCGAGCAGCGCCTGCTGGGCCTGGCGGAAGGACAGATCACGGCCGAGCTGTGCCGCCGCTGGAACTTCCCTGCGCGGATCGTCAGCGCCGTGGAGCGTTCGGCCGATCCCATGGCGGCCCTGCCGTTCTGCAAGCTGGCGGGCGTGGTGCACCTGGCCAGCCTGCTGGCCGATACGCCGAGCGACGATCCGGCCATCCTCGACACCCTGCCGGATGAGGTGATCGCCGCCCTCGGGCTGGGCCGCGACTGGATGCGCGCGCGCTTCCCTTCCCACGATTCCTTCGCCGCAGCGGCCTGAGCAAAAAAGCCCAGCCAGCCAGGATTGCTGCCGTTCAGTTAAGCGAAGTGGAAGCTGTTGTAGGGTGGACGGGGTAATTGCGGGCAATGCCCGGAATTACGAACGTCCGCGCGTTCAACTCCCAGATGAATGGATGCGACGCATGCTGTTCATGCACTGTTTGGACGCGCGGACGGCGAAGCCGTCCACCCTAGGCTACGCTAACTGAACGGCATTACAGCCAGCCAGGCTGGGCTTTTTTACGTCAAGTGCCGGGCGGTGCGTACGGCTCAGCCGTGTTCGCGGCTGCTCGATGGCGCCTGCAGGTACTCGACCGGCTCGGGCAAGGCCCCGCCGCCAAAGCCGGCGGCCACTGCGATGCACAGCGAGGCCAGCATCGAATGGCGGCGCCGCGCTTCCGAACGCTTCTTCGACGGTACGTTCTCGAGATCCGGCTCGGCCAGGGGCGCGCAGGACAGGCTGAAATCCCCGTCGGCGCGCCGGATCGCTCCCATCTCGTCCCATAACTGGTCGTAGTCGGCATGCACCGTGCCCTTGCGCAGCGCGCTGCGGACCACCCGGTTGGCATTCGCCACCAGGCGCAGCTCACCGCAGCCGAATTCATGGCCCAGGTGGCGGATGACGCTGACCAGAAGCTGCTTGGGACGCAGCCCATGGAGCTGGCGCGTGGCGCGGCGGATCGCTTCGCGCGTGCCCTCGTCCTTCGCGCCCTGGATGCAGCCGATGTTCACCGCCAGCTTCCCATCGCGCTCCGCGAACGTGAAGGCCACCGCATACAGCGGCGCGTCCGCTTCGCGCAGCTGCAGCACCAGTTCGCCCTCGCGTTCGAGCGGCGCGATGGCGCGCAGCGCGATGTCGTAGGCGCCGCCATCGCGGCCTTCGAAGCGCACCAGCGGCAGCGGCGCCGCTGCCGCCAGCGCCACCATGTCTCCCAGGCCGCGCTCGAACACGGTCGTGTAGTGCACGGTCAGCGCGGCCAGGCGCGCTTCCATCGGCAACTGCAGGGTCATGTACGGACGGTAGATCTTGTACATCAGCCGTGGACTATGGCGGACGTACTCGGCAAAGGCAGGATGGGAATTCAGCAGGTGCAGCCAGCGCCGGGTCGCGCGTGGGTGGGCCAGCGAGCGGAGCTTGAGCTTGATGAATTCGCGGACATAGGGAATACGTCCCTGTCTGCGTGAAATGCCCATGCCAATGGTGACTCGGGGTACTACCTGAGCGCGCCTTGGGGCGCGGAATGCGGTGAACACGAAGCTTGTCTCCTGGCGCTTGCTCCACCCTCGGGTTTTGCAAACATTTACTTATGTAACTCAATGTAACCTATTGTATCAATAGCTTTTGAGCAACGTAAGTACGCCAGTGGAAATCTCACTAATTGTTGCAAGTTCCACACACAACGGTAGACCGGGCTCCAGATCGATATCAGGCTGACATACTTCGTTGCTGGGACGCGCCAATGCCGGCGATCAGGCAGGGCTGGCGCACCCTAAGCGGGCTCGACCGTATACAATCACCGCTGTCGGAGAATCTCGAAGGGCGTGCGAAGGTGTGGTTTGATCTGGTGTTGCTGGGCGTGGCCATGAGCGCTGTGTGTGTGGGCTGCCTGGTACCCAATCGCTGGCTGCCTCCTCTGCCGAACGACAAGTTCCTGCATTTTGCGAGCTTCGCCGTCCTGGCCGGACTGGCGCTGCGGGTGGCACAGGGCCGCCTCGAAGCGCTGTTCTGGCTGCTGGGCCTGCTCCTTGCCGGCTGGCTGATCGAATGCCTGCAGGGCGCCTTCGTGCCGGACCGCCGTTTCTGCTGGCGCGACATGGCCGCCAATGCCGCCGGCATCGCCTTCGCCGCACTGGCATCCCAGCTGTATACCAGTTTCTTCTGAAGTAACCGTTTTCAGAGAGTCAATGACCGCAACCGCCAAATCCTCCGTCCGCAAGACGCCCGCCGAGACCGACACCGCCGTGCCGGAAGAGCGCCACGTTCAGATCCACCTGCGCAAGATCCCGCTGCTGGCCGAACTGTCGGACGAGGAAATCATCCGGGTCAAGCAGGACCTGCGCATCCGCCAGTACAGCAAGCGCGACATCGTGCTGCAGAAAGGCGGCCATGGCGACGGCCTGATGTTCCTGCTTTCGGGCCAGTTGCAGGTGATCGACGTGACCGAAGACGGCCGCGCCATCGGCCTGCGCATGCTCGCGCCTGGGGACTTCTTCGGCGAGATTGCGCTCATCAACAACTCGACCCGCTCCGCTTCGGTGGTGGCGATGTCCGACGCCCTGGTGGCCTTCCTGCCGGCCGCCACCGCCATGCACCTGTTTGCGCACGCGCCCTCGGTGGCGACCCACATGCTCAAGCACCTGGCCCAGAAGATCCAGCGCGATTCGGAATTCCGCTCGCTGCTGAGCATCAACAACACGGCGAAGCGCATCTACACCTATCTGGTGCTGATGCAGAAGAACAAGCAGAACGAACCGGGCGCCCCGGCCGTCGTCGAGAACCTGCCGACCCACCAGGACATCGCCAACATGATCAACACCAGCCGCGAGACCGTGACGCGCGCGCTGACGGCGCTGACCCAGCAGGGCATCGTGCAGAAGGACGCGCACCGCCTGATCATCGTCAAGCCGGAGGCCCTGCAAAAGCTTGTGCAGGGGTAGTAACTTTATGCATTACCAATAAGTGGCAGTGTTTTTGTGACTGCGAAGCAACAGCCGCAAAAAAATTGCGTAATCGGTTTAGCAATTGCCGTTAAACAACTTCATTCTTTGTTCTAGTATCGAACTACTCGGCATCTCCCGAGCGTTGCATGTCCAGGCCGCTCCCCGTCCTGACTTGCCCAGATACTGGTACGAACGATGTTGAAGAACCTGAAGATCGGCGCCCGTCTCGCCATTGGATTCGGCGCCATGGGCATGTTGTCCCTCCTCCTCGCGGCAATTGCTCTCCTCCGTATGGGCGACACGGCTCGCTCGGTGGCCGAAGAAAAGCGTATCCGCACGTCGGAGGTTACCCAGCTCATCGAACTGCGCGAAGCGCTGGGCCAGACCGGCCTTGCCGCACGCAACGCGTACATCTACGAAGGCGAGCAGGATGCCGCCAGGGAGCTGGACGTACTGGACCAGCAGCGCGCCATCTATCTCGACCGGCTCGACAAGCTCGAACGCGTCATGGGCGAACGCGCCGATTTCAAGAAAGCCAGCGCCGGCCTCAAGGCCATGGCACGCGAACTTTCTCGCCCGCGCCAGTACCGCAACGCCGGGCAGATGAAGGAGTTCGGCGTCTTCCTCGTCGAAGAATGCAGTCCGCTGCGGCGCCAGATCGTCGCCGATCTCGACGTGGTGATCAATAACATCGAGTCCGAGCTGGATGCCGCCGCAGCGCGCGTCGACACCGTGCTGGACGAGTCGAGGACCATCATCCTCGGCATCGCCGCGCTGGCCCTGCTTGGCGGCGCCGCGCTCGCCTACCGCGTCACCCTGGGCATCACGCGTCCACTCGGCGAAGCGGCGAAGTTTGCGCGGGCTGTTGCCACCGGCGACCTGACGGCGCGGATCGACACGACTTCCAAAGACGAGATCGGCATGCTGCTACGATCGTTGCAGGACATGAGCGCCGGCCTGGCGAGCATCGTGCACGGCGTACGCCAGGGCACAGAGTCGATCTCCGTCAGCAGCCGCGAAATCGCGTCAGGCAATCAGGACCTGTCGGCCCGCACCGAAGCGCAGGCCAGCTCGCTGCAGCAGACTGTCAACACCATGCATTCGCTGACCGACACCGTCAGCCGCAACGCCGCCGATGCACGCGCCGCCAGCGCACTCGCGGCGGAAGCGTCCTCGATCGCGCAGCGCGGCGGGCAGATCGCCGCGGACGTCGTGAAAACCATGGGCGACATCAATGACGCTTCGAGCCGGATCGTCGATATCATCTCCGTCATCGACGGCATTGCCTTCCAGACCAATATCCTCGCCCTGAACGCGGCCGTCGAAGCGGCGCGCGCCGGCGAACAGGGCCGCGGTTTCGCCGTGGTCGCGGCCGAGGTGCGACAGCTGGCGCAACGCTGCACCAGCGCTGCGCAGGAAATCAAGCAACTCATCCATACTTCCGTGTCGCGCGTCGGCGACGGCACGGCCCTGGTCGACCAGTCGGGTGCGACCATGCGGGAACTGCTCGACAGCGTCGGCCGCGTCAGCCAGCTGATCGAACGCATTGCTTCCGCCAGCGACCAGCAGGCAGACAGCGTGCGCGAGATCGACAACGCCGTGGGGCACGTGGACGACCTGACCCAGCAGAATTCTTCCCTGGTCGAGCAGGCCGCGGCCGCCGCCGAGTCCATGCACGACCAGGCGAAGGCGCTGGCGCGACAGGTCGAGGTCTTCCGGCTGGCCGCTTGACGCGCGAGTCGCCGGGCGCAGCGGAGCATGCTAAAGTAACCATGGTTGAATACCTTTCATGGAGACGACAATGAGCACGCTGGCCGGCAACCATCTCGCCAAACCGCACCTGGGCAAGTCCCTCCTCACCGTTGCCGCGGTGACGGCGGCCATCCTCATGATTCCGCTGGTCGCGATGCAGTTCACCAGCGAAGTCGTGTGGACCGGCACCGACTTCATCGTGGCGGGCGTGCTGCTGGCATTCACCGGCCTGGTGCTGCTCACTGCCCTGCGCAGGCTGCGCAGCGCCAGGTCGCGTTTCATCGCCGCCGGCGTCATTGGCCTAGGCTTCCTGTACTGCTGGGCCGAGCTGGCCGTCGGCATCTTCACCAATCTCGGCAGCTGATTCACCTGGGGGCCCAGCCTCCTCGTCCCTCCTTCTTCTCATCCGGCTGACAGGCCGGATGCTGCGCCAACACGCCCGCACCCACCTCACCTTTTCCCCGACGGAATAGACAGGGAAGAAGATTCACCAGCCTGGCCCAGGACATGGCCCTCGGACCCCGTTGACCCGGCCCTGCTCCTCCAAAAACATTGCTTCGAAACCCATGCGAACACCGACTTACGACTACCTGGGCCGCCTGTCCGAGGAGGGCATGTCCATCATCTAGGCTGTGTTCGCGTTAATTAGACTTTCGCAGCTGCCTTCACTATGCCTGCCGCATCGCAGCACATAGCCACTGCACTGGTGTACGCAACGCTTGCGCGTCCAATAAGCGCTGCCACCCGGAATAGTTTGCCAGGTATCGGCTGGCCACGCCCTTGAAGCGCACGAGCCAGTTCTTGAAGCGGCTGTGCCAGCCATTTACGTTCTGGATGTGGATCGCGCCGCGTGCGCGCCGGCGCGCCCGGACATTAACGGACTCATGCGTGATCCCGGCGTCGGCGGCAAACCGGGCATAGGCGGCAGCACCATCGCTGATGAGCAACCCGTCGCCGGGCAGCACCGGCTGCAGGCAAGAACGTAATTGCGCCGCGGTCACGGGACCACGTCCCGTATGAAAGTCCAGCGTCGTGCCGCTGCGGTCGCGCGCCACCAGCAGGCAATCATGCTCGCGGTTGATGCCGCGCCGCCGGGCGACACCCCCGCGCTTGCGTGGCGGACGTGTCAACGTGCGCGATCCCTTCTGCGATTCCAGGCGGTAGGTTTCGTCGGCCTCGACGATCGCCGACAGGGTGGCCGGCCGGTGGCGCGCGGCGCCCGGAGCGAACCGGTGGCGCCAGCGAAAGCTGGTGGTGCGATGCACGCCGGTAGCAAGCGCCGCCTCGCGCACGGTGCGCGAGTCCAGCAAGCACTGGATATAGGGCAGCCAGCACGCGCGCTTGCGCAGCCGGGCCAGCGGCGTGCCGGTCAGCGCGTTGAAAGAACGGCGGCAGCCCAGGCAGCGGAACCGCTGCAGGCCGCTGGCGAAGCCGCAGCGGTGCAGGCGCGCACAGGCGCAATGCGGACATGGCCGGCCTGCTGCCGCCGCTTCGATGAGCGCCAGGCACTCGGCTGGGTCGCGGATGCTGTCGATCCATTCACGCAGCCGGGTCAGATCGGTGCTGGACAATGGTGCCGCGGACAGGCAGGCAAACAATTCATCAAAGCTCAAGCCTTGCATCGTCACTCCAGATGAGTTAACTCGACGATGCGTAAGACTTCGACAACACGATTTGGTTCACCCAACAACCGCGAACACAGCCATCATCTACGCCTCCGGCCCGCTCGCGCCCAGCGGCAATCCGCGGTACTTCAAATATTTCTGGCAACTGTTCAGCATGGAGTCGCCGCTCGAGGGCGGCGAATTCCTGTTGAACGCGCCCGCGCTGTGCACCGCGCGGTTCGAGGCGGAAGTCGCTCGCCTGCACGCTCTGCGCATGCCCTGCATGGTGTACAGCTGGCGCCGGCCGCGCAAGGATCCGGCCAATCCGTTCGACCTGGACAGCGAAAAATGGAAGAACACGAAGTTTGCACCCGCATGGGACGACGATACCGACCCCATCGCCGACGGAGGCCATAAATGATGGCGCATACACCCGCACAATCCTTCCTGTCCGAAGTCCGGGAGATCAACGGCTTCACCGACGACATCCTCTCCTGCCCCAGGAAGAGCGACTGGCACTGGCCATCGTTCTACCTGCTCTACGTCGATGCCGATCGCCTGGCGATGGCCCTAACGAGGACCGAGCATGTCTTCGGGCCGCCATTCTTCGCATCCTCTCCTCCCACCACCGAGCAACTTGTCGAGGACAGCCGCGCCGTTCTCGGTGAGGTAGTCCGGCATCAAAAGGCGATCTTCGCGCGGCTGTATCCCATGTCGCGGCGCATTGTCCGCCTTCCCGACAACGCCGCCCTGCATGCCCGGCTGGAGGCCCACCTGCACCCGAAGAGCGGCTGGCACCAGGAATTCCTCGCGCAGTACGACGCCGGCGCCTTCTCGCCCGACGGCACCACCCTGCTGCGCACCGTGCTTCCCATCCTGGCCGAGGCGCCGTATGAGCGCGTCGACCACGCCACGGCGAACTGCATGCTGCGCCGCCAGCGCTTCGATGTCAGCACGCCCGAGGCGCGAAAAGCGCTGGCCGATGCAACGAACGAGGCCGCGCAGACGCTCGGGGGCATCGCCGCCCGCATGCAGGCCTGTTTCCTGGCGCATTGCAAACTCGAGGATCTGCTCCATCCCTGCTCGGCATAAGGAGCCAGGCGTTCAAATTCCCGCCACTTTGACAAAGCTCACCCACATTACATTTTCTTGTTGACTTAAGACAAGAAGTTACATCTGTAACAAGGAACGGGGTAGTGGATGAAGTATAATTTTGGGCTCATCCGGCTCAGCCATTCCTTATGTTGACATCCTTGACGCACCCAAGCGGGGCGCTGCCAGAGCGGGCCGCCCCATGATTTCGCCCATGATGCTGCGAGGCCTGTGGGCCTACCGCGGTTTCGTTCTGGGCAGCGTCAAACGCGAATTCCAGTCGAAATACGTGAACGCCATGCTGGGCGCCGTCTGGTCGGTGCTCAGCCCGCTCGCCATGATCCTCGTGTACACCGTGATCTTTTCCGAGGTCATGCGTGCCAAGCTGCCCGGCCATTCCTCGAGCGCCGCCTACTCCATCTACCTGTGCGCCGGCATCCTGACCTGGGGCCTGTTCGCGGAAATCGTCGCGCGCGGCCAGAACATGTTTCTCGAGCAGGCCAACCTGATCAAGAAGATCAGCTTCCCGCGCATCTGCCTGCCCATCATCGTCGTGATGAATGCGCTGGTGAACTTCGGCATTATCTTCGGCCTCTTCCTCGCCTTCCTCGTCGTCTCGGGCAATTTCCCGGGCATGGTGTTCTTCGCCATCCTGCCGGTGCTGGCCCTGCAGATCCTGCTGGCCATCGGCCTGGGGATGGTGACGGGCATCCTGAACGTCTTCTTCCGCGACGTCGGCCAGTTCGTGACGATCGCCATGCAGTTCTGGTTCTGGCTGACCCCGATCGTCTACCCGGCCACCATCCTGCCGGAAACGGTGCGCCCGATGCTGGTGTATAACCCGATGGCCGCCGTCATCCAGGCCCACCAGGCGATCCTGGTCGAAGGCCGCATGCCCGACTGGAATTCCCTGATCCCGGCCTTCCTCATGGCGCTGCTGCTGTGCATCCTCGGCCTGCGCCTGTTCCGCAAGCGCTCCGGCGAAATGGTGGATGAACTCTGATGGGCACCATCGTCGTACAGAATCTGGGCAAGGCCTACAAGCAGTACCCGACGCGCTGGTCGCGCCTGGGTGAATGGATGCTGCCCCTGAGCGGGACGCGCCACAAGCTCAAGTGGGTGCTCACTGACATCAACTTCCAGGTCTCGCCCGGCGAAGCCGTGGGCCTCATCGGCATCAACGGGGCGGGCAAGAGCACGCTGCTCAAACTCATCACCGGCACCACGATGCCGACCACCGGCTCGGTGTGGATGGAAGGCCGCGTGGCCGCCCTGCTCGAACTGGGCATGGGCTTCCACCCCGACTTCACGGGCCGCCAGAACGTCTACATGGCGGGCCAGCTGCTGGGCATGACGGCGGACGAGATCACCCAGCTGATGCCGCAGATCGAATCCTTCGCCGACATCGGCGAGTACATGGACCAGCCGGTGCGCGTGTATTCCAGCGGCATGCAGATGCGCGTGGCCTTCTCGGTGGCCACCGCGCGCCGCCCGGACATCCTGATCGTCGACGAAGCCCTGTCGGTGGGCGACGCCTACTTCCAGCACAAGTCCTTCGACCGCATCCGCCAGTTCCGCAAGGAGGGCACCACCCTGCTGCTGGTCTCGCACGACAAGCAGGCGATCCAGTCGGTGTGCGACCGCGCCATCCTGCTCGACGGCGGACGCCTGGCGCGCGAAGGCAAGCCGGAAGAGATCATGGACTACTACAACGCCATGATCGCCGAGCGCGAGAACGCTCAGGGGCGTAATACTGTTCGCCTGAACGAAACAGAGGACGGCAAGGTGCAGACCATTTCCGGCACCGGCGAGGCGACGGTCAGCGACATCGCCCTGCTGGACGAAGCGGGTGCGCGCGTCGAAGTCGTCGACGTGGGCGCGGCCGTGACCCTGGAAGTGAAGGTCCGGACCAAGGCCCCAATTCCGCGCATGGTGCTCGGCTACATGATCAAGGACCGCCTGGGCCAGCCCATGTACGGCACCAACACCCACCTCAAGGGGCTGCCGCTGGAAAACGTGGCGGCCGGCGAAGAGGTCGTGTACCGCTTCGCCTTCCCGATGAACCTGGGGCCCGGCACCTACTCGGTCGCGACCGCGATCGTCAGCACCGAGACCCACCTGGTCAACAACTACGAGTGGCGCGACCTGGCGCTGGTGTTCACCGTGATGAACATGCGCCGTCCGCACTTCGAGGGCTCGGCCTGGCTCGACCCTGCCATCGACATCCAACGCTCATGACATTCATTTCCTACGCCCAGAACTGTGAGGACGTGCTGCTGTGGCGCGCGCTCGCGCACGTCAAGAACGGCTTCTACATCGACGTCGGCGCCAACGACCCGGTCGAGCACTCGGTCACCAAGGCCTTCTACGACGCCGGCTGGCGCGGCATCAGCATCGAGCCGCTGCCCTCCTTCCACCAGGCCTTCATCGAGCAGCGCCCGCGCGACGTCAACCTGGCGATCGCCGCCGGCGCCGAGAACGGCGAACTGACCTTGTATGACGTGCCGGCCGTGCGCGGCTGGGCTTCGCCCGAAGCGTCGGTGGCCGCGCTGCACCGCTCCGAGGGCCACGAAGTCGCCGAGATCACGGTGCCGGTGCGCACCCTGGCCTCGGTTTGCGAGGAGCACGTCGACGGCGAAGGCGGAACTGAGATCCACTTCCTGAAAATCGACGTCGAGGGCTTCGAAGGCGAAGTGCTGCGCGGGATGGACTTCAAGCGCTGGCGTCCCTGGGTGCTGGTGATCGAAGCGACCCTGCCGAACAGCCGCGCCACCAACCATGGCGCCTGGGAGCACCTGGTGACGAACCAGGGCTACCGCTACGCCTGGTTCGACGGCCTGAACCGCTACTACGTCGCCGAGGAACACGCCGAGCTGCTGGCCCAGCTGGACATCCAGCCGAACGTCTTCGACGACTGGATTCCCCACCACCTCGACAACGCCTGGCGGCAGATCAAGGACCTGCGCGAGCAGGCCGGCAAGGGCTGGGAACAGGCCGCCGTCATGGAGCGCCAGGCCATCGAGCTGGACACGCTGCACCAGCAGGCCGCGCGCCGCGCGCAGGAGCTGGAACAGCAGGCCGAAGCCCAGCGCGCGCGCCACGAGCAGGCCGTGCAGCGCCTGGAGGCGCAAGGCGCCCAGCTGCGCCAGCAGCTGCGCGAAAGCGAACTGCACGCCCAGCAGGCCGAGCTGCAGGCCCAGACCCTCACCGCCCAGCTGCACGAATCCGCCGCCTGGGGCAAGGACCTGGAGACCCGCCTGGTCGCCACCCTGAACAGCACCTCCTGGCGCATCACCGCGCCGCTGCGCTTCATCGCGCGCAAGGGCGAGCACAGCCCCGCCGCGATTGCCCGCCGCAAGGCCAAGGGCGCCGCGCGCCGCAGCCTGCGCTGGCTGACCACGCGCGAGTCGCTGCGCCGCGCCATCCTGCCGCTGGTGATGCGTTCGCCGAAGCTGCAGGCCCTGGTCGCCCAGACCCTGGCCGCCGCCAAGCAGGCCACCGCGCCCGAAGGCGCCAGTGCCGGTCCGGCCGTCCCTGCCGCCCTGCGCGAACTGCCGCAATCGGCGCGCGAAGCCCTCGACGAGCTGCGCCGCGCCTACGAACCGACTACCGACTGACCATGCGCCTGATTATCGACTTCCACGCCCCGCAGGCCGCGCCCGCCCAGGATACGGCGCTGCTGCGCACCCTGGCGCGCGACCTCGCGCAGGCCCTGCTGCGCGGCCAGTACCATGCCAGGGCACAGCACGACATCCACGTGGCCGTGAGCAGCCGCCACCCCAGCGACGTCGACGTGCTGCGCCACGCCTTCGAGAACGTGCTGGCCGCGGGACGCTTCCACGTCTACGCCCAGCCGAACGGCGCCGATGCCTTCTCGCGCCACAGCGCGGCCACGCTGCGCGCCGGTTTCCTGGCTTCCCTCAAGCCCGACCTGTTGATGAGCATGTGGCAGCCGGATGCCGACGCAAGCAGGCTGCCGCAGGTGCTGGGCGTGGCCGACGCAGCAAGCGTGCTGGCGGCGACGCGCCAGCAGCAGGCGCCCCTGCGCGCCGCCGCCCTGGTGCTGGCGCCGGACGAAGCGTCGGCGCGCCGCCTGGAAGCGGTGCTGGCGCCGGCGCCCGTGGTGGGCATCGACGACGTTGCCGCCGTCTGGCGGGCACTGGAACAGGAAGCGGCGCGTGTGCCCGCGCCTGGCGTCACGACATCGCACAAGCCGCGCCTGGCCCTGGTCTCGCCGCTGCCGCCGGAACACTCGGGCATCGCCGACTACAGCGCCGAGCTGCTGCTGGAACTGGAACGCCACTACGAGGTCGAGCTGGTGCTCACGCCCGGCGCGACACCCGAAGCCTCGCTCGCGCGCTTCCCGCAGCGCGACGTCGCGTACTTCGAGCGCCACGGCGCGGCCTACGACCGCGTGCTCTACCACTTCGGCAACTCGAACGTGCACAAGCACATGTTCGCCCTGCTGCGCCGCATTCCCGGCACCGTGGTGCTGCACGATTTCTATCTCAGCGGTGTGCTGGACAATATGGAGCGCGACGGCGACGTGCCGGAGGCCTTCCTCCAGGCCCTGTACGCCTCGCACGGCTACACCGGCCTGCACTACCACGCCGAGCACGGACGCAACCCGAGCATCTGGCAGTACCCCTGCAACAAGGAGGTGCTGGACCGCGCCGCCGGCGTGATCGTGCACAGCGATTTTTCCCGCCGCCTCGCCGAACAGTGGTACGGCCCGGGCGCCGCCGAGGGCTGGCGCACCATCCCGCTGCTGCGCGGCCAGGTGGCGCAGGACGCCGACCACCTTGCTGCGCGCATGGCGGCGCGCGCCCGGCTCGGCCTGGGCGAGAACGACTACATCGTCAGCGCCTATGGCATGCTGGGCCCGACCAAGCTGAATCACCGCCTGCTGGACGCCTTCCTCGCCTCCCCTCTGGCGAGCGACCCGCATTGCAAGCTGGTGTTCGTGGGCGCCAACGACCCGGGCCAGTACGGCATCGAACTGCTGCGCAAGATCGCCGATAGCGAGGCAGCCGCCCGCATCCGGATCACCGGTTTCGTCAGCAGCACCGACTACCAGCACTGGCTGGCCGCCAGCGACTGCGCGGTGCAGCTGCGCACCCAGACCCGCGGCGAGACCTCGGCCTCGGTGCTCGACTGCCTGATGCACGGCCTGCCGGCCATCGTCAACGCCCATGGCGCCAGCGCCGACCTGCCGCAGGACACCCTGTGCATGCTGCAGGACAGTTTTGACGACGCCGAGCTGTCCGCCGCCCTCGCCGACCTGCACGCATCGACAGCGCGTCGCGACGAGCTGGCGCGGCTTGGGCGCGCCCACATCGCGCGCCACCATGCGCCCGCCGCCGTCGGCGCGCTCTACGTCGAGGCCATCGAAGCGTTTGCCCGCGACAGCGCCCCGGCCCTGCGCCGCCGGCTGGTTGCCGCGCTTGCCGCACCCGACGCCCCGCGTCCGCCGCACGAAGCTGCACTGGTCGAAACCGCCGCCATGATGGCGGCGAACACCCCGGCCACGGCGCCGCGCCAGCTGCTGGTCGACATCTCGGCGCTGGTCCAGGCCGACTACAAGACCGGCATCCAGCGCGTGGTGCGCAGCATCGTGCTGGCCCTGGTCAAGGAACCGCCGCCGGGCTACCGCATCGAACCCGTGTACAGCGAGGGCGGCAACCGCGCCTACCGCTACGCGCGCCGCTTCAGCTGCGCGATGCTGGGCGCGCCCAACTTGGCGCTGGAAGACGCGCCGATCGAAGCGCGTCCGGGCGACACCTTCCTGGGCCTGGACCTGGCGACCAATATGACGACCCAGAACCAGCAGCAGCTTCAGGCCCTGCGCCGCAAGGGCGTGGCGATCTGGTTCACCGTCTACGACCTGCTGCCCCTGCTGCGCCCGGACTGCTTCCCCTTCGGCGCGCAGAAGTACTACGGCGACTTCATCGACACCATCTCGCTGGTGGCCGACGGCATCGTCACGATCTCGCGCGCCGTGGCCGACGAGACCCAGGCCTGGCTGGCGGGCCGGCCGAACCGCCGCCTGTCGCCCCTGAAGCTGTCCTGGTTCCACCTGGGCGCCGACATCGACAACAGCGTGCCGAGCACCGGCATGCCGGACAATGCCGAGCGCGCCTTCGAGGCGCTGCGCGAAGCCCCGTCCCTGCTGATGGTCGGCACGCTGGAGCCGCGCAAGGGCCAGGCCCAGGCGCTGGCCGCCTGCGAACTGCTGTGGGCGCAAGGCGTCCAGGTCAATCTCGTCATCGTCGGCAAGAACGGCTGGCTGGTCGACCAGCTGGCCGAACGCCTGGAAAAGCATCCCCAGCGCGAGAAGCAGCTGTTCTGGTTCAACGGCGTCTCCGACGAAATGCTCCTGAAACTCTATGACCGGAGCTCGGCCCTGCTGGCGGCCTCAGAGGGCGAAGGCTTCGGCCTGCCGCTGATCGAGGCGGCCCAGAAGGGCCTGCCGATCATCGCGCGCGGCATTCCCGTGTTCCGCGAAGTCGCCGGCGAACACGCCTTCTACTTCGAGGGCGGCAAGCCGGAAGACCTGGCCGCCGCCATCGAAGCATGGCTGGCCCTGCACAAGGCTGGCAAGGCGCCGCCGTCGAAGGACATGCCATGGCTGACCTGGCGCCAGAGCGCCGGCCAGCTGATGGAAGCGGTCCTGTACAACCGCCACCACGCGGTCGTCGGGGGCGAACGACTGGCGCCGCAACTGCTGGTGGACGTCTCGGCCATGGTGCGCGAAGACCTCAAGACCGGCATCCAGCGCGTGGTGCGCGCCCAGCTCCTCGAACTGCTGCGTGGGCAAGGCAGGGACTACCAGGTCCTGCCCATCTATCTCACCGACGAAGGCGGCTACTGGCACTACCGCTACGCGCGCCGCTACCTGCACCAGCTGGTCGGCACGGTGGGCGACGGCGTGCACGACGAGGAAGTGCACGTTTCCAGCGGCGACGTGTTCTACAGCCCCGACGTGTTCCCCGGCCCGGTGGCCGAAGCCGCGCGCCTGGGCCTGTACCGGCGCTGGCGCGAACAGGGCGTGCGCATCCACTTCCTGGTGCACGACATCCTGCCGGTGCTGCGACCGGAATTCTTCCCGCCCGGCGCCGAGTCCGAATTCGCCGGCTGGCTGCGCGCCGTCGGCGACGAAGCCGATGTGCTGGTCTGCATCAGTGCGGCCGTGGCGGATGAAACCCGCGCCTGGCTGGCCGGCCAGCAGCCTGGGCGTGCCCTGCCCGAATTCACCGTGCTGCACCACGGTGCCGACATCAGCGCCTCGCAGCCGAGTACCGGCCTGCCGCCGGACGCGGAGAACGTGCTGCGCGACATCGCCAGTGCCCCGAGCTTCCTGATGGTCGGCACCGTCGAGCCGCGCAAGGGCCATGCCCAGGCCCTGGACGCCTTCGAACAGCTGTGGGCGCAAGGCGAGGACCTGCGCCTCGTGATCGTCGGCCACGAAGGCTGGAAGGGCCTGCCGGACGGCAGCCGCCGCACCATTCCGGCCATCGTGAAGCGCCTGCGCAATCATCCGGAGCTGGGCAAGCGCCTCCACTGGCTGCAGGGCATCAGCGACGAGTACCTCGACCGCGTGTATGCGGCGGGCGCCTGCCTGCTGTTCGCCAGCGAGGGCGAAGGCTTCGGCCTGCCGCTGATCGAGGCGGCGCGCCACGGCGTGCCCCTCTTGGTCCGCGACCTGCCGGTATTCCGCGAAGTGGCCGGCAGCCACGCCCATTATTTCAGCGGCAGCGGCGGCGCGGACCTCGCCGGCGCCATCCAGGACTGGCTGCGCCTGGAGGCCGCCGGCAGCGCACCGGCGCCGCACGGCATCCCGGCGCGCAGCTGGGCCGACAACGCCGCCGAACTGGTGACGATGCTGTTCCCGCCCGCGGGCCGGCACAACCACGCGCAGCCGCCCCATGCCGGCGCGCCCGATTTGATGACCCAACCATGAACGCACCTGCCCCCCAAGCCATGAACGCCCTCGACCAACCGGCCGCCAAGGAGGCTGCACTCATCGCGGTGGTGATCCCGAGCTACAAGGTCACGCGCCACATCCTCGGCGTGATCGCCGGCGTCGGGCCGGAAGTCGGCCGCATCTACGTGGTCGACGACACGTGCCCCGACCATAGCGGCGACTATGTGCGCGCCAACTGCCGGGACCCGCGCGTGACCGTGCTCGATCATGCGGAGAACCAGGGCGTGGGCGGCGCCGTCATGACCGGCTACCGCGCCGCGATCGCGGACGGCGCCAGGGTGATCGTCAAGATCGACGGCGACGGCCAGATGGACGGCAGCCTGATCCCGAGCTTCGTTGCGCCGATCCTGGCGGGCGAGGCCGACTACACCAAGGGCAACCGCTTCTTCAACCTAGAGCGCCTGGGCGCGATGCCGCCGATGCGCCTGTTCGGCAATGCCGTGCTGTCCCTGATGACCAAGCTGTCCTCGGGCTACTGGGACCTGTTCGACCCGACCAACGGCTACACCGCGATCCACGCCGACGCCGCGCGTTTCCTGCCCTTCGACAAGATCAGCAAGCGCTACTTCTTCGAATCGGACATGCTGTTCCGCCTGAACATCCTGGGCGCGGTGGTGGTCGACGTGCCGATGGACGCGGTGTATGGCGACGAGGTCAGCAACCTCAAGATCTCGAAGGTCGTCACCGAATTCTTCACCAAGCACGTGCGTAACTTCGGCAAGCGCATCTTCTACAACTACTACCTGCGCAATATGTCGCTGGCTTCCCTCGAGCTGCCGCTCGGCGTGCTGCTGGCCGGTTTCGGCACCGTGTACGGCATCGCCCACTGGATCGCCTCGGCGCGCTCGAACGTGGAGACGCCGGCCGGCACCGTGATGCTGGCCGCGCTGCCGGTGATCATGGGCGTGCAGCTGATCCTGGCCTTCCTGGCCTACGACATCGCCGCCGTGCCGCGCCGCCCGCTGCACAAGAAGACCCTGTTCCGCAGCACTCCATGACCGTATCGACCCTCGCTTCCAAACTGGCTTCAAAGCTCGCTACGCGCCAGTTCGGCGTCTTCGTCACCGGCGGGCTGATCTGCGCCCTGGCCGACGTCGGCCTGATGCAGCTCCTGCTGCTGTCCGGCGTGACGGCGACCGCCGCGGCCAGCGCCGGCTTCGCGGCCGGGCTGCTGGTCAACTACGCCTTCCACAGCCGTGTTACCTTCAATGCTTCGGCCAATCCGGCGAATTTCGCGCGCTATCTGTGCGTGGTCGGTGTCAATTACCTCATGACCATTGCTTGCGTCGCCCTGGGACAGGCCGTCTTCGACAATCCGCTGGTCGGGAAAATCGTCTCGCTGCCCCTGGTGGCGGCGAACGGCTACCTGCTCGGCAAATACTGGATCTTCAAGTGATGGAATTGCGTTTCGCGCCTGTCCAGCATACCCCCGCCATCCTGAAACAGTACGGCGCCCTGTTCGCCGCCTGCTTCCCCGGCACCGACAAGTTCACCCCCGCCTACCTCGACTGGCTGTATCTCGCCAATCCGGACGGCGCGGCGGTCGGCTACGACGCCTGGGACGGCGAGCGCCTGGCGGCGCACTACGTCTGCGTGCCGGCGCGCGCCTGGGTCGAAGGCCGGGAGGTGCGGGTGCTGCTGTCGCTGAACACCGCCACCCATCCGGACTACCAGGGCAAGGGCCTGTTCACCAAACTCGCCGCGATGACCTACGAGGCCGGCGCCGCGGGCGGCTTCGACGGGGTCTACGGCGTCGCGAACGCCAACAGCACGCCCGGTTTCGTGCGCAAGCTCGGTTTTCAGCTGGTGCGCCCGCTGGAAGCGCGCATCGGCGTCGGATCGCTGCGCCATACCGCGCAGGCACAGGCATCCTCCCTGTCCTTCGAACGCAGCTGGAGCCCGGAGGCGCTGGCATGGCGCTGCGCCAATCCGCACAACCGCGTGTGGCACCGCGAGCATGGCGGCCGCCTGCAGTTCCACGCGCCGGCAGTCGGCATCGTGCCGGCCTATGCCGAACTCGGCGCCGCGACCCTGCCGACCTCGCCCAAGAGCCAGGGCCCGGCGCCCTCGCCGCTGCGCCTCTTCATCGGCCTGGCCCCGGACGCCGCGGCGAACTACTGGAACTACGCCAGCATCCCGATGCGCATGCGCCCCTCGCCGCTGAACCTGATCTGGCGCGCATTCAATCCGCGCGCCCCGCAGCTGGACCCGGCGCGCATCCAGTTCACCTTCCTCGACTTCGATGCCTACTGAGACGGCCTCCGTCGCGCCTACGCCGGCCGCGCTGTTCCTGTTCGCCCACCAGGACGACGAGTTCGGCGTGTTCCAGCGCATCCTCGCCTGGCGTGCGCGAGGTGTGCGGGTGGCTTGCGCCTACCTGACCGACGGCCAGACGAAAAGCGCCAGCGCGGCGCAGCGCAATGCGGAGTCGCTGGCGGTGCTGGCCAGGCTCGGCGTGCCTGCCGGCGACGTGTTCTTCGCGGGTGGCGAACTCGGCATCGGCGACGCGCGCCTGCCCCTGCACCTGGAAGCGGCCTCGCACTGGATCGCGCGCTGGTTCGACAGTTACCAGAACATCGAGGCGATCCACGTCACCGCCTGGGAAGGCGGCCACCACGACCACGACGCCCTGCATGCGCTGGCCGTCACCTTGGCCGCCCAGCGCGGCCTGCTGGCGCGCACCTGGCAGTTCTCGCTCTACCAGTCGAAGCATCTCGGCGGCCCCTGGTTCCGCGTGCTGGCGCCGCTGCCGGAGAACGGCCCGGCGCGGGCCATCCGCATCCCCTGGGGCCGGCGCTGGCAGCACCTGAAAGCCTGCCTGTCCTATCCTTCGCAGCGCACGACCTGGATCGGCCTGTTTCCCTTCGTGCTGCTGCACTACCTGCTGCGCGGGGTCGAGCAGCTGCAGCCGGTCGATCCGGCCCGCCTGGACGAGCGGCCGCATGCCGGGCCGCTCTACTATGAAAAACGCCAGTTCTTTACCTGGGAGCGCATGGCCGTGCAGCTTGCCGCCTGGCGCGGCGCTTCCCTCTCCCCATAAGACCAAGAACGTCCTGATGATGAAGACCGCTTCCCCAGACCTGAACCGGTACGCCGGCCCGATCCTGTGCTTGTCGCTGGCCGCCGTGTTCGGATGGCTCATGATGCGCAACCTCGGCCTGAACCCGGCCATCTTCGCCGACGAGTGGTATTACTCGAAGATGGCGCGCCTGATGCCGCTGTCCGAAGCCATCGTGCCGTCCTACCTCTACCTGTGGCTGTTCCGCGGCTCGATGGCCTGCGGCGACGGCTTCCTCGATTGCGTCCGGTTCGGCAATGCGCTGTTCTGGGTGGGCGGGGGCTTCCTCTTCTACCTGGTCGCGCGCAACTACATGCCGCGCCTGCTGGCGATCGCCCTGGTGGTGGCCGGCCTGCTGGCGCCGACCAACCTCTACACCTCCTTCTTCATGCCGGAGGCGACCTATTACTTCGGCTTCGCGGCCCTGAGCTGGGTGGCTCTGTCGCCGGCCGCCTGGACGGTGCTGCAGCGCGCGCTGGCGGCCGGCCTCGTGGTCGGCCTGATGAGCCTGGTGAAGGTGCACGCCGTGTTCCTGATCCCGGCCCTGAGCCTGTTCCTGGCCGTCCTCGCCTGGAATGAAGGCGGCGCCGGCCGCCTGGGCAAGGCAGTGGTCGCTGCGGTCGTCGCGCCGGTCGCGGCGCTGCTGGTGAAATTTGGCGTCGGCTACCTGATCGCGGGCGACGCTGCGCTGTCGATCTTCGGCAGCTTCTACGGCAACACGGCCTCGTCCACCGGCAATACGTCCAAGCTGGCCCTGCTGGCTCCGGCCTTCATCAATTTCCGCGGCCACCTGATGGCCCTGACCATCCTGGCCAGCCTGCCGCTGGCCATGCTGCTGCACCTGATGCTCAGCCGCGCGGCGCGCCGGCAGTCGGGCAGCTCCCTGGGAAATCTCCAGTTCTGGACCTTGCTGATGCTGGCTTCGACCGCCGGCCTGACCGTGGCGTATACCGCCTCGATCTCGGGCATCGGCCCAAAGGAAGTGCTGCGCCTGCACCTGCGCTATTACGCCTTCGTGCTGCCGCTGCTGCTGATGCTGGCGGCAAACGCCTTCGCGCGCCCGCCCGAGCCGCTGCCGGCCCCGTCGCGCCGCCTGGCCTGGCTGGTGACGGCAGGCCTGCTGGGCGTGCTTGCCTTCGCCGCCTGGCGCCTGCCGACCTATGCGATCACCCCGGTCGATGCGCCGGAGATTTCCGGCATCGGCCTGGATACCGGCGCCGGCCAGGTGCTGGCCGTCCTGAGCGCCGTGGCGCTGGTCCTGTGGGCGCGCGGCAGCCGCCATGCAGCCACCGTCTTCCTGTTCCTGGCCCTGCCGCTGGTGCTCTACTACGGCAACCGCGAAACCGGCGCCTACCTGAACCAGCTGCGCGGCGGCTGGGCGGCCGACCATGGCGGCCGCTTCGCGCGCGACAACGTGCCCGTGGCCGAGCGCAACGAGATCACGGTGGCCGCCACCGGCATCCTCGACCTGATGCGCGCGCAGTTCCACGTCGACGCGCCGGACACCGGCATGCTCGACCTGGAAAAGGATGCGCCGATCGAAGACTACCAGCTGCCGGTGCGCAAGAAGTGGCTGCTGGTGATCGGCAATCACCCGCTGCCGCCGGGCATCACGCCGTTCAAGGCCACCGCCGACTACGCCCTCGTGCGCCTGCCGGGCAGCACTGGCCATGCACTGGGCAGCCTGCACCTGTCGCAGCCCTACGGCGGCTTCGTGACGGATGCGCAGGGGCTGTCGGGCGCCGAACCCTGGGGCCGCTGGTCGGAGGCGAAGCAGGTCGTGCTGCATTTCGACCGCCCGCTGCCCAGGCAGGCCATGGTCATCCTGACGGCGCGCGGCTACGGACCGAACGCCGGCCTGGCCTTCCTGCTGCGCGTGGGCGACACCGAACGCGCATTCCGCGTCGGTCCTTCGTTGCAGGAAGTCGGCCTGCGCGTCGCCACCGACGGGACGCAGCGCAGCTTGACGATCGTCGTGCCGCAGCCGACCTCGCCGGAAGACCTGGGCGGCCGCGGCGACAAGCGCAAGCTCGGCATCGGCCTGGCCGAGATCAGCGTCGTCGACGTCGCGCAATCGGTCCAGGCGGCCCGTTGATCTGCCACAAGCAGCAAAGGCTGTGTGAAGTCACGAACGGAGTAAGACGGGTCCGCCGGGTAGAGTAAAGCCATGACAGGCCTGCGCCTCTAGCCTACCTCCGGCAGGCTGCGGCATGGCCGCGCTTTCCAGGATCTCCCGATGGCAACCGGACAGGACAAGGACGAACACCTCGACAGGCCGCTCGACGTACAGGGCGGCGGCCAGAGCGCGGGCGTACAGGCGCGCGGCGAAGTCGAGGGCAATGCCGTCAATCCGGCCGGCGGTCCCGGCATCAACCACTGGCAGGCCAGCTACATCGGCCGCAAGGGCCTGGATGACCGCGGCAACATCTTCTTCGCCGCCGTCGAGATGACCCGCATGCCCATGGTCGTCACCGATCCCAACCAGGAAGACAATCCGATCGTGTTCGTGAACGGCGCCTTCCTCGACCTCACCGGCTACAGGCAGGAAGACGTCCTGGGACGCAACTGCCGCTTCCTGCAGGGCCCGGACTCCGACCGCGCCACCGTCGCCGAGGTGCGCAAGGCGCTGCAGGAGCAGCGCGCCGTCTCGGTCGACCTGCTGAACTACAAGGCCGACGGCGAGCCGTTCTGGAACGCCCTCTTCATCGGCCCGATCTTCGACCGGCAGGGCAAGCTGCTCTACTTCTTCGCCTCGCAGATGGACATCACCGAGCGCCGCAACATGCTCGAATCGAACCTGCAGGCGCAGAAGATGGAGGCGATCGGCCAGCTCTCGGCCGGCATGGCCCACGATTTCAACAACCTGCTGCAGGTCATCAACGGCAACCTGGAACTGGCCAGCCTCACGGCCGGCAAGACTCCGGCGGGCGAACCGATCCGGCGCGCCCAGCGCGCCACCATGCAGGCCGGCAAACTCACCCAGCAGCTCCTGAGCTTTGCGCGCAAGCAGCGCCTCGAGCAGAAGCAGGTCAGCCTGAACGGCCTGGTGGTCGAGTTCTCGGACATGCTGGTGCGCACGCTCGGCGACAAGGTCGAGCTGCGCCTGGAGCTCAAGCCCGGCCTGCCGGCCTGCTCGCTCGACCCGACCTACCTCGAGATGGCGCTGCTGAACGTCGTCATCAATGCGCGCGACGCCATGCCCCAGGGCGGCACGGTGACGGTAGGCACCGCCGTCGTGAACGAAACGCGCCGCGCCGCCTCCCGCCTGCCGCCGGGCGACTACGTGTCGATCTGCGTGCTGGACGAAGGCGAAGGCATGACGCCGGAGGTGGCCAGGCGCGCCACCGAACCCTTCTTCACCACCAAGGGCCTGGGCACCGGCCTGGGCCTGGCGATGGTGCACGGCTTCGTGCAGCAGTCGCATGGACGGCTCGAGATCGACAGCGAGCCCGGCCGCGGCACCCGGGTGCGCATGATCTTCCCCGTGAGCCGGCATGCCCGGGACGAGGACGCCGGCGGCCCGGACCTCGCCAGCGCGGCCGCCGAAGCCGGGCGCAAATGCCGCATCCTGGTGGTGGAAGACAATGAGGACGTGCGCGAGCTGGCCGAAGCCATGCTGGCGGCGGCGGACTACGAGGTGGTATCGGCGCCCAGCGGCGAAACGGCGCTGGCGCTGCTGGAACGGGAATCGGTGGACCTGCTGTTCACCGACGTCATCATGCCGGGCGGGATGAACGGACTGCAGCTGATCGAGAAGGTGCACGAAGCGCGCCCGGGCATGCCGGTGCTGGTCACCACGGGGTATATGGACGAACTGCCGGCGCGCGGCTCGCAGGGCCAGGCGCTGGAGGTGCTGGCCAAGCCGTATGACCACCAGGAACTGCTGGACCGGGTGTATATGGCGCTGCACGGGCGCCGCGCAGCCTGATCGATCCCGAAACGGAATCGGTAGGGTGGTCGGCTTCGCCGACCACCCTACCACATCAAACGCTGGTACGCGGACCGCCGCCGAGCAGGAAGGCCAGCTTCTGCTTGCCCCCCTTCGCCGGCGCGGCCGATGCCGTCACGGTCTCGCGGCGCGCCGCCGTCGAGGGCTCGTAGGGCTTGAGGAACCACGGGTCGACCTTCTCGCGGCGCGGCGTCGGGCTGTAGCCCGCGTTGTAGCCGCCGCGCGCGGGACGCTCGCCGCGCTCGCCACCGCGTGCGGGGGCTTCCTCGCGGCGGCCGCGGCGCTCGCCGCCGAAGTCGCGGCCGCCCTCGCGCGAACCTTCGCGCGAACGGCTGGAAGGCGCCACGAAGCCGGCCAGCTCGCCGCGCGGGATGGTCTGCTTGATCAGCTTCTCGATGTCCGCCAGCAGGCGCTCGTCCTTGTCCGAATACACCGACAGCGCATCGCCCGAGGCGCCGGCACGGCCGGTGCGGCCGATGCGGTGCACGTAGTCTTCCGCGTTGTAGGGCAGGTCGTAGTTGATCACGCAGGGCAGGTCCGAGATGTCGAGGCCGCGCGCGGCCACGTCGGTCGCCACCAGCACTTCGACCGCGCCGCCCTTGAAGGCGTCGAGGGCGGCCATGCGCTCCTGCTGGGTCTTGTCGCCGTGGATCGCCGAAGCCTTGATGCCCTTCTGCTCCAGGTGGCGCGACAGGCGCGAGGCGCCGATCTTGGTGTTCGAGAATACGATCACCTGCTTGAGCTTGCGTTCGCGGATGATGTGCTCGACCACGTCGCGCTTGAGCTCCTCGTCGACCTTGTAGACGGTCTGGGTGACCTTGTCGGCGGTCGCGTTGCTGCGCGCGACTTCGATCAGCACCGGCTTGTTCAGGAAGCTGTTCGCCAGCTTCTTGATCTCCGGCGAGAAGGTGGCCGAGAACATCAGGTTCTGGCGCTGTTTCGGCAGCAGGTTGATGATGCGCTGCAGGTCCGGCAGGAAGCCCATGTCGAGCATGCGGTCGGCTTCGTCCATGACCAGCATCTGCACCTGGCCCAGGCTGATGTTCTTCTGCTCGACGTGATCCAGCAGGCGGCCCGGGGTGGCGATGACGATCTCGACGCCGCCCTTCAGGACCACGGTCTGGCCCTTCATGTCCATGCCGCCGAACACGACGGTCGAGCGCAGCGGGGTGTGCTTGGCGTAGGCCTTGACGTTGTCGGCCACCTGCACCGCCAGTTCGCGGGTCGGGGTCAGCACCAGGGCGCGCACCGGGTGGCGCGCAGGCGACATGCTGCTGTTGGCGTGGGCCATCAGGAGCTGGATGATCGGCAGCGAGAAGCCGGCGGTCTTGCCGGTGCCGGTCTGGGCGGCGCCCATGACGTCGCGGCCCTGCAGCACCAGCGGGATGGCCTGGGCCTGGATCGGGGTCGGGTGCACATAGCCCTGGTCGCTCAGCGCGCGCAGGATTTCCGGCGCCAGGCCGAGATCGGCGAAGCGCACGGTCGGCGCCTCGTCGGCGGCAACCTGGACGACCGGCAGGTCCTCGCTCATCGGCATGTTGTCGACCGGTTCTGCGGTGGCTGGGATATTCTGGGTATCAGACATTTTCTTCTTCGACAGTATTTCGTTAGCTCTACGGCAACGCCCGCAGGCACGGTTGCGCCTGCGCGGGAAGCTTCCTGGGGAGACGGCGGCCGGCGACCGGACCGCATGACCGCGGAGGCGCCGGGGTACGGGCGCGCGGAGGTAGAGGCACTTTAGCGGGTGACACGATACCTCAAATCCACCCCACTGTATATAAAGTCCTGTTGACGACCGGTTTTTCCCAGGGGTGGCCATCCCGACAATTCTTGCTCAGGCACATGACAGGATCATGGCGTCCAGCCACGCTGCTGGGCCGCCCGCTCCGCCTGCGCATCGAGGGCGGAACCGACGATGCGCCCGTCGATCGCGGCCTGCACCGCCGGCGGCGGCACGCTGCCGTCGAGGTAGGCGGCGCCGGCCGGCGCCTGGGCCAGCACGGGAATCGTCCAGCGTCCATTGCTGCGGCAGGCGAGGCCGGCGCTGGTGTCGACCACGAAGCTGCGGCAATAACTGCCGTCCTTCGACACGAAGGTGACGCCGATGCGCACGCCGGATTCCGCCGGGCCGGGGCTGGCCAGCTGGTCGCCCAGCGCGTCGACCAGGCGACCGCGCGCGACCAGGGCGCCGTCGCTGGCCACCAGCATCACCAGGCTGGGCGAGGGTTGCAGCTGCTGCCAGCCGAGGGCGCCGGCCACCAGCCCGGTGACCAGGGCGCCGCCCACGGCCAGCCAGTGGCGCGGGGACCAGCCGCTCCGCTGCGGCGGCGGTGGCGGCATCGGGCGTCCCGGGCGGATGGCGTCCAGGTGCACCACCTTGGCGCCCTGGGGCGGCAGCTGGCGCTGCGGGTGGCCGCCGTCGTGGTGGCCGTTGGCCGAGACGCTGAAGATGTGGGCGCGGGCGTCGCTCCTGCGGTGCTGGGCGATGCGGGCTGCGAGGATGGGGTCGGCGTGCATGGCGCGCTCGACCGCCGCGCGCGCCGGCTCGGCCAGCTCACCGTGGATGTAGGCGATCAGGAGGTCGTCCGAGAATTTCATGGCCGCCGCATCTCCCTGCTAGGAAGTGATCAGGCCGTGCTCGTCGAGGACGTCGTGCAGCAATTCGAGCCGGATCACGGGGTTGTCCAGCATGAGCATATTGTGCTTTTGCCGGTTGGGCAAGGGCAGCAGTTCACACCAGCGGTTGGCGACCCAGCCGCAGTCGTCCAGCCGGAACGGCGGCTGCACCGGCCAGCGGTGCTGCGGTACGTCGTGCAGCGAGTTCAGCACCCGGTCGAGGGCGTCGGACGCGCCCTGCAGTTCGGAGGGGATGCGGACTTCGTGGTCATCCTCGACCAGCTCGGCCTCGGCCATCCAGAGGCCGTTCAGGCGCTGCTCGGCGGTAACGACGGAAAAGCGCGAGCCGCCGCGGCACAGGACCTGCAGCAGGCCCGGCGTGGTGGCGGCGGTCTCGGTGACGGACGCGATGGTGCCGGCCGCGACGAAACGTTCGGGCTCGCCCTCCGGCTGGCGCACCTCGCGCCCCTGGGTCAGCAGCACCACCCCGAAGGGCGTGTCCTCGGTGAGGCAGCGGCTGATCATGTCGAGGTAGCGCACCTCGAACACCTGCAGCGGCAGCACCCCGTCCGGGAACAGTACCGTACTGAGCGGGAACAAGGGCATGGAAATCGTCGACATGATGCCCATGATGACAGAATCGCAGGGGGGCGGGGAGCACGATTGGCGCCTTGGTGCGCCTCAGTCCGGGCCCTGCAGCGGCAGGTGGCGGATCGCGCTGCCCAGGTTGCCGAGGCGCCAGCGCAGGCGGTCCCAGCCCGGGTCGGGCAAGCGCACCACCCGCACCCGCAGCAGGCCGCCTGGCAGGACCGGCACCGGGACCGCCTGCTCGCCTTCTTCCTCGAAAGGCAGGCGGTACTGGGCGCCGGGGGCAAGCTGCAAGGGCCCGAACACCAGCGGCTTCCCGCTGCGGTTACGCAGCAGCAACACATCCTGCACGCCCGCGGTCAGGCGCACCTCGAGCGGCACGCCGCGCCCGCCCGGCGGAAAGTCCAGCAGCACCTCATGGCTGTCGCCGCGCACCGGCCACAGCGCGCCCCACAGCAGGGCCAGGGCGAGGGCGCCCGACAGGGCCGCCAGCGGCCAGTGGCGCTGCAGGAAGGGAAGCGTAAAAAGTTGCATTGAGTCAATTTTAGGCGATAATGCCGTTGCTAAACACGCAAAGTGGCGTGCGCCCCGACACAGCAGGGATGCGTATGCTACCGCTTTCCGCGCGTTTCCGATCAACCCGCCGCCACAGCGCCGCCGCGCGTATCGAAGCATGCCCGCCACCCAGTCCGCCTCCACCAGCCGCAGCACCCCGCCCGATTCCGGGCAGCTGCCGCTGCTGCTGGCCATGCTGGTGGGCCTGGTGACCCTGCTCGTGACCTTTTTCGCGTGGAGCAGCGCCAGGCACGCCGCCGAGGCGCAGATGGTCGAAACCTTCGACTACCGCACCCGCGACATGGTGGTCGGCATCAGCCGCCGCATGGCGGTCTACGAGCAGGTGCTGCGCGGCGCGCGCGGCTACCTGCGCGGCTCGGTGGCGCTCGAGCGCGGCGACTGGGCCAGGTACTATGCCCTGCTGCGCCTGGACCAGTCCTTCCCGGGCATGGAGGCGCTCGGCATCGCTACCCTCGTCCCGCCGGGGCAGCTGGCCGCCCACGAGGCCGCGCTGCGGCGCGAAGGTTTCCCGGGCTACCGCGTCACGCCGCCCGGCCAGCGCCCGGTGCTGACCGCCATCACCCACATCGAACCCTTTACGGACCGCAACCTGCGCGCCTTCGGCTTCGACATGTACAGCGAACCGGTGCGCCGCGCGGCGATGGAGCGCGCACGCGACAGCGGCCTGGCGGCCCTGAGCGGCAAGGTGGTGCTGGTGCAGGAAGGCCAGGGCGCGCGCCAGTCCGGCGCCCTGATGTACCTGCCGGTCTACCGCGCCGGCATGCTCTCCGGCACCGTCGAGCAGCGCCGCGCCGCCCTGGTCGGCTGGGTCTACGCGCCCTTCCGCATGAACGACCTGATGCGGGGCCTGGGCGGCGCCCACTCGCTCGACCTCGACATCGAGATCCACGACGGCGATCCGAAGGGAGAAACCACCCTGCTCTACCGCTCCGCGAAAGCCGCGCCGATGCGCACGCCCCGGCTCAAGGCCAGCGCCCAGATCCTGCCGGGCGGGCGCACCTGGACCATCATGATGCGTTCCAGCCCCGCCTTCGAGAACAGCCTCGACACCACCCGCCCGCGCCTGATCGCGCTCACCGGCATCAGCCTGAGTTTCCTGCTGAGCGTGGTGGTGTGGCTGCTGGCCAGCTCGCGCCGCCGCGCCCTGCTGCTGGCCCGGTCCATGACCCTGGAGCTGCGCCAGTCGCACGACCAGGTCGCCGCCGAGCGCCAGCGCATCCAGGTCATCCTCGAGCACACCCACGACGCCTTCCTGGCGCTCGACGCGGGCGGGCGCATCACCGACTGGAACGCCCAGGCCACGCGCCTGTTCGGCTGGAATCCGCGCGAGGCGATCGGCCGCGGCGCCGAAGACCTGTTGCCGCCGGGCGCACGCGCGCCTTTCCGCGAGGGCTACACGCGCTTTTCCGCCAGCGGCGCCTGCCGCCTGCTGGGCGGCCCCACCGAACTGGACGTCGTCGACCGCCAGGGCCGCGAGATCCCCGTGGAGCTGAGCGTGGCGGTGCTTCCGATCGGCGAGCGCTTCGGGGCCACGGTCTTCGTGCGCGACATCAGCGCGCGGCGCGAAGCCTTGCAACGCGAACAGCAGCGCCAGCAGCGCCTCGACGAAGCCCGCCAGGCGCTGGCGCGCGCCCAGAAACTGGAAGCGGTCGGCAAGCTGACGGGCGGCGTGGCGCACGACTTCAACAACATCCTGCACATCATCAGCGCCAACGTGCAGCTGATGCTGCGCGCCGGCCGCCTCGATGAAGGCAAGCGCAAGCGCCTGCTCAGCATCCTGGATGCGGTCGAGCGCGGGTCCAAGCTGGCCGGCCAGCTGCTCGCCTTTGCCCGCCGCCAGCCGCTGCATCCGAGCGAGGTCCACGTCGACGAACTGCTGGCGCGCATGGACAGCCTGGTGCTGCGCGCCGCGGGGGACGGCATCAGCGTCGAGAAAAGCGCCCCGCCCGCGCTGTGGCCGACCCTGGTCGATCCGAACCAGCTGGAGAACGTGCTGCTCAACCTGGTCATCAATGCGCGCGACGCCATGGACGGCAGCGGCAGCGTGCGCCTGGCCCTCGACAACGTCACGGTCGCGAACGACCCCATGCTGGCGCCCGGCGACTACGTCACGGTGGCAGTGAGCGACACCGGGCACGGCATGCCGCCGGAGGTGATGGAACACGTCTTCGAGCCCTTCTTCACCACCAAGCCCGAAGGCAAGGGCACGGGCCTGGGCCTGTCGATGGCGCACGGCTTCGCGCGCCAGAGCGGCGGCGACATCCGCCTGGCCAGCGAACCGGGCAAGGGCACGACGGTGACCCTGTACCTGCCGCGCCACGTCGCGGTGACGGCGCGCGCCGTGTCGGACGGGGTAGCCGAGCCGCAACAAAGCCGGTAAATCCGGGCCACATCCAAACCTGGGTGTCAGGTCTGACATCCGGACACGACCTCATCTGCATCAAAACCTGGGTGTCAGGTCTGACATTCGGACACGACCTCATCTGTATCGATGCCGCGCCCGTTCTTCAGCGCCTCAGCAAGGTTCGAGAACGTTCATTCTTCGCAGATCGGTTCGCCGTTATGCGTGCGAGCCGTGGCGTATTGTTGAGCTCGTGTCCAAATGTCAGACCTGACACCGAGGTGTGCGGTTTATGCTTCGTCCCGGTGGCAGCTCTCGACCCGGTTGCGGCCGTGCGACTTGGCGTCGTACATGGCGCCGTCGGCGCTGCGCAGCAGGGCCTCGCCGTCCATGCCGTCGTCCGGATAGAGGGCGATGCCCAGGCTGCCCGAGATGCGGTGGGTCAGCTCGCCGTCCTCGAAAGGCTGGTTGAGCTGCGCCAGGATGTTGTCGGCCACGATGGCGGCGTCCTGGATGCCGGCGCAGCGCGGCAGCAGCACGACGAATTCGTCGCCGCCGATGCGCGCCAGGGTGTCGGACTCGCGCAGGCCGGCGCGCAGGCGGCGCGCCACCAGCTGCAGCAGGCGGTCGCCGGCGGCGTGGCCGTGGGTGTCGTTGACGGGCTTGAACTTGTCGAGGTCGAAGTAGATCACGGCCGCCTTGTGGCCGTCGCGGCCGGCGGTGCGGATCGCCTGGCGCAGGCGGTCGCCCAGCAGCACGCGGTTCGGCAGGCCGGTCAGCGCATCCTCGTGCGCCATGCGGCGCATGCGCGCCTCCTCGTTCTTGCGCACGTCGATGTTGGAAAAGGTGCCGACCATGCGCAGCGGCTGGCCCAGTTCGTCGCGCTCGCTGACGGTGCCGCGCGCCTCGATCCAGCTCCAGTCGCCGCGCTTCATGCGCACCCGGAATTCGACCGCGAAGTCGGCGCTGCGGCCGGCCAGGTGGCTGCGCAGCGCGGCGCGCAAACCCGGCAGCTCGTCCGGGTGGACGATCGCGTCGAGCGCGCTGCCGTACAGGGAAATGATGGCGCGGTCCGTGTCGAGGATGAGCTGGGCGCGCGAGGACAGGGTCGCCAGGCCCGTGACCAGGTCGCAGTCCCAGACGCCGTCGCCGGCGGCGTTCAGCGCCAGCTTCCAGCGCAGCTCGGCGGCGGCGAGGGCCTTCAGGGCGCGGCGCCGGCGGTCGGTGGCCGCCAACGCGGCCCAGCCCAGCAGGGTGAGCAGCAGCGAGACCGTTCCTCCAATGCCGGCCAGCACGTCGCGCTGTTGCTCGAAGCGCAGGCCCGCATCGTGCACGGCCTGGCCGACCGTCACCACCATGCCGTACTCGGGGATCCTGTGCCAGGCGTAGTAGCGCTCGATCTGGTCGATCTGGCCGACGCGCCGGAAGCTTCCCGTGACGGGGCTGTGGGCAGTGTGCGGATTGTCTTTCAGGACGCTGCCGATGCCGCGGTGGCGGTCGACCCGGGTGCTGCGCGCGATCACCGCGCCATCGACCGTGATCAGGGACACCGAACCGCTCGGCCCGAGATCCACGTCGTCGTAGAAACGCACGAAATAATCGGGCGACACGGCGGCCACGATCACGCCCTGCAGCTTGCCCCGCCTGTCGCGGATCGCGCGGCTGAAGTGGACCACCCAGGCGTGCGTGAGGGGCGACACCACGGGACGGCCGCTGAAGAATCGGTCGTCGCTCGCTTCCAGGTGGGCATAATACGCGGCATAGGCGCTCAGGTCCCTGCCGGTATGCGAAGGTCCGGCGTTCGTATAGACGAGCCGGCCGGCAGCATCGACCACCGTGACGATCATCGGCACCCGGTGGCGCAGGTGGCGCGCGTGCTCTCCTACGGTCTGGGCGAAGCTCTCGCGGTCGCGCAGCCAGGTCGAGCGCAGCTGCAGCAGCGACAGGTCGACCATGCCGACGGTGGCGCGCACCTCCTCGGTGAACACGCGCGCGTAATTGCGCAGGTCGCGCCGGGTACTGCTTTCAGCGAGCGACGAGAAACGCGCCTGCTCCACCGCCACCAGGCCCCAGACGATAGGCAGCATGCAGGCAAGGTAGATGGCGAGGTCGCGCAGCACGCGCGGGCGGAAGAAGTCTCCCGGGCGCCGGGACGGAGAGCGAGTGGAAGGCGAAATGGACGAAGGCATGACGGCGGACTGCGGCAACCGGTGAATGAAGGCGAAGCCGGGCGTCATGCTCGCGCCCGCTCAGTAATGGATCGCGCCCGTCAAATTTGACACGATTATACCTGTCGTTTCCATATGGAACTTACGGAACAGCTGCGATTTACCGAAATTGATGCCGCAAAGCAACGATGAAACATTGTTTCATTTGCAAGCACCCGGTGAAATATTCTTTCACCGCTTCACCCGTCGCGGGCATGCTAGAGTGACATCATCATGAAACCCTTCTACAACGTGGCCGGCGCGATCGCCGTGCTGCTGGGCATCCTCGGTATCTTCCTGCCCCTGCTGCCGACCACACCCTTCCTGCTGCTGGCCTCCTGGTGCTTCGCGCGCGGCTCCGACCGCCTGCACGGCTGGCTGCTCTCGCACCGCGTGTTCGGCGAATACCTGCGCAATTTCGAGGCCGGCCGCGGCATTCCGCTCAAGGCCAAGATCGTGGCGACCGTGATGCTGTGGGGCTCGCTGCTGCTGGGGATGCGCCGCTTCGAAGGTCTCCCGGTGCCGGCCCTGCTGGGCCTGGTCGGCGCCTGTGTCAGCTTCTACATGTGGCGCGTCCTGCCCACCCTGCACCTGCCTCCCCGCTGATTGTTTCGCCCGCCTGCGCACACGGCCGCGCGAATTTGTAATATCATGAGTTACATGAGACGCGACAGCAAACTATCCTCGGTGCTCCACGTGCTGCTGCACCTGGCCCACAGCGACCACCCGATGACCTCGGAAGACATGGCGCGCTTCCTCGACACCAACCCGGTGCTGGTGCGCCGCGTGCTGGCCGGCCTGCGCGAGCGTGGTTTCATCGCGTCGAACCGCGGCCACGGCGGCGGCTGGAGCATCACCTGCGACCTGGCGAAGGTCACGCTGCGCGACATCTACGAAGCGGTGGGCGCCCCACCCTTCTTCGCGATGGGCAACCGCACGGAGTCTCCCGGCTGCCTGGTCGAACAGGTCGTCAACGCGTCGCTCGGCGCAGCGTTCGACGAGGCCGAGGCCCTCCTGATGCGCCAGCTCGGGCACGTCACGCTGGCCGACCTCTCGGCCGAGTTCAACCGCCGCTATGACCAACATGCGCATACCCATGGAGTCCACCATGCCCACCATGAACGAGACCTTTGACGCCATCGTCGTCGGCGGCAGCTATGCCGGCCTGTCGGCCGCCCTGCAACTGGCGCGCGCCCGCCGCCGCGTGCTGGTAATCGACGCCGGCCGGCGCCGCAACCGCTTCGCCCAGGATTCGCACGGCTTCCTCGGCCGCGACGGCCAGCCGGCCGCCGCCATCGCGCAAGCCGGCAAGGACGATGTGGCGGCCTACCCGAACGTCAGCTGGCACGCGGGCGCCGCCGTGGATGCCCGTGCCGACGGCAATGGCTTTCGCATCGAACTCGAGGGCGCGGACCCCGTCCACGGCCGCCGCCTGGTGCTCGCCACCGGCGTGCGCGACGAGCTGCCCGCCATTCCCGGCCTGGCCGAGCGCTGGGGCCGCAGCGTCTTCCACTGCCCCTACTGCCACGGCTACGAGCTGCAGCAGGGCGACATCGGCATCCTCGCGAGCGGCGAGCTGTCCTTCCACCAGGCCATGATGCTGCCGGACTGGGGCCGCGTGACCCTGTTCACCAATGGCCGCTTCGAGCCCAGCGAAGATCAGCGCGCCGCCATGGCGCAGCGCGGCGTGGCCGCCATCGAAGCAACCCTGGTCGCGCGCATCGAGGACGCCGCCACCGTGGTGCTGGCGGACGGCCGGCGCGTCGCCATGGCGGGCCTGTTCACATATGGCCGCACCCACATGGCGAGTCCGCTCGCCGAACGCCTGGGCTGCGCTTTCGACGAGGGGCCGACGGGACGCTTCATCCGCACCGACGAGCGGAAGCAGACCACCGTGCCCGGCGTCTACGCGGGCGGCGATGTGGCCCGCGCGGCGGGCAATGTGGCGATCGCGGTGGCCGACGGCGCCATGGCCGGCACCGGCGCCCACCAGTCGCTGATGTTCGGCTGAGCGCTATTCGCAACTGCGCCGCAGGCGCCCCTGGCTGTCAGCGGTGTAGTGCACCTCGATCGCGCCTTCGCGCGACGCCCAGCTTAGCTGGACGTCGCCTTCGCGTGAGGCATAGCGGTTGGGGCCCGCCTCTTCCAGCCTGACCAGCTCGCGCCCTTCGAAGATGGCGACCAGGTCGCCGTAGTGGTCGGTCAGCCGCAGCCGTTGTCCGTTCGACAGCGTGTACAGCCCGACCACGCTGCCGCCCATCGGAGCAGCTGCCTGCCTGGCCGCATCGACCAGGGCGAGCCGCGATACCGGCCGGCTGCACTCGGCCCTGGCGACAAAGGGTGCGGCCAGCAGGCATGCTGCCGCGATCGGCACAATGAACTTGCGCATGACACCTCCTCGTGAACGATGATGGTGGCAGCCGCTCCATGGCGGCCGTCCTGTCACGTCAGACAAGTCGAGGGGGTCCTGCGGTTTGAGAAAAATCAAACATCGCAGCGATTGCGTGATAATAGGGCATCCTCATCGCAATCAGATTCCATGGAAATCCAGTTCCTCGGCACTTCCTCCGGCACCCCTACCCGAAGCCGCAACATGACGGCGGCTGCGGTCCGCAGCAGCGGGGCGAAACACTGGTCGCTGGTCGATTGCGCCGAAGGGACGCAATACCGCCTGCAGCGCGCCGGCCTGTCGCCGGTGAGCCTGCGCGCCATCTTCATCACCCACCTGCACGGCGACCACTGCTATGGCCTGCCCGGCCTGCTGGCCACGGCCGGCATGCTGAACCGCAGCGAGCCGCTCGCCATCGTCGGCCCGGCGCCGCTGCGCCCGATGACCGAATGCATCATGGCCGCGACCCAGCTGGAGCTGCCCTACCCCGTCGAGTGGGTGGCGATCGAGGACTTGCCCGATGCGGGGGTGCTGCCGGACCTGCGGGTGCGCGCGACCAGACTGTCGCACCGCATCGACTGCTGGGCCTACAGCTTCACCGAAGCGCTGGTCGAGCGCCGCCTCGACACCGGCAAGCTGCGCGCCGGCGGCGTCGCTTCGGGGCCGGCCTGGGGCGAGATCCAGCAGGGGCGCAACGTGGAACTGCCGGACGGACGCACGATCGTCGCCGAGGATTACCTGGCGCCGCCGCGCAAATCGCGCAAGGTGATCATTGGCGGAGACAACGACAGCCCTTCGCTGCTGGCGGAGGAAGCGCGGGATGCCGACGTGCTGGTGCACGAGGCGACCTATACCGAGGAAATCCGGCAGAAGGTCGGCCCCGGGCCGCAGCACAGTTCGGCGGCCATGGTGGCGCGCTTTGCCCAGGAAGCCGGGGTGCCGAACCTGGTGCTGACGCATTTCAGTCCGCGCTACCAGGACCGGCCGGGGCATGGGCCGCTGAGCCTCGAGGATATCGAGCGCGAAGCGCGCGCGCACTACCAGGGCACGCTGGCGCTGGCGCGCGATCTCGACCGATACGAGCTGGGCAAGGATGGCGTGCTGCGCCTTGCAGGCGAATGAGAGGCCACAGCCGCGCTAGAATCCGCCATGCCCAAAAAATCCCCCCTCTTCCCCGGCCCCATGACCGCGCGCGGCGCCGTCCTTGCCGTCCTGCTGTCCAACGAAGACCAGACTGGCGCCGAACCGATGCGCGGCCGCATCACCCTGGCCGCCATCGTGCGGGCGCTGAAGCGCAAATACCACTGGCCGATCGAGACCAGCAGCTTTCCCTCCAATGCAGCCGACGGACGCGCCACCTGGGCCACCGTTTACAGCCTGCCGCCCGAGGTGATCGCCAACGCCCTGGCCAACGGCGGCCGCGACTGGCTGGCGAGCCGGAGAAACAGCGCGTCTTGACGCAGGGTCGAGATCACCGCTGAACACGATCAATGGATCATCGGTAGCCGCGCGAACTCCTCGATCGCGAAATCGACGAAGGCACGCACCCGCCGCGCCATGTGGCGGGCGCTCGGGAAGACGAGCTGCACAGGAATTGGCCCGGGCTCGCAAGCCGTCAGTATCCGCGTCAAGCTGCCCGTCTCCAGATCCGGCGCGGCCTGGTAGGACAGCGCGCGCGCAATCCCGAAGCCTTCGCGCGCCGCATGCAGCACGCCCTCGACGTCGTTCATCTGCAGCCGCGGCGTGAAGCGCACGACCTGCTCGCGCTCGTCCACCCGGTAGCGCCATTCCGCAAGACCGCGCACGGCAGTGCCCAGGATCAGCTCGTGATGAACCAGCTCCGCGGGCGCTTGCGGCTCGCCGCGCCGTGCAAGATAGGCGGGACTGGCGAGCGTCACCATGTGCACCGTGCCCAGCTGGCGCGCCACCAGCCCGGAGCTGTCGAGCGCCCCGATGCGCAGGGCGACGTCGATGCCGTTGTCGATCAGGTCGACGTTGCGGTCGGCCAGCACCAGGTCGACCTGGATGTCCGGATAGCGCATCAGGAAGCGCGTGACGACCGGCGCCACGTGCCGGCGGCCGAACACCATCGGCGCGGTCACCCGCAGCAGGCCGCGCGGCGCGGTGGAACCGTGTTCGCGGATCGCCGTGTCGTAGTCCGCCAGCAGGCGCCGCGCCCCATCGGCCAGGCTCAGCCCTTCACTGGTCGCCGTGAGCCGCCGCGTGCTGCGCTCGAACAGGCGCGTGCCGACCCTTTCCTCGAGCGTCGCCAGGGTGCGGGTGACGCTCGATGCGGAGCGCCGCAGCTTGTGCGCGGCCGCCGCCATGCTGCCCGTCTCGAGGATGGCGAGGAAGACCTGCAGTTCGTCCAGACGGTCCATGAATTGTTGCGCAGTATGGAAGGATGAATTGCCATTATGCCCCATTCCGCAATACAGCAATCCCGCCTACGATGAAGCACCGTCAACCACTCTATTGCAGACATGAGCTCTCCATCCATCACCGTCTACGGGACCGCGCTGTCCGGCCACACCCACCGCGTGGAACTGTTCCTGCACCTCCTGCAACTGCCCTTCCGGCGCATCGAGGCGTCGAGCGCGGTGCGCCAGAGCGCCGAGTACCTCGCGCTCAACCCGCTCGGCCAGATTCCCGTGCTGCAGGACGGCGAGCTCGTGCTCGCGGACAGCAACGCCATCCTGGTCTACCTGGCCAAGCGCTACGCGGCCGGCAGCGGCTGGCTGCCCGAGGATCCCGTCGAAGCGGCGCAGGTCCAGCGCTGGCTGTCCCTGGCGGCCGGCGAAATCGCCTTCGGCCCGGCCAGGGCGCGGATCTCGGCGCGCTTCTACGACACCGGCATGCCGCCTCTGCTCATGCGCCAGCTGGCGGACAAGGTGCTGGGCTTCATGGACGCCTCGCTCGCAAAGGGAGGCTACCTGGCCGGCGCACGGCCGACGCTGGCGGACATCGCCTGCTACGCCTACATCGCGCATGCGCCGGAGGGCGGCATCGGGCTCGATTCCTATCCGAACGTGCTCGCCTGGATCGGCCGCGTGCAGGCCCTGCCCCATTTCGTCGCCATGCCGGAGAACTGAGCCATGCTCGACCACCGCATCCCCGAACCCTTCCACGCCGGCGAGCTGCGCGCCCAGCAGCTCGCCGGCGGCGGGCCGCCCGGCGCCCCCATCCGCAGCCAGATGCCGGAGCAGCACCGGCAATTCTTTCCCCTGCTCCCCTTCCTGTGCGTGGGCGTGGCGGACGAGAGCGGCTGGCCGCTGGCGACACTCCTGCACGGTGAGCCGGGCTTCGTGAGTTCGCCCGATGCCGCCCGGCTGCGCATCGCCGCCCTGCCCGACGTGGACGACCCGGCCCGCCCCTTCTTCGACGCCGGCGCCGGCGTCGGCATGCTCGGCATCGACCTCGCCACCCGCCGGCGCAACCGGGCCAATGGGGTCGTCGCGCAGGGGGATGGCCAGGGGCTGCTGGTCGACGTCGACCAGTCCTTCGGCAACTGCCCGAAGTACATTCACGTGCGCCAGCTTGCGCCCGTCGCGCGCCAGACGGGCCTGGTGACGGCCTTCGGGGCCGAGCTGCCGGACGAAGCCGCGGCGCTGATCGCGCGCTGCGAGACCATGTTTGTCGCCACGTCGAGCGGCGCCTCCGTGCGCGCGGGCGGGCTCGACATCTCGCACCGTGGCGGAGAGGCAGGTTTCCTGCGCCTGGACGGGGCGGTGCTGACGGTGCCCGACTACTGGGGCAACCGCTACTTCAATACCCTGGGTAATCTGCTGCTGGAACCGCGCGCCTCGCTCGTGATGGTCGATTTCGCCAGCGGCGACATCCTGCAGCTGCAGGGCCTGGCCGTGGTGCACTGGCTGGTCTCGGATGCCAGCAAGGACGTGCGCGCGGAGCGGGAATGGACCTTCCGCACGGTGCGCGGCTGGCTGCGCCAGGGGGCATTTCCTCTTGGCTAAAACTATCGCCCTCATTGATTTAATTTGATTGTCCGCTCGATAACAGTGGCTTAGGCTGAACGTGCTGTTGACTGAAGCAGTCCAACACCGTGCCCCTATCCGATGGAGACCGACATGCAAGACAAGGACAATACCCGCAGCGTCAGTGAAAGCGAAAACCCGGCAATACCGGCCCCGACCCCGAAGGTCGGGCGCCCCAGACGGAACCAGGACTGGTGGCCGAACCAGCTGGATCTTTCCGTGCTCCACACCCATTCCCATCTGTCCTGTCCGCTCGAAGAAGAATTCGACTACGCCGAACAGTTCAAGGAGCTCGACCCTGAGGCACTCAAGCGCGACCTGGTCGAGGTCATGACCAAAACCCAGGACTGGTGGCCGGCCGACTACGGCCACTATGGTCCCCTGTTCATCCGCATGAGCTGGCACGCGGCCGGCACCTACCGCATCGCCGACGGCCGCGGCGGCGGCGGCGAGGGCCAGCAACGCTTTGCGCCGCTCAATAGCTGGCCAGACAACGCCAACCTCGACAAGGCACGCCGCCTGCTCTGGCCCATCAAGAAGAAATACGGCCAGGCCGTGTCCTGGGCCGATTTGCTGGTGTTGGCCGGCAACGTCGCCATCGAATCGATGGGCCTCAAGACCTTCGGCTTCGGCTTCGGCCGCTCCGACGTCTGGGAGCCCGAGGATATCTTCTGGGGCCCGGAAGACACCTGGCTGGGCGACGAGCGCTACGGCGAAGGCCGCAAACTCACCGGACCGCTCGCCAACGTCCAGATGGGCCTGATCTACGTGAACCCCGAAGGCCCTGCCGGCAACCCCGACCCGCTGGCCGCCGCCCACGACATCCGCGAAACCTTCGCCCGCATGGCGATGAACGATGAAGAGACCGTGGCGCTGATCGTCGGCGGCCACACCTTCGGCAAGGTCCATGGCGCCGGCCCGGCGGTCGGCAACGTCGGGCCCGAACCGGAAGGCGCGGCGCTCGAAGACCAGGGCCTGGGCTGGAAGAACAAATTCGGCAGCGGCAAGGGCCCGCATGCCATCACCAGCGGCCTGGAGGGCGCCTGGACCGCCAACCCCACCAAGTGGGACAACGGCTTCCTGGAAAACCTGTTCAAGTACGAATGGGAGCTGACGACCAGCCCGGCCGGCGCAAAACAGTGGACCCCGAAGAATCCGGAAGCGCAGGACATGCCGCCGGACGCCCACGATCCGGCGAAGCGCCATCCACCCATGATGCTCACCACCGACCTGTCGATGCGCATGGACCCGATCTACGGCCCGATCGCCAAGCGCTTCCACGAACACCCGGAAGAGCTGGCGGACGCCTTTGCCAAGGCCTGGTTCAAGCTCCTGCACCGCGACATGGGGCCAATGTCGCGCTACCTCGGCCCCTGGGTGCCGGAACCGCAGTTGTGGCAGGATCCGGTGCCGCCGGTCGACCATCCGCTGGTCGACGAGGGCGACATCGCCGCTTTGAAGCGCACCATCCTGGAATCAAGCCTGTCGACGGCCGACCTGGTCTCTACCGCCTGGAACGCGGCGGCAAGCTTCCGCGGCACCGATAAACGCGGCGGCGCCAACGGCGCACGCATCCGGCTCGCTCCGCAGAAGGATTGGGAATCGAACGAACCGGCGCGGCTGGCCCAGGTGCTGGCCGTGCTGGAACGCATCCAGCAGGACTTCAACGGCGCAGCATCCGGCGGCAAGAAGGTCTCGCTGGCCGACCTGATCGTGCTGGCGGGTTGTGCGGCCGTCGAGGATGCGGCCGCGAAGGCCGGCGTACAGGTCACGGTTCCCTTCGTGCCGGGCCGGACGGATGCCTCGCAGGAGCAGACCGACGAGAACATCTTCGAGGTGCTCGAACCGCTGGGCGACGGCTTCCGCAACTTCTTCCGTCCCGACGATCCGCTCAAGCCCGAGACCCGCCTGCTGGACCGGGCCAACCTGCTGAAACTCACCGCGCCGCAGATGACGGTGCTGGTGGGGGGCTTGCGGGTGCTGGGGGCAAACCACGGGCAGACGCAGCACGGGGTGTTCACGGACCGGCCGGGCGTGTTGAGCACGGACTTCTTCACGAACCTGCTCGACATGGGCACGGCATGGCGGCCGTCGGTGTCGGGCGAGAAGATCTACGAAGGGCTTGATCGGGCGACAAACGCGGTGCGCTGGACGGCGACGGCGGCCGATCTGGTCTTCGGCGCGCACTCGCAACTGCGCGCGCTGGCCGAGGTGTATGCGAGCGACGACGCGAAGGAGAAGTTCGTGCGCGACTTCGTGGCGGCGTGGGACAAGGTCATGATGCTGGATCGCTTCGACCTGCTGCAGCGGCGCAATCCGCGGCGGGCCTTGAAGATGGCGGCCTAGTTCTTTCATTGGAAGGGGGCGGCGTTTCGTCGCCCCCGGCATGGATTCGTCGCAAAGCGCAGACGCTTGCACGAGCGGGCGAGGAAACTGGCGTTTTCCCTCAAGGAGACGCCATGTTCGCGTACGCACGCTTCTCATCTGTCTTGTGCCTGCTGTGCTTGGGCGCTACTGGTTTCGTATCGGCGCAGTCACTTCCCGCAGCACCGGCCTGCGCGCTGGCGAAGGCGCCGGCCGCCAGCTTTCCGGTGCGAGTTCCCTTCGACGTGGTCGACGGTCGCATCTACGTGCAGGCCCAGGTCAATGGGCGCGGTCCGTTCAGGTTTGCCGTCGATACCGGGGCGAGCGGCCTGGGGCGCGCAGACAAGTCCCTGGTGTCGGCATTGGGCCTGAAGATCCACGGCACGAGCAGTACCTCGGACGGCGTGCAGTCCGCCACGGTCGATACGGTGCGGCTCGATTCCGTGCAGCTGGGTGGTTTGTCGCGGCAAGGGCTCGAAGTGATCACGCGCGACTATGGAAGCCGCATGAAGCCGGAAGCCGCCTTTTACGGCATCCTCGGGCGCGACTTCTTCGCGGATGGCCTGCTGATCCTCGACTATCCCACCAAGACCTTGTCCTTCAGTCCTGCCCTGTCCCTACCCGCACCAGGTGACAAGGTGCTGAAGTACGAGCGCGCGTTTCGCGTTCCCGTCTCCATCGGCGGGAACAGGCTGGAAGGCAATCTCGATACCGGTGCAAACGTCAGCCTGGTGATGCCGCAGGCGATGTACGACAAGGTGGCAAGCGCTCCGCTGAAGGATGCCGGGCAAGGAACGCTCACCAATACCCGGATCGATACCAAACGCGGCGTTCTCGATCAGGACGTCATGATCGGTTCCGCGCGCCTGTCAGGCGTGGAGGTGCGGGTATCGGAGCGCTTTCCTGAACTGCTCGTGGGCGCGCATATCCTTCAGCGCTATACGGTCATGATCGACCAGCGCACGAAAGCCGTCGCCCTGTGCGACTGAAGTACGCGCCGGCTTAACCACAGGTTTCGACGTAGGCCACCGCCGGCTGCAGGCCGGCGCGCACCTTGGTCACCTTGCCGCCGGACTCCTCCAGGATGATGGCGCCACGCCCATCGGAACTCGGGAAAGTCACGTAATGGCCGTTCTTGTCGTACTTGTGCGTGCCGACCTGTGCGTCGGGATGCTTGTCGCGCACCTGCGCCAGCGTGTCGCCCACCGCGACCCCTGCGGCATTCTCGACACCGGGCTCGGCATCCGCACGCGTGACGACACCCTCCTCGACCATGAAGCGCAGCTTGGGCAAGGAGGCGAAGCGCACCATGCTGCAGACCGGATCGAAGGGCTCGGGCAAAGTTGCTTTGCCTGCTGCCTGCTCCGCGTCGGCCAGCTTCATGCCAAAGCGGATTGCCCCGATTCCCTCTGCACTGAGGACATTCGATGCGGGGACTGGCGCCGGTGTCGAAGCAGTCGGCGCAGGACTGTCGTGTACAGGCGTGGAAGGCGCTTCAGTTCTGCTGGCGGTATTGGCTGGCGCCGCAGGTGCCGCCGATTTATCGGAGCACGCGCTCAGGATGGCAATCGCACCGAGGAGGAAAATCTTTCGCATAGTGGCCTTTCTTTTTGCATTCGCGTTCGAAACACGAATATAGCGGGTATGCCCGAAACTCGACGCAAAGAAGCTGTTGTATGCTGAGTGCAGCAGCGTCCGCGACAGGTCGCCATCGGATGATTTCGTCGGCCAGCATTTCGGAGAATTCAATTGAGAACATCATCCATTTGCTATCCCCTTGCACTCGCGCTCCTTGCGATACCCGCATTGGCGGCGCCAGCTTCGACAGACCCTGACTTTCGAGGTATGTACTTCTACAACTTCGAAAACTCCGTCTTTACGCCTGATGGAAAGGACGAAGCCTGGTGCATCGATTCGGACATGTCGAAGGCAATGCTCCCGCCTGGCAAACACGGCGTGAAGTGGGGAACGGCCTATGTGATCGTTCGCGGCAAACTCGGACCAGAGGGGAAGTTCGGAAGCATGGGGACGTGCAGACGCATGCTCGAAGTGACCGAAATACTCGAGGTGAAAGACATGCGTCGTCGATAGTCAGTAGAGCCGATGCCTCCGCGGACCGCGCCTTTCCAATAAAGATTCGTCAGCGCTGGTACCCCTTCACCCCTCCCTTTGCCCCGTTCGTCGGAAAGGCTGGGCAGCGTAACGCGCGCGGCGCTAATCTGCCGGCATGAAAACGCTCCTCCTCCTCGCTGCTTTCGCCGCAACGAATGCCGCCGCCAATCCTTGCCTCGAACGCCTAGTTCCATATTCGACGCCAGTCGCTAATCCGGAGTATCGCGTGGCACTGGTCTCCGGTACCGGACAACTGACGTATATCGGGGCACAGCATTCATCCGATCCAGCCGATCCCCAATTCGCTGAAATCGAAAAACAATGGAACGCGCAACGTCCCCACATTGCTTTCTACGAAGGGCCGAACAGGCCGGTACCCAAGGACAGAAACGAGGCGATCCAGCAAACCGGCGAATCCGGATTCGTCCGCTGGCTCGCGGCCCGCGATGGCGTCCAACTGGGTCGCCTGGAGCCCGATCCGAAAGACGAAACCAACTACCTTCTGGAGCGGTTCAAGCCTGAACAGGTCGGCCTGTTTTTCACGCTGCGCGAAGCTGCACGACTGCGCGAGCGACGGAATATGGGTGAAGCAGAAATCACGCGCAGCATCGATCAGCTGCTGGAACGTGCCGCTGGAATGGGGCTCAGCGCCATCCCCTTCCGTACCTCAGCCGACGTCGCCCAGGCATATGGCCGCTATTGGAAGG